>MPDD01000014.1 GCA_001874265.1 Bacteroidetes bacterium MedPE-SWsnd-G1 | reverse complement strand
ATTTTTCATAATAATTAAATTTAAAGTTTACATTAATAGATGAAATTTTAATTAGAAATTACTTCTTAAATTTACACATTAACAAATTTAAACTTCATGACAATTGTCATGTTATCAAATTATTAACTCCATTTTCCTAAAAAGAGCAACACAATTTAAAGAGAAGAAACTATTTTAAACCAGAGGCCGATAGTAAATTCACAAATTTAATAACAAATTGATTCATTTATTTTAACGGTAACTTTTTAGCCGGTCTAAATTCTGTCAATCCTTCTTCTTTAATTGTTTTCTCTATCTCCTCAATACTCGAAGGAACAAAAGAACTCAAATTTTCAACTCCCGTTTCAGTAACTACAGCAACGTCTTCAATTCGCACATACAATCGCTCTTCTGGAATCCAAATCATTGGGTCTATTGTGAACACCATTCCTTTTTGTAAAGTTACTCCTCGCACTCTACCGACATCATGCACACCCATTCCTACAGGATGTTGGAAATGACCTCTAAATTCTATTCCTTTTTCAACAGCCTTTAAATGGTTAGGGTTGGAAAACGTTTTTCCTCTTAAATATGCTTTCATATCATTTCCTGCTTTATCCAAAACCTCATTCGACGTTACACCCGGCTTAACGTATTTAAAAAGAGCATCTCTATAGGCGACAATGTAATCGTATAATTCAGTTTGCCATTTATTAAACTTGCCATTTACTGGCCAAATTCTTGTAACATCACTTGTATAATAATGATAATCTGGGGCATAATCCATCAACACCAATTCTCCATCCTGAAGTTTATCCGTTTTTCTAAAATAGTGCCCCATAAATGCATTGGTCCCCGTCCCAATAATGGCCGGATATGCATCACCTTGTGCCCCGTGCATAAAAAACACATATTTCGCAGCAGCACCAAGTTCATACTCATAAACTCCAGCCTTTGTTGATTTCATTGCTTCGATTATAGCTAATCCTGAAATATGGGTTGCTTTTCGAATCACCTCAATTTCTGATTCGGACTTTATCAATCGCATTGCATCTAATTTTGGAGAAAGATCTTTAACAGCAAATTGCGGATAGCGTTCATTTATCAATTCTTTAAAGTGTGCTTCGCGCGTTTTTTGACCATCCCATGGGTCCGAATTTGCACGCGCCCTGCCATACAATAACTCATCTCTACTATCGCCACCCGTTTCAGCTGGAGCGAGCGGGGTAAATACAATTGGAATTTCGTCTTTAATCAATCCAACTCGTAACAAATCAGATGATAACTTTTCAATTGACTTTACAAATTCAACACCTGTTAGTTTTTGAATTAACTCGGCATCTTCTGCCGCTAATATTTTTCCTTGACTCCTTTCTCTACCCTCATCTCTATGCGGTAAATAAATGGTTGCGGTTTTATTTTTACCATTTAGCAATAAATAAGCGTGTCCACTTTCTACACCACTCAAATAATAAAAAGTATTTGTTTGACGAAATGCTTCAAAACCGTCAACACTTCTTGCTCCTTGAATTAATGCAATTCCATTTTCTCCAATATACTCAAAGACTTCTGCTCTTCTATTTTTAAATTCTTCTATGGTAAAATCCGCTTGGTAATAATGTTTTTCTTGTGAATGACCGTTATAACTTAGAAGTATTGCCATACAGCAAAAAGTCATATTTAAAATTTTCATTTTATAATTGTTTGGTTATTATGTAAATATAATTCTTTCCTTTAAAAATCATTAAATAAAAAACTCCTTGATTTCTAAAGGAGTTTTTTGATTAAAATAATGGACCGTTTATAAAATTACTCTAAAACCTCATAGATTTTTATTGGGTTTCTTTTATTCTTTACCTGAATCTCCCCTAAACTTATACATTTAAAAGACTCCTTTATCATTTCATAACAATCATGGGCAATTATTATTTGATTCGCATTTGCTGCATCCTGTAATCTAGAAGCAGTGTTAACAGTATCTCCAATTACCGTATAATCGAGCCTTTTTAAACTCTCTGAACCAATATTTCCAGAAATCATCTCCCCGCTTTTCAATCCAATGGAAATGGAAACCTTAGGAACAAAATTTTCAGTAGCGTTCTTATCAACCAATTTATTTCTTATTGCTAAAGCGGAATCAATTGCTCTATCTAAATGAAATTCTCCTTTAAATACTGCCATTATTGCATCGCCCATAAACTTATCAATCAACCCGTCATTAGACACAATTTCGTTTACCATTAAATCAAAATAATTATTTATCATTTTAACTACAGTATCAGGAGATGAACTCTCACTAATACTAGTAAAATCACATACATCAATAAAAACTACAGTCGCCTCTATGATCTCATTATCCATAATCTTAGATTCAAAAACGCCTCCACCCATAAAGTTGAGTACATTTTCATCAACATACATTTTTAATATATTGTTTTCCTTTATAGCTTTTAGTGTTTCTTTTAATTGAAAAGCCTGCTTTATTGCTTTTTCAACAGTTATAGAAAGATCCTTAAAATTTATAGGTTTTGTAACAAAATCAAAGGCACCTCTATTCATCGCCGTTCTTATATTATCCATATCTCCATAAGCAGAAACCATGATCGATTTCACTAAAGGGCACAATTCATTTAACTCTCCTAACAAAGTGAGCCCATCCATTTCTGGCATATTAATATCACTTAATACAACATCCACATCAGGCATTTCCTCAATTTTCTTAATGGCATCCTTTCCATTAATCGCAAATAAAAACTCGTATTCCTTTTCTCGTATTTTCTTACGGAATTTTTGCTTGATTAAAACCTCAAGGTCTTTCTCGTCGTCTACAACTAATATCTTTACCATTACTCCAAGTCTTTAAGTTTATCTTTTAAGATTTTAAAATCTATTGGTTTTGCCAAAAAATCATCTGCTCCTAATGTTTTCGATGTCATTCTATTATGTTCATCCCCATATGCCGTAATCATCATCACCGTTGGGGTCGGGTTTAAATAAGTCTCTTTAATTTTTTCTAACAATTCTAAACCACTCATACCAGGCATATTAATATCTGATAATATTAATACTGCCTTATGGTCTAATTCGTCCAATATTTTTAGCGCTTCCTCTCCTGAAAATGCAAAAACAAAATCAATGGTATTCTTTTTTATTTCCTTTCTAAAACGTTGTTGAAAAAGTCTTTGAATGTCTTTTTCATCGTCTACAACAAGTATTCTCATAATTTTATTTTTAAGCAATCGGTATTAAAATTGAAAATGTTGTCCCCTCTCCAACTTTTGATACTACTTTTAATTCCCCTCCATGGGATTTAATAATATCATAAGATAAGGATAGGCCTAATCCTGTTCCTTTACCAGACGCTTTTGTAGTAAAAAAAGGATGGAATATTTTGTCTTTTATTTTATCTGGGATTCCATTTCCATTATCTTCTATTGTTATAAGGATGCTTTTCTCATCCTTTTTTGTAGCGACTGTCAATGTTGGATTATAATCTTTACCTAATTCAACTTTCTTTTCTTGCGTAGCGTGGAAAGCATTGGTAATTATATTTAAAACTACCCTACCTACGTCTTGCCCCATAATATTTATTTTTCCAATACTATTATCGAAATTAGTATTCATAATTGCATTAAAACTCTTATCTTTTGCTCTAAGTCCATGATAAGAAAGCCTTAAATATTCATCTACCAAAACATTTATATCAGTTAATTCTTTTTTACCAGAACTAACTCTACTATGCTGCAGCATTCCTTTAACAATAGAATCTGCTCTTTTACCGTGATGATTTATTTTCTCTTCATTTTCCTTAATGTCCTTTGCCAATGCTTTTACCTCATCAAAGTTTTTGTTATTAATTTCCTCATCAAGTTCCTCAATTAACTCAGTATTTAATTCTGAAAAATTATTTACAAAATTTAGTGGATTCTGAATTTCATGTGCAATACCGGCTGTAAGTTCTCCTAGCGAAGCCATCTTTTCTGATTGAATCAACTGGTTTTGGGTTGCCTTTAACTCTGCATAGGCCTTTTTAATTTCTTTTGCTTGTTCCAATTCTTTTTGTTGATTCTTTTCACGAGCCAAGCGCAATGTTTTTGCCCTTTGCAATAAATGTACTCTGTACCCCAAATAGACCAACAGTAAGATATACACCAAATAAGCCCATAAAGTAAGCCACCATGGATTTGAAATATTAATTTTTAAGGTTGCTGGATCGTCATTCCAAACACCGTCGGAATTAGAACCTTTTACTTTAAATGTATATGTTCCTGGAGATAAATTTGTATAGGATACTTTTCTTTCATTAGATGGCACCGTCCAATGTTTATCGTAATTTTCCAATTTCCAAGAATATTGATTATCCTCTGATCTTAAATAATGTAAAGCAACAAACTCAAAACTTAAATCTTTTTGCCAATAACTAAGATCAATCTCTTTAGTAAAGGAAACTGCTTCTGTAAAAATTTCACCATCGGGAGACGAATAAACGGAATCTAAAATAGCCAGGGAAGTAATATAAACTGATGCCAGAGTACTATCCTTTTTCTTCAATTTCGAAGGCACCACATGATTCAATCCTTTATCTCCACCTATCCAAATTTCACCATTTTTTGTTTTTATACTTACACTGTTTCTTGGGTACTTCTGAAAACCGTCCTTTTCAAAATAATTACTAAATTTTCTTGTAAGGGTATCCATCACAGAAAGTCCTCTTTCTGTAGCTAACCATAGTTTCCCTTCATCATCTAAAACCATACTAGATATGTCGTTGTGCAGTAAGCCAGTTTCTTCCCCAAACATTTCTATATCATCAATATTTGGGCCTACTAAAGCTAAACCACCACTAGCATAACTTGCAACCCATACCTTTCCATTGGTTGCGCCAATCAAATCTGCAGTACTAGATATGTTGAAATTCTTTTTTGTTTTATAAAAAACATCTTTTTCTCTATCATATAAATTAATACCATCATCAGTTCCTACCCACACTCGACCTAAATCATCTTCCTTTATTTCACCAATCTCAAAACTATTAAGAGTTAAAGAATCATTATCATCTCGCTTATAATGTTTAAATGATTTATCCTTGTTATTAAATTTAAATAAACCAAAGTTATTTTCATCGCTATCTCCAAGCCATATCGTATTGTTTGAATCTAAAAACATTTGATATATTCTATTACTCAGCAAGCCATGGGCATCCTTGTCTTTCGCCTCGAAAGATTCTATTATTGCCCCCGTATTCTTATTTAATATATAAACTCCACTGTTCACTATCGAAACCCAAATAGTTCCTTTATTTCCTTCTATTAATCTAACATTAATCTTTCCATAGTTTTCATGTAGTTTTTTAAATAATTGCCTAGATACAGACCATCTAATTAGTCCCTCACTACTTCCTACCCAAATTGTTCCATTTGAATCTTGAATTATACTATTTACCGATCCTAATGACTTCCCATTATTAGTATCGGAAAACCAACCAACTTCATTAAACTTACCGTTATTCTCTTGTAAAATTCCCTTATCTGTTCCAATCCACAATTGACTTGTTTTATCTTGAAATAGCTTTCTAATTTCATTGGATATTATACTTGTAGTATCTTCTTTTAAATTAACAAAATCTGAAATTCGCCTTGTTTTAGGTGATTGCTTATAAAAATTGGGTCTTGTTGCAATCCATAATAGGCCAGCATTATCTTTTATAAACCGCATTAATCCATGCCTTGAAATAAGATTTTCTTCATCATTAAATTCTAAATCGTAATAAGAAAAGGATTTAGATGAAAAATCGTAGTAGAGATAATGAAGATCAAAATTTCCATAACGAAAAAACCATAATCCATTAACATCTTGAAAAACGGGAAAAAAACGACCACCAATGTTTTTATCTCTATCAAATTTTAAATCTTCTTTTCCATAAGTAAAAACTTTAGATGTATTACTAACAGGATCAATAAGAGAAAATTCACCATTTATATGAAAGGCCCAATACTGGCCTTTAATGTCTTCAAAGGCGAAATCAAAATCATTCAAAGAAAGTAATGTCTGCTTTTTGTTTTTATTAGAATAACTCTTTTTAACTTTTCTTTTTATTGGATCCCAGATATGAAAACCGGTTTTGGTATTAAGAATAAAATAATCTCTATTCCCTTTTAAAATCGAAGTTATGCTATCTTTTTCTTTTGTCCCAGATATTTCATCTCCTGCACTTATTACTTTTTCAAACCTATCATTTTCACGATCAAAACAAAATAAATTACCATTATCTAAAGTCCAAACTGTACCATCAATTGCAGAAAATAATGAAAAAAAATTCAAAACAATATCATTTAATTTTCGGAATCCACCTGAATGTGGATAAGATTTTATCTCATGTGTTATTGTATTAATTCTACTAATCCTTGATTTATCCCTTAAATAATCAGCATTTACAAACCAAATGTTATCATTAGCATCTTCAAACAACAATTCATTACTTCCAAACATCATTCCAGTAGTATCTTTATGGCTTGGCAGGTAACTTTTAAACTTTTCGTTTTTAGGATCAAAAGATGCAACACCAGAATTATCTAAAACACCTCCTATCCATAATTTACCATCCTTTGCTTTTAATAATCCACCACCTAAATTCCTAAATAACAGTTTATCGAAATTTACAGAATCCAGAGAACTTCCTTTGTACACCTGTATCTTATAACCATCGAACTTAACCAATCCATTTTGCGTTCCTACCCAAATAAAACCTTGGTCGTCTTGTAAAATATCTGTCGCGGCCTCTTCTGGCATGCCCTCTAATATTCCATATTTATCAAAAGCCATTTTTTCTTCCTGTGCATAAAACGAAACAGTTAATAGGAAGAAAATTCCGATAAACCCAAGTCGTTTCATATTCTTAGAGTAGTACATCATAATTATTTAATTAAAAAATGTAAAAGCAACCGCTAGTTATTCAAATTTTTACGCAAAATGAAACCAAAATAATTTTCTGGAAACATGTACTTAAAATTCCGAATTAACCTAATTCAAACCAATTGAAAATCCTTACTTACAACAAGAGTCGAAGAGTTTTTAGTAGTTTGGAAAGCTTGGACCCTATCTAGTTGATATGTAAATATATACAATTAGACACACATTTGCAACAAATTTAAAACCATACAAATTTATTTGATTCCTTGTAGTCACTACTTCTGTAAATTAAAAACTCCCTGAATAATTCAGGGAGTTTTTATAATATTTATAGGCAATTGATTGTCTAATCTAATGTTGGTAAACTAAATGCATTTAAAATACTTTCTTCTTTCATCAAATCTTCAATTTCATCAGCATGTCTTGGCGCCATTGCTGAGAAGTTTACAGGTCCATCTTTAGTTATTAAGATACAATCTTCAATTCTAACAGCTATACCCCACCATTTTGGATCACAATCACTTCCTTCTGGAATATAAATTCCAGGTTCAACTGTTATAATCATATTCTCTTCTAAAGGGCCATATTTACTTAAATCATGAACATCCAACCCAATGTGATGAGAAGTTCCATGAGGAAAATACTTACGACCTTGTGATACAGAATCAATAATTCCTAACGCTACCAAACCTTCATTGATAATTTTTCTACCCAATGCATCAATTTCACGAGTTGTTGCTCCGACTACAGTACCTTCAATTCCTGCTTCTTGTGCAGCGTACACCAAATCATAAATAGCACGTTGCTCTTTATTAAACTTTCCATTAGCAGGGATTGTACGTGTAACATCTGCAGTATAACCATGGTATTCAGCACCTAAATCCATAAGAACTAAATCTTTACCTGCACTCATTTTTGTGTTTTCTACATAATGCAATACACAACCGTTATTCCCTACACCTACAATAGAAGGATATCCTTGAAACTCTGAGTTGTATTTTCTATATACATACTCATGTATACCTTGAATTTCTCTTTCTGACAAACTTGGATTCATCGCTTTCATCACTTCCATTTGTCCAACTGCAGAAATTTCACAAGCTTTCTTTAATAATACTAATTCTTCTTCCGTCTTGATTTCTCTTAAATTAGCCATTAAAGTTCTTAATCCTCTTACATCAATATTTGTTTCAACTTCAACAATTTTTTCATCAGCTGGAACTATTGCTGGAGTTGCCTGATAAGAAGCCTTTGTTTTAAATTGTTCTATTAGACTATATAAATCGGCGTCATCTCTTTTGTTATCTCTCACATCGTTCTTAAAATCTTCAAACATCACCTTATCAAAGGTTGAAAAATCTACTGGAATATCTTTAAAATCTTCACCATTGTAAGCATTGGCAAAGCCTAATTGGCTTCCTACTCCTTCTGTTCCTAATCTAATTCCTTCCCATTGCTCCGTTCTTGGATCTCTTTTTTGAACATAAATCAATTCATTAAAGGTACCGTCATCAGAAGTTTGCTCTTCTGAAAAAATCAATAAAACTGAATTTGCTTCTCTATATCCTGTTAAATAATAAAAGTTAGGATCTTGATGATAAACGTGATCTACATCATTTGCTCTGTTTCTAATTGGATTTGCAAAAAATACTGCCACCGAATTCTCTGGCATAGATTTACGCAGTTGCTCTCGTCTATCTTTATGAAAGTCGGACTTTAAATAATCTGTTGGTAAATCTTTTTGTGAAAACCCTAAAAAAACGGTTAAACACAACATAGTGGTTAAGAAACTTTTGATGTTCATATTTTGGTATTTTAATATTTGAAGTCCCAAATATAGTAAAACCAAAATTGAAAAAATCAGCATTTTTATCCTTAATTATATGAAATCATATTTTTATGATATAGGATTAGCATTGGATAAAATTTTATCAATTTCGTCTTATTAATGAGGACTTAAATTTCGTAAATTAGCGCAAAAATATTTTTTGATGAAAAATACTGCTTTAACTACATTACACGAATCTTTAGGGGCTAAAATTGTTCCTTTTGCAGGCTATAATATGCCTGTTCAATACGAAGGTATAAACATAGAACACGAAACCGTGAGAAACGGGGTCGGTGTTTTTGATGTTTCACATATGGGTGAATTCTTAATTGAAGGTCCAAATGCCTTGGCATTAATTCAAAAAGTTACTTCTAATGATGCTTCTAAATTGGCACTTGGAGATGCGCAATACTCTTGTTTCCCAAATGAAACTGGTGGTATCGTAGATGATTTAATTTGCTATAGAATAAAAGAAGAAAAGTATCTACTTGTTGTAAACGCATCTAACATAGAAAAAGATTGGAACTGGATTTCTAAATACAATGAAGACATTGGTGCAGAGATGAGAGATTTATCAGATGAATATTCATTGTTAGCCATTCAAGGTCCTAAAGCTATTGAGGCCATGCAATCTATTACTTCTGTAAATCTAAGTGAAATTCCATTTTACAAGTTTAAGGTAGGTGATTTTGCAGGTTTAGAACACGTAATTATTTCTGCAACGGGCTATACTGGGTCTGGTGGATTTGAAATTTATTGTAAGAATAATCAAGTGCAACAAGTGTGGGATAAGGTATTTGAAGCAGGTGCAGATTTTGGAATCAAACCTATTGGTTTGGCAGCTAGAGATACTTTACGCCTAGAGATGGGTTATTGCTTATACGGAAATGACATCAACGACACTACTTCTCCAATTGAAGCTGGCTTGGGATGGATTACCAAATTCACCAAAGACTTTGTAAACTCAGAAGGCTTAAAAGCTCAAAAGGAAGCGGGCGTTACACGTAGATTGGTGGCCTTTGAATTAGATGAGCGTGGGATTCCACGTCAGGACTACGCTATTGTAGATGTCGAAGGTAATGAAATTGGCGTGGTAACTTCTGGTACTATGAGTCCTAGTTTAAAGAAAGGAATTGGACTTGGTTATGTAACAAAAGAACATTCTAAAAGAGATTCTAAAATTTATATTCAGGTTCGTAAAAAAGCGATTCCTGCTACTATAGTAAGACTTCCTTTTTACAAAGGATAATAGCTTTATGCAAGAACCCATTGTTGTATCGGCAAAGTTCAATGCTTCCAAACAAAAACTTTGGAATGCCATTACAAATGCCAACGAAATGCGACAATGGTTTTTTGCTTCTATAAACCATTTTGAACCAATTGTTGGTTTCCGAACAGAATTCGTTGTAAAAAATGAAGAACGAAAGTTTACCCATATTTGGTCAATCGAAGAAGTAATTCCACTTCAAAAAATTAAGTATAATTGGCATTACATCGAATATGAAGGTGATTCTGAAGTTTGCTTTGAGCTGCAACAATTAAACAATGCTACCCAACTTACGGTAACACATTCTACCATTAAACCCTTTACTGCTAATATCCCTGAGTTTAAAAGAGAAAGCGGTGTGCAGGGATGGAATTACTTGATCAAAGAAAGTTTGAAGAACTACCTTCAAAAAACAAATCCCTAATTATTTTAACAATGCTAGCATCCATCTACAGAAAAGGACTATTAATTGTATTTTTTATCGTTTCAATAGCAGTTTACACTCAAGACTCTATGGATTCTGACTTAACTTTAAAATCATCAAACAAGGACTTGGAGGTTGTCTTTAATTGGGCAAAAGAGAAAGCTACCTTTTATGTCCAAACCGGAAAAACAGGACCTATTGAAGTTTGGGAAAATGGTGAAGCCACAGATACCGTTGCGTACATCCCTAGTTATTGGGCAGGTTACCCTGGCAGAACCGCCTATTACTCTCGAGATTTTTGTCATCAAATTGAAGGGGCCTATTTTTTAGGATTGCACGATGAAAATTTTTCTATGCTAAAAACTTTTGCTGCCTCTGCTAACGCAGAACAGAAATGGTTTCCTGCATGGGCTTTAAATTTTGATGGCTCTATTTATAAATTAGATTTTAAAAGTGTTGACAATTTTGTGAGAGAGGTCCCTGCCACATTTGAACTGGTAGAAAAAGCATACCAACTTTATTTATGGACACGAGATACGCGTTACTTAAATGACCCTATACTTTGGAATTATTACACCAAAGCGGTCACAGATTTTATTACATTACATGATAAACAATTACCTAACGGTGTAGCCGAAGGAACTGGAAAAGGAATATTTGAAGGCGCTGCATCTTTTAATGAACAACGAGATTTACCTTTGATAGAAGCCGGAGATGCCATTGCCAGTCAATACCAAGCATTTGTAGCATATGCAGAAATGGCAAAATTAAGGGGCGAATTACAACTTTATCATGAATTTATAATAAAAGCAGAAGAACTGAAATTCTATTTCAATACAGATTGGGGTATTAAAAACAGTAAATCTTACAATCGTGGGTATTTGGTCGATGGTACAAACGCCGATGGTTGGGGAAAAGAGAATTCTTGGTTTATGCCTATGAAGGAAATAACAGATGCCAGTTCTCCTAGAACCAAGGAATACCTTGCTTATATTAATGAGCGGTTGGAAAGCAAAGATGATATTCCCGAAAACATTGAAGCACTAAGTTATATCCCTGAACTGTATTTTAAGCACCATCAAAACGAATTGGGTTATAAATGGATGCTGCATATTATGAATAATTTAAAGCAAGAGCATACCTATCAAAAAGCAACTGGAAGAAATGGTGACTATCCAGAAGTTTCTTATGTACTTATAAGAAATTTGATTGTTGATATGCTTGGTATTACGCCACTACCACAAGAAAACACAATTACTACCCTTTCTCACTTACCAAAATCCTTAAATAATTTAGGTGTTTCTAACTTAAGCATAGGGAATTCTACAGTTAATATTTCGCATGTTGGACAAAAAAAATCGACTATTAAACATTTAAGTGGATTAAACCCTTTAACTTGTGAAGTACAATTTTATGGCAATCATAAAGTTTTAATGGTCAACAACAAGACCGTGAATACCAAACAACGGAAGCATAATGGTAAAGCATTATCTTTAATAGAAATAACCCTTAAACCATCAGAAACAGTTATTGTTTCTGTTCCAACAAAATGATACAACCAAATATTATTGAACTGCAGCCAAAACGAATGCTTGGCAAATCGGTTCGGATGACACTGGCAGAAAACAAAACCTACGAATTATGGCGCAGTTTTCAAATGCAACGTAGTATTATTGAAAATGCTGTTGGCAATGATTTGTATTCATTACAACTTTATGACCAATTGCTAGATCCACAATCTTTTTTACCTACTACGCCTTTTACAAAATGGGCGCTAACAGAAGTTACAAACCAAGATAACATTCCTAAAGGATACAAACCGTTTGTACTTAGTGGTGGCCTGTATGCTGTTTTTGATTTAATCGGATCTATCCCTGAGTTTATAGCTTTGAACAATTATATTTTTGCAGAATGGCTACCAAATTCTAACTATCAATTAGATCATAGAGCACATTTTGAATTGTTGGGCCAAAACTACAAACCCAATGACCCTGCTTCTGAAGAACAAGTTTGGATACCTATTAAAATAAAATAAGTTTGAAAATGCTTAAAAACATATTTTTAATTGGGCTTTTAAGCTTTCTGATTTCGTGTAAACCAAACTCCAAAGTTAAAGCAGAAAATAAAACGACAACTCAAACTTTTAAAACAGAAAACTACACTCTTCAAAAAATTGAAGAAAACTCTAAAGGTTTACTTATTCTGTTTGGAGGTTTTGGAGAAAATCCAGAAACCATAGAGCGCGAATTTAACATTCTGAAAATTGCACAAAAGAACAAGATTAGTGTGCTACTTATGAACTACAGCCAAAAGTTATGGCTAGAGACAGCAGACAAAACCTATTTAGCACAATTGCTACAAGGCACCATAAAAGAACATAACTTAAATAAGGAAAACCTGTACGTAGGTGGTTTTTCTAGTGGTGGTTTGGTTAGTGTTCTGTTGAGTGATTATATCATTTCTATGAAACAATATCACATAGACCCCAAAGGAGTTTTTCTAGTGGACTCCCCTATTGATTTGTTAGAACTTTATAGAACCTCAGAAAAAAATATAGCAAATAATTTCTCTGATGTATCCGTGCAAGAGAGCAACTGGATTATAAACACGTTAAGCGCCGATATGGGTGAACCAAAAAACGGAATTACTGCATATGAAAACTATGCCGTTTATACCCATGAAACCGACAACGCTAAAAACCTCAGTCATTTAAAAAACACTAAAATTAGATTGTATACAGAACCCGATTTTAAATGGTGGAAAGAACAGCGCAAGGCCGAACCAGAACAAACCAATGCCTTTTACATAAAAGCACTAGCAAAAAGTTTACAGCAAAAAGGCTTTAAAGATGTGACTTATATTGCTACTAACAACAAAGGTTACCGAGCAAATGGCAACCGACACCCACATAGTTGGTCTATTATAGAAAAAGAAGAATTGATGCACTGGATGTTGCAAGATTAATTCTAAGTAAAAACCCTGATTGCTATTTATTTCAAACAAATAAGTTCTTGCTTTTTGTTGAAAAAAATACTGCCATGTTTTCAATAAAACTCTGAGAACATTGTAAATTTGGTATGCTTGTTATAAAAATGGTAAGCATATAAGATAAATAAACACACTGGTGTGTTTATTTATACGTTTGCAGTTATACAAGAAAAAATGAAACGATTAACAAAATTCATAGAAAAGAATATTTCAGGTAAAAAGGTATTAGGCCTTTTTATCTTGACCAATCTTGTTTACACCTTTATGCTGACTGTTACAATTCCAAAAACAATGGAATTCTCTAGCGGAATGAAATTATTGGATATGATGCCCACAGGATATGATTTGAATTATGTAAGTGAATTATTCTCTTCTCTTGGAGAAAATGGACGTTTGACATATCTGACCAACCAAATACCTGTTGATATGATTTACCCGCTACTATTCGGACTTTCTTACTGTTTGCTTTTGGGATATTTCTTAAAAAAATTGAACAAATTATATTCCCCATATATTTATCTCTGTATAATACCGGTAATAGCCGGAATTGCAGATTATTTGGAAAATATAGGGATTATCACACTGCTTAAAATCTATCCAGAATTGAATGAAACTGCAGTTTATTCAACCAATTTATTTTCAGTTATAAAAAGCATTTCAACAAGTATATTTTTTATTGCATTAATAATAATCTTAATAACACTTGGAATTAAGGTATTAAACAGAAAAAGAAGTACTAACAACGCTTAAAAACAAATGCTTGTTTTAGCATATTTATGAAAGTCCACACTGGCTTTCTATCTATGATTTATTTGTTAACGTTAGTAATTAAAGCACATATCAAATCTTATACAATCAAGTTAACAATACAGAACGAACTGAAGTAAAATGAGCAACTCTATATTTAGAAAAGATGGTACTGCACAAGGCGTCGCAAAACAGCGATTGATTGAATCACTTGCCAAGAAGGGTAAACGTGTAATCTATGACCCTTTTGCCTATAAATTTGTACTTGGCGAAAGTATCATTAAACTCATGGGGCATAAATTAAGTGTTTGGCTGACTCAAAAAATGGCACCTGGTTTTCATGAACATCTCATTTCTAGAACTCGTTTTATAGATGATCTCATTGAAAAAAATGCTGCCGACCAAGTAGAACAATATGTAATTCTAGGCGCAGGTTACGACTCTAGAGCACATCGTCTTAATTTACCATCTAGTTTAAAAATATTTGAAGTGGATCAGCCTGAAGTTCAAGAAAGGAAACGCTCTAAACTTTCGAATGACGTGCCTAATTTAGAAAACGTGACGTATGTGAGTATTGATTTTAATCACCAATCAATCAAAGAACAACTTTTAAATGCTGGGTTTGACCAAAACAAACCAACTGTGTTTACACTTGAAGGCGTTTCTCAATATATTCCTAAAGAAGCCGTCGATTCTACGTTAAAAGAACTGGTTGAATTAACTCAAAATGCGAGTGCAATCTTTTTTATGTCTTACGTAAATAAACTCCTTAATGAAGATCCTAAGGCTTGTTTTGGCCAAGGATACGCAAAGGCTGAGAAAAAAGCAGCACTGATACAGAAATTAGCTGCCAAATCTGGCGAGCCATGGATTTCATTGTATTCGGCAAAAGAAATTGAAGCGCTACTCTCTCAAAATGGATTTACGCTAACAGAAAATAAAACCTTAGCCGATTTAAATGCTGAGTATTTTAGACCAATTGGTAGAACCATTCCAGAAAATCATATTTTCAAACTTGAACATTTTGTAGTGGCTAAGCGTAAAAATTCATAGCCAAAAAAATGTAATGACTGTGAAGCAAAAAACATTAGCACGCTTCAACATTAATTTAACTTCTTTTAATATTCTTTTTCATAACTTCGGTTCATCTAACTTTTTAAAAACCAAACACTATGAAAAATGAATTAGACCGAAGAGGCTTCTTAAAGAAATCATCTTTGCTAACTTTAGGTGCCGGTACCCTATTTACAGGTACACAAATGATGGCGGCTAGCCCATTTACCAATCCAGATGAAATTAATATTGTAGGGCCCAAGGATGGCTTTACACCTCAAATTGGAACGTTGGTTTCTATGCTGAATTGGATGCGTATGGTCATGTTGAATCCGGTTAAAAATATGAGTACAAAAGACCTTGATTACCTTGTTGATGACAAAGCAAACTCGGTGGGCGCAATGCTCTATCATTTAGCAGCCACGGAACGTTTTTATCAAATACATACGTTTGAAGGAAAAAAATGGGGCGATTGGCCGGCTAAAGATGATAAGGAATTTAGTACTGCAATGGGATTGGGAGATAAGGCCCGTGCTAAGATTAAAGGAAACTCCTACGAATTTTACTTAGAGAAACTTACCAAAGTTAGAGAACATACCTTAAAAGAATTGGCCAAACGAGATGATGACTGGCTTTTGACTGTAGATAAAAGTTGGCCTTGGGGCCCTACAAATAACTATTGTAAATGGTTTCATGTTTGCGAACATGAATCGAACCATAACGGTCAGTTTAAATTTATAAAAAGTAGATTACCTGCTTAAACTATTCGCATATTGGAAAATTTAATCTCCTTAAAAATCCCTTCTGGATGGGCTATAACCTATAACCAGTTTGTAGATGAACCTGCCGAAATTAATGAAAATGGAAGCATCGAAAATTGGGACGCTTATAAAGAAAGTCTATTGCAAATACAGCGATTAGATCTAAAAGATGGTGCGCATTATATACCAGAGACCACTTTACTAATAGATTTGGGTTGGACGCCAGAAGCAACCGCTTCTGGTGCTTTTAAATTAGTACTCGTTTTTAAGAACCCCCATAATGATATGGCTTGGGAATCTATTAGTGAATTTAATTCGCAAGATCGATTCGAGGTTCAGGCTAAAATTGAGGAATGGTTGTACAAACTTTCGGTTCGTTATTCTAGAGATATGACCCCAAAACAGGTTGCCAAAATGTTGACCTTCGAAATTTAATTCCTACATCTAATTTTATCTAGCGGCTAAAGTTTCTATAAGTTGACCATTGTATTCTTTTACTGTTTTTAAAATTTGAAAAAAATACATTTTCTCTCTGCTCTGTCGGTGTGTGTAAAGTTGAAGTTTTCATGTCTTTAAGTTTTAAGTGTTTTTAATTACACTACAAAGATGCTCCAGAACTACGGCACCAAAAACTATTGTATACCGAACTGTTAAAAAAGTTAGATGAGTTGTCTTTTTTAATATAAAACCATCATTTTCTACAATAAAAAAATACAAATCAACTGATTTATAGCATATTGCACTTAAAATACTTGTGAAAAATAAAAAGGATGTATTTCCAATTCCTAAGGAGTCAACCGAGGTTAGATGTAATTAATCTTGTTTCGAATCTTTATGAAACAATTGAAATCTTGCTCCAAAAGTTATATTGGCTTGGAAAAAACCAAAACTTTGTGAGGCTCCGTTAGATTCGTCATTAGAAATCATAATGTTTGGCATATCAATATAGCCTATTTTATAATCTGACTGAATAAAGAAATGATCCCAAAAAGTTAGGTTTACCCCTACCTTTGCACTAAAGCCGTAGCCCGCCACATTAAAATCATCATAACGTTCACCACCAAATAAAGTGGCATTTGTTTTAGGGTAAATAATACCTGCTCCTAGACCTTCGGTTATATTCACGTCCATAAAATCGGTATCAAAATTTAACAAGGTATTTAAGTTGTCAAATCTATTTACCTCAACGTTTACGTAATTCAATCCATCTGTATGTTCAAAAGTCAAGAAGTCTTCTGTTAGCCTAATTTCTTCTCCCGTATAAACACCGTCAAATTCAGTTCCGGCGTTTATGGTTCCCTCTATGGGAGCGTATTGGTAACCTTTCATCACATACTTCATGTGATCTACACCAATGGAAACGGTATAGTTATCGTGAAAGAAATATCCCAATCTAAAATTGGTTTGTGGTATGGTAATTCTATCAATTTTAAAATAGTCTTCATATTTAAACGGTGTTAGGCGATCATTGCCTTCAACACTTCTTAAAACAAAGTCATAATTATCTCCCTTAAAGTGAATATCAGAATCGCTGAAATGCGCTCTATTCCAACCCCAAGAAATATAAAGTTGTCCTTTATTCCCTTTTCTTTCGGGTTTTTCTTTTTCTTGAGCAATCAATGGTATTGACAGCAACAAAACGAAAAGCACAAATGCTTTTTTCATTAAGCAATGATATTTTTAATTTCCGAAATAATACGTTCTGCTAATGCATCTGCATTACCCTGAGAAGTACTTTCTGTATATATTCTAATGATAGGTTCTGTGTTCGATTTTCTTAAATGTACCCATTCTGTTTCAAAATTAATTTTCACTCCATCAATGGTAGAAACATCTTCATTTTGATAGTTCACTGCCATTGTTTCTAGAATCTTATCTACATCAATCTGCGGTGTTAATTGAATTTTATTTTTACTCATAAAGTAACTCGGGTAACTTTGGCGTAATTCTAAACAAGACATTTCACATGTTGCCAAATGCGATAAAAACAACGCTACACCAACCAATGAATCTCTTCCGTAATGAGAGGCTGGGTAAATGATTCCGCCATTTCCTTCTCCTCCAATTATAGCGTTGGTATCTTTCATTAATTGCACTACATTCACCTCTCCTACTGCACTTGCTTGGTAAGTTCCTCCATGCTTTTGAGTAACATCTCTTAATGCTCTAGAAGACGATAAATTAGAAACCGTATTCCCTGCTTTTTTAGACAACATATAATCTGCACACGCTACTAATGTATATTCTTCACCAAACATAGAACCATCTTCACAAACCAATGCCAAACGATCTACATCAGGGTCCACTACAATTCCAAAATCTGCCTTTTCTTTAACCACCAATTCAGAAATAACTCCTAAATGCTCTTTTAAAGGTTCAGGGTTGTGGGGGAAATGTCCATTCGGTTCACAATACAATTCAACACACTCCACTCCCAATCGCTCTAATAAAGCTGGAATAAAAATACCTCCCGTAGAATTTACAGCATCAACAACTACTTTAAAGTTCGCATTTTTAATGGCATCTACATTAACATATTCTAATTTCAATACCTCATCTACATGTTTTTCTACATACGATTTGTCTTTAGAATAGATTCCTAAATCATCAACCTCTGCAAAACAGTAGGCATCACTATCGGCAATTTCTAAAATTTCACTACCGTCTGCTCCATTTAAAAACTCTCCCTTTTCGTTTAACAACTTAAGAGCATTCCATTGTTTAGGGTTGTGAGACGCCGTTAGGATAATTCCTCCATCTGCTTTTTCTAAAGGAACAGCCACCTCTACCGTAGGGGTTGTCGACAAACCTAAATCTATCACATCAATTCCTAAACCAACCAAGGTATTCGAAACAATAGCGCTAATCATTTTACCCGAAATACGAGCATCTCTACCCACCACAACGGTTAATTTTTGTTTATCGCTATTTCTTTTTTGAAGCCATGTGCCATATGCTGAAGCAAATTTTACGGCATCTAAAGGTGTTAAATTTTCACCTACTTGTCCTCCAATAGTTCCTCTAATTCCAGAGATTGATTTTATTAATGTCATGTTGATTTTTTTGTAGGATGCAAATATAAGTTATTAAACCAAATTAGTCTATGACTATATTCATTCAAAATCACAAAATATTATTTACTATATTTAGACTTCAAAACGAACTAATATTCAACAAAATAGGTCGTGGAATTTTACTAACTTAAAATTATAAAAACATGAAAAAATTACTAGCAGAATTTATTGGAACAATGTGGCTTGTATTAGGAGGCTGCGGTGCAGCAGTCCTAGCATCTGGCGTTGAAAACGTAGGTATTGGGCTTGTTGGCGTTTCTTTAGCCTTTGGTCTAACGGTTTTAACAGGGGCTTATGCTTTAGGACATATCTCCGGAGGGCATTTTAACCCAGCCGTATCCTTAGGATTATGGGCAGGAGGTCGCTTTGATAAAAAGGACCTGATTCCATATATTGGGGCACAAGTTTTAGGTGGTGCCGTTGGTGCTGGAATCTTGTATCTAATTGTTAGTAGTTCTCCTTCTTTTGCCGGTGTTGGCTCAAATCCTGGGGCTTTTGCAACCAACTTTTACGATGCCGATGTTTACGGTGTTAATTACGGAATGGTTGGTGCTTTGTTAACCGAAATTGTCATGACATTTATGTTCTTAATTGTGATATTGGGTGCAACACATAAAAACGCTTCTCCTGGTTTTGGAGGAATGGCGATTGGTTTGGCTTTAACGCTGATTCATTTAATAAGTATTCCGGTTACAAATACATCTGTAAACCCTGCGAGAAGTACTGCAGTTGCTATTTTTGCAGAAGCGAGTGCAATGGGACAATTATGGTTGTTCTGGGTAGCGCCTATTGTCGGAGCCGTATTGGCTGGTGTGGTTTATAAATTTATGGCACCAAACAAGTAGAAGTCATTTTTTAATATAAAATAAAACTCCTAAGGTAAGCTTAGGAGTTTTTTTATGAGCATAAAAGAGATTATTTCATTTGTAATTTATTCTTGCATAAGGGCAATTAAAAAACCGCTTACTTACAAAATTTGCATTTTGTAAGTAAGCGGAAATTACTAATAGAAACTCAACAAATTGGTTAATTGATTGGTTGTATTCCAAGTTTGATTAATTCTAAAGCTACAAGCTTTATAAAAACTTTATAAAATTAATGTTTTTCTTTCATTTTTATGCTCACGGTTTTCAGTGATTTTTATTCCTCACGGAAAACCGTGAGATTTAATCCGTAATTGTTAACGTTTCGTTAAACTAAGGTAGTGATTGAAACATCTTTAAGACAACACCGTCTATTGAGTATAAATAATTACAAAACATTATAAAATACATATCATGAAAACAACATACAATACACCAACAGCAGCTAAGAAGTTTAGTTATTTTACAAACTTTAAAAACAGCAAACGTATAACTTGGACACAACAGCGCAACTTTAGCTGTTAACAATTGATTAGTTGAGTAGAGTTGGCTGGTTATTAAAGAATCGTTTAGTCAATGATGGTGAATTAATTTCATTTCTTTGATACCAGCCGCTTTACTTTCTAAAAAATAAATAAAAAAAGCCCGATACAATGGTATCGGGCTTTTTAATTTAAGATGTTTTTATTCTATGCGCTCAAAAACAAGCGCTTTATGATAATTTCCTACAAACTCACCTCCTTTTTGAAATACCATTCTGTTTTCAGACAACTCCGCTAAAGAATAATAAGTAAAGGTTGACGCTTGTGCAGTTCTGTCTTCATTGATATACCCTCTTGCAAAATGTAAATAAATGGTATTTCCGCTTGAGGCATCCATTCTGGTAAGGATACTCTCAAAAAACTCATGATCAGCAGTAAAAATACCTTCATCTATATCTTCAAAACAAAGTGCTTCACCAAAATCAATTGTTACGGACTCCGTATTGACAGAAAAAGTGTATACATCGTCAGTAACACAATCGGTTGTAATTTCTACATCATACGTTGCGTCATAAAATTCTGTTATACACCTCTACAATGCGCCAAGAAGACTGGCTATCTAAATGAATAACTGATAAATCAGATTCGTTAAATGTTGGAATTGGTTGTCTAGATGGGTTATCATCTTCTGAACATTGCACAAAAAAAAGTCCTAAGCATAGAATGGCTACAGACTTTAATAATTGATTGTAATTTTTCATAATTTTTAATTGGTTTTATACTGTAGAAAGACGCAATTGAAGACCCAATGTTTCCAGATTGATTCTTAAAAATAAGTTAAAACAATTTCTAAAAACATAACAACGTTAATGCCAGCATATTAATAGTTAGGCACAGTTTCATAAAATTAAAAGGTATCATTTCTGCTAAAAATTAAACTACGCTAAAACCGGAATTTATCGTACTTTTGAGTTTATACATTAAAAACAATTAACATGGCAACTATAAATTTAAACGAATTAACGATACATACTTCTGGAAACTTACCTGCAACAGGTACCAAAGCACCTAATTTTGAATTGGTTGCAGGAGATTTATCACGAAAAACATTGACTGATTTTTCAGGTTCTAGATTGGTCCTTAATATTTTTCCTAGCATAGATACCGGAACTTGTGCGGCATCGGTTCGAAAATTCAATGAAGAAGCGAGTAATTTAGAAAACACGAAAATTCTCTGCATATCACGTGATTTACCTTTTGCACAAGGACGTTTTTGCGGTGCTGAAGGAATAGAAAACGTAGTTATGTTATCAGATTTTGTTTTTGGTAAATTTGGTGAAGATTATGGATTAAAGGTTATAGATGGCCCTATTGCTGAATTACTTTCTAGATGTATTGTTGTTTTAGATGAAAATGGAACCGTACTTTATAACGAGCAAGTACCTAATATTCCTGATGAGCCAGACTACGAAGCCGTTTTAAAGTTACTGTCATAACCACAAGAAATTAATGCGTTTATAATTTTACTTAAATTGAAGGTTACAACAATATTTTCAATCAAAGTTTGTTAAAATTTTAGACTTTAAAAATAATTTTCTAAAAAGTAAAAACCTTTTTATATTTCAATACTTTTGTAGTAATATCTAATTGAATGGCAAAGAAAAAAAAACCAACTAAACCCAAAGAAAAAAAACCTCGTTTTCAGAAACTGAAAGCATTTTTCGCCAACCGTCAAACACAAACAATCTTAGGGTTGTTTTTTGTCGTTTTTGCTATTTTCTTGTTTGTTGCGTTTGCTTCTTTTTTATTCAGTTGGCAAATTGACCAGAGTGAAATCACCGAGTTTTCAAATAGAACAGCAAAAGTCGAAAACCTATTGGGTAAAGTTGGTAATTCTCTTAGCGAATTCTTTATGTATAAAGGTTTCGGAATTGCCGCATTCATCTTGCCAATTCTTTTATTTTTAACTGGTTTTTATCTTTTAATACAAGTAAGTTTTACAAAATTAAGAAAGCCTTGGGGATGGGGTATATTAGGCATGATTTGGTTTGCCATTCTATTTGGTTTTTTCACTTCAGATGCTTCTCTCCTATCAGGAGTTGTAGGATATGAATTAAACATATACCTAGAACAGTTTTTAGGCAAAACCGGAATTTTACTTTTATTAATATTTACATTTTTAGCATACTTAGCCATTCGATTTAAATTGAATGCAAATCATTTTGCCCGATTGTTTAAAACGAAAGAAAGAGCAACTGACGAAACTAAAGATGAAGAGCCCGCTAAAGTTGACGATGAAACACCTATTGTAAAAGACTTATCAGAACCGACTCCAAGCGAAAAAATTGACAAGGAAGGGCAGGACAAGAAATCCGATTTTGAATTATCAGTAGAAAATTTACAACCTACCATTAGTAATTATTTAGGAAAAGACAGCAAAAAGGAGCAAAAGGAGGAAGAAGATTTAACGCTTGCCATTGAAATTAAGGAAGAAGAACCTGTGGTTGATGAAGTTAGCATTGATGTCGAAAAAATTGTAGAGGAGAAAAGTGAAACGGAAAATTTAGCCGATAAAATAGTTGAAGATTTTGGAGAGTTTGACCCTACACTTGAGTTGGGGAACTTCAAATTCCCAACATTAAATCTTTTAAGAGAATTCAACGAGAGTATTGCCGTTGACCAAGAAGAATTAGAAGCCAATAAAAATAGGATTGTAGAAACGCTTAGCAATTACAAAATTGGTATTGCAAAAATTAAAGCAACTGTAGGGCCTACAGTAACATTGTACGAAATTGTTCCTGACGCCGGTGTGCGTATTTCTAAAATTAAGAATTTAGAAGATGATATCGCTTTGTCATTATCGGCATTAGGAATTCGTATTATAGCACCAATTCCTGGTAAAGGAACCATTGGTATAGAAGTTCCAAACAAAAACGCAACCATGGTTTCTATGAAATCTATGATTGCATCTAGCAAGTTCCAAAAAGCGCAAATGGAATTGCCAATAGCCCTAGGAAAGACTATTTCTAACGAAAGTTTTATTGTAGACTTAGCTAAAATGCCACACTTGCTAATGGCTGGTGCGACAGGACAAGGTAAATCAGTTGGATTGAACGTAGTCTTAACTTCACTGTTGTATAAAAAACATCCTGCTGAAGTTAAGTTCGTATTGGTAGATCCTAAAAAGGTTGAATTAACCTTATTTAACAAAATAGAACGTCATTATTTGGCTAAGTTGCCAGATTCTGAAGAAGCCATTATTACCGATACCACAAAGGTTGTAAATACTTTAAACTCGCTTTGTATAGAAATGGACGCTAGATACGATCTATTAAAATCGGCTATGGTTCGTAATATTAAAGAGTACAACACCAAGTTTAAAGCACGTAAACTAAATCCTGAAAACGGACATCAATTCTTACCGTATATTGTTTTGGTTATAGATGAGTTTGCAGATTTAATTATGACCGCCGGTAAAGAAGTAGAAACGCCTATTGCCCGATTGGCACAGTTAGCAAGAGCAATCGGAATTCACTTAATCGTGGCTACACAACGACCTTCGGTAAATGTTATTACAGGTATTATTAAAGCCAATTTCCCTGCACGTATTGCATTTAGAGTAACTTCTAAAATAGATTCTAGAACCATTTTAGATGGCTCTGGGGCAGATCAATTGATTGGTAAGGGAGATATGTTATATTCGGGCGGAAATGAATTGGTACGTATACAATGTGCCTTTGTAGACACTCCTGAAGTTGAAAAAATTACGGATTTTATTGGTTCTCAAAGAGCCTACCCTGATGCTCATTTATTACCAGAATATGTTGGTGAAGAGGGTGGCACAAGTCTTGATATAGATATTTCAGACAGAGACACTTTATTTAAAGATGCCGCATTGGTAATTATAAATGCACAGCAAGGTTCGGCGTCTTTATTACAGAGAAAATTAAAATTGGGATACAATAGAGCCGGAAGAATTATAGATCAATTAGAAGCTGCGGGAATTGTTGGACCTTTTGAAGGAAGTAAAGCGCGACAAGTATTAATTCCTGATGAATTGGCGTTGAATCAATTATTAGAACACGAAAAAAACAGTTAAAATGAAAAACATACTACTTATCCTTTTTTTAAGTTGTGTTGCAAATACCTATAGCCAAGAGGCAAAAGCACTATTAAACAAAGTAGCAGAAACCACACAGGCATACGATAATATTTATATAGAATTCTCACATAAATTAGACAATCAAGCTGCAAATTTACATCAAGAGACCACAGGAGATGTTACGATGCAAGGTGACTTATACCGTTTTAATTATATGGGCTTAGAGCGTTTATTCGATGGTGCTTTGATGTATGATATAATACATGAAGATCAAGAAGTAGCGATTTCGAAACCTAGAAGAAATAACGATGAAATAATAACACCATCAAATATTTTATCGTTTTACGAAGATGGTTTTACCTATGAAATGGATATTGTACAAAAGGTTAACGGACGCACAATTCAATTCGTAAAACTAACTCCTATGAATAGTGAAGTTGAATTGAAATATGTACATGTTGGAGTTGAACTAAAAACAAATCATTTGTACAAAGTAATTCAAACCGGATTAGATGATACTGTAACCACTATAACTGTTACAAAACTGTTAACTAATCAAACTGTTTCAGAACAAATCTTTACCTTTGACCGCGCTCAATTTGAAAAGGACGGATACTATATTACTGAAACTAAATAAACATTTTTGAAAAAACTTGATATCTATATCATTAAGAGCTTCCTAAAGCCCTTCTTTGCTACTTTCTTTGTCATTTTGTTTGTACTTGTTATGCAGGCTATTTGGGTTGGATTTGATGAAATTTCGGGAAAAGGTATCAGTGTTGGTTTTATTTTAAAATTCATTGGTTATTTATCACTTACTGTAGTACCTATGGCTATGCCTATAGGCATCCTTCTTTCTTCCATAATGTCACTAGGCGATTTTGCAGAAAATTATGAATTTGCAGCTGTAAAAAGTGCAGGAATATCTTTACGGAGGTTTATAACACCCGTAATGGTTGTTGCTATTTTACTAAGTGGAATCAATTTTTTGTTTTTAAATAACGTATATCCACACGCTGTATTGAAACAAAAAAACATGTTTTTAAACATGAAAAAGAAACAACCTGCACTAGCCTTAATTCCAGGAGTTTTTAATACAGAAATACCCGGATATGTTATTAAATTTGACGAAAAATACGGTGAGGAACAAAATTTATTGCGCAATGTCCAAATCTCTGATTTAAATGGGAAATTAGGCAAATCGGTCATAACAACAGCGGCTTTTGGAGAAATTGTAACGGAAGAAGGCAGCAAATACATGACCTTTAAACTATCTGATGTAAATCGATGGGAAGATCATTCCACAAGACGAGATAAAAGGGATAAAAGGCAAAAAATGCCCTTTTCAAAATCAACGTCTAGCACCTACTCCATTAATGTTGACATATCTGCCTTTAGCAATGAAAATCTAAACGATACAATCTCACAAACACAGCACCAAATGTTAAGCCTAAAGCAATTGGTTATTTTTGCTGACTCTTCTAAAACTGCTTACGACGAGTATATTAATGACCGTGCAAAAAACTTTTTTATTCTAATTAGAGCAAGTTCATTAAAACCTTTTGCAGATTCAATAAATCGCTCAAATTATAAAGATGAATTATTGGATAATTTTGATTTAAAAAATCAAGCCATTATTATTAGAAATGCGAACGAAAACGTTCAAAACAACATTAAGAATTTTGAAAACGACAATCAACGGTTTAAAATTAAAAGAAAAATATTAAATCTATACGACCACGAATACCACAATAGAATTGCATTTTCGTTTGCTTGTTTGGTATTATTTTTTATTGGAGCACCACTGGGCTCTATTATTAGAAAAGGAGGTTTTGGTTTGCCCATGGTTATGGCAATCATTATTTTTGTCGTCTATTTCTTTATCTCATCCTTGGGTAAAAATTTAGCCGAAGAAAGTGCAATAACATCTAGAATTGGTGGGTGGTTGTCTACTATTATTTTATTACCATTTGGTATATTATTAACCAGACGAGCTGCTAAGGATAAAGGAATATTTAGTCTTGATTCTACAATAGAACCGATTAAAAAATTAATTAAGCGAATAAAGTTTAAAAAGAAGTGATGATGAGTACAGCTACAAAGCAAAATATACAATTAAACACAATTGAAGAAGCCATAGAAGATATTAAAAATGGTAAAGTTGTAATTGTTGTAGATGATGAAAACAGAGAAAACGAAGGAGACTTTATTGCTGCTGCAGAAATGGCAACTCCTGAGATGATCAACTTTATGGCTACACATGGACGTGGATTAATTTGTGCTCCATTGACAGAGACTAGATGTAAAGAGTTAGATTTAGAAATGATGGTGCAAAACAATACGGTAATGCATCATACACAATTTACTGTTTCTGTAGATTTAATTGGTCATGGTTGTACTACAGGAATTTCTGTACACGACAGAGCAAAAACTATAAAATCATTAGTAAATCCAGAAACAAAAGGATTTGATTTGGGGCGTCCTGGTCATATTTTTCCGCTTAGAGCACGTAACGGAGGTGTTTTAAGAAGAACTGGTCATACAGAGGCTGCAGTAGATTTAGCGCGTTTGGCTGGCTTTGACCCTGCAGGAATTTTAGTAGAAATATTAAACGAAGATGGAACTATGGCTCGTTTACCGCAATTGGTAGATGTAGCGAAACAATTCGATTTAAAATTGATCTCTATTGAAGATTTAGTTGCTTATAGAATGCAGCACGATTCATTAATTGAAAAGATTGAAGATTTTGAAACGACAACACGTTTCGGAGATTTTAGGTTAAGAGCATACAAACAAACCAATAATAACCAAGTTCATATTGCACTTACCAAAGGTAGTTGGAAACCCAATGATGAAGTACTTGTTAAAGTAAATTCAACGCTTATAAACAATGCTTTAGGAGTATTAACTCGAAACTCAGATGAAAAATTCAACAGAATTTTTGATATAATAAACAAGGAGAATGCTGGAGTTGTTGTTTTTATAAACCAAGACAATAAGCAGGATAACTTCTTAAAACACTTGAGTAAATTAAAAATTGAAGATCATTCGAAGCCAAAAGTAATGGATAAGAAAGATTACGGTATTGGTGCGCAGATTTTACATGACTTGGGTGTTTCTCGCCTTAAAGTAATTACAAACGCTAAAAACACATCTCCTAGAGTTGGAATGACGGGTTACGGCTTAGAGGTTACAGGACATTTAAACTACTAATTTTAAAAGATGTGTAAGAACATAATTTATATATTCTTATGCCTTTCAATAATTTCTTGCTCTAAAGAAAATCCTACACAAATTAGGAACAACGGATATGTGCTTCAAATTGAATTTGGTAAATCCTACAGTACCACCGTCTATTTAAGTGAATTTACCAAAAGTGGTATGGAAACAGTTGACTCTACTTCTATAGAAAACAACTTCGCAATATTTAGAGGTCGGGTTGCACATCCAAGCAGATATTTAATTAGTACAACTCATGATTCTGGCCGAAAAGTTTTAATTATTGCAAATGATTCTATCCAATTAAAAATTAATGACAGTGAGTTATCTGATGGAATTATTTCAGGCTCTGAAATTAATGATACCATGATGGTCCATCAAAAAAATATTAGGAGAACTTATAAAAAAGTTGATGCTTTATTTCCTGACCTACAACGAGCGAGGCTTGCTAACGATGCCAGTGCACTTCAAAATATTTCAAATAAAATTAAAGCGGTAGAACAAGAAGTCTTAGAAATCAATTTTACTTTTGCTAAGACACATCCAGATTCCTTTATTTCGGCTATGATTTTAAATGACCTCTCTAAAAGGGATTCAATTGACATAGATAAAATCAGTCAGTTGTATCAAAATCTATCCCCTACTGTTAAAAAAGGGAAAGATGCTATAGAATTAGAGTCAACTTTAAACGCTATTTCAATTCACTAAGATCGGTATTTGTATCTAATTCTATTGGAGTTTTATCTTTCAAAAACAAACGTGCTTGCAACGCTCCTCTTAATACAACCTTGCCATTAACAACCTCTAGCCAACCCCCCTCTCTTAATCCTAGAACTGGAGTTGAATTAAATTTATGGAATTCTTGAATTCTAGTTTCTCTAGATTCTCCCATATGCGTAGATCCTTCAATTGGATCTAAATAATGTGGGTTAATATTAAAGTTGATAAAGCCAAACGTATCAAAACTTGGAGGATACACAATCGGCATATCGTTTGTCGTTTTCATCGTTAATCCGGTTACATTACTCCCTGCACTTGTTCCAAAGTATGGTATTCCTTTATTTACTGCCGTCTTTATTGGTTCGATTAATTTTTGGTCATACAACTGTTTAACCAATTCAAACGTATTCCCTCCTCCAGTAAAAATTCCTTTGGCATTTTTTACTGCCTCTATCTGATTGTCATATTCATGAATACCTTTTACCCTTATATTCAACTTCTTAAAACCCAGGCTTGCTCTTTCGGTATATTCATCATAAGTCATCCCTCCAGGCCTGGCAAATGGAATAAATACTATTTCGTTAACTCCCTTAAAAAATAATTCTAATTCTGGCAGAATATATTCCAAGTAAGCTTTCCCGTGAACGGTTGATGTACTTGCTATGAGTAACCTCTTCATACGTTTAAGTTTTAAATCAAAATTAACCTTTTGATATCGTCTACAAAATTTTACAACGCCTTTCTATGAAATTTTCAATCTATTTTGTAATTTGTAGGAATGAAAACAAAAGTTGCTATATTATTCTTTCTAGTTGTTTGTTCCTTTTCTTATGGACAAGAATTGAGACAACAAAAAACGGGTACAATCCAAGAGTTTGAAAAACCTATTTCAGGTGTACATGTCTACAACTTAAATACACTTAACGGAACATCAACACGCGAAGATGGTCGTTTTAGTATTCCTGTTAAATTAAATGATACGCTCATTGTTTCACATATAAATTATAGGTCATTAAGAATTATTATTTCCAAAGCCTATTTAGACCGCGAACCTTTAGTGATTTATATGGATGAAATGACCAATTTCCTAGAAACGGTGTCTATAAAACTTCACGATTTAACTGGTAATTTAGGAACAGATTCTAAAAATGAAGAAAAAGGAACGAATCAAGACTCCATAAGTAAATATTATAGTGATCTTTCGACGCAAAGGTCTCTAAAAGATTTTGATCGCAATTTAGAACAGCCCATATTTAATCAGACAGATGTGACCCAAGGAACCAATCAAACTTATGCACAGGTTCAAAAAATTGGTTTTAAGTTTAAAGATGTTGAATTGCGGAAGGAATTAGATTTAAAAAAGAAATTCCCTGATTATTTAATTGAAAATCTAGGCAAATCTTACTTCACAACAAATCTTAAAATTCCTTCGGATAAAGTCTATCATTTTATTACCTATTGCGAATTTAAAAATATTAGAGAATTGTACTATAGTAATAATATGATGCAAGTTCTTACCATACTAGAAAGCGAAAGTGTTGCGTATCTTCAAATTAAGGAATAAAAACATCATATGCTTTAACAAAAGTTTACAATCTCATTAATACTTTTTTAATATTTCAATTCAGTTATTTGTAGTAATGACTAAACAACTAACTACGCTCCTTCTTCTATTTTGTGTAACAATAAACTATGCACAAGAAAGAATTCCTAATCAAGGAAAAGTATTGCATTTTAAACTACCAATTAATGGTGCTCACGTACTCAATTTAACTACGCGTGAAGGAACTTCTACATTAGCAGATGGCTCGTTTACAATTTCATTGCGGCTTAATGATACAATTCAAGTTTCTCATCTTAACTACCACACCAAAAGGTTTGTTTTTTCTGAAAGGCATCAATCAATGGAAAACTGGAGTATCTTTTTAGATGAGTTGACGAATGAACTAGATACTGTTGAAATTAAAAGTCATGATTTAACCGGAATGATTTCTACCGATTCTAAAACTGTTGGTAGGGTTTTAAATAAAGATTCTATTGCTCAAATGTATAGAGATTTGGCGTATCAAAAATCTAACAAGTCTTTTGGAAGAGATTTGGAAAAACCTCCATTAGTTATCGTAGATCCAACAGGTGGACCCAGTGTTGGAGGTGCAGTAGGAGTTCCTTTCCGCTTTAAAGACTTAGAATTAAGAAGAGAATTAAAAAGTAAAACCGATTTTCCCACAAAACTTATCAGGGAATTAGGCATCCAATATTTTACAAAAACATTAAATATCCCTGAGGAAAAAGTACATCATTTTATTACCTATTGTCAATTCAAAAACATTAAGTCTTTGTACGATAGAAATGATATCATAAAACTAATTGAAATTCTAGAGCAAGAAAGTACCGAGTATTTAAAAATAAAAGACTAGGCCTTTTCAGTTTTCACTTTTCTAAACACAAAATAAAGCCCAACCAACACCATTGGAATACTTAATAGTTGTCCTGTATTTAATGCCCACTCTCCTCTTTCGTCTACTTGTGCTTCTTTTAAGAATTCAATAAAGAATCTAACTGTCCATAATAAAATCATAAACATTCCAAACAAGAACCCTGGCTTGTTTTTTTTGTTAGTTTTCCAATAGAAATACCACAGAATTAAGAAAACCCCAACATAACTTAAAGATTCAAATAATTGCGTTGGATACCTTAAGGGAATATCTTGGAGTACTTGCTTATAGTTAGAACTATTTGCAATTAATTGATACGCTTTTTCATAAGAATCAGATCCTGTAATTCTCATAGCCTCTCCTTTGCCAATATCGTTACGAATAAATCTAAATCCAAGAGCAGAATCTGTTACTTTTCCAACAATCTCAGAATTCATCAAATTTCCTAAACGCACAAATACAGCACCAGAAGCAACAGAGATAACAACGCGGTCTAAAATCCAAAGCAAACTTTTATAATTGTATTTACGGCGGTATAAAACCATTGCGACTACAATTCCAATAGCTGCACCATGGCTTGCCAAACCAGCAAATCCAACAAATTTATAGCCTTTTATAATTCCGAAAAGCGAATCGCTCGCAGATTCTTTAATTGGAAGTAAAATTTCTATTAAGTTGTTCTGATAATAATCCCAACTATAAAAAAATACGTCACCTAACCGTGCACCTAATAAGGTTGCTATAACGGTATACATAAATAATGAATCTACATATTCAACTGGTAGGTTCTCATTTTTGTAGATTTTCTTCATTATTTGAATCCCTAATAAAAAGGCTACTACAAACATTAATCCGTAGTATCTAATTGATAAAGAACCTATATTGAATAATTCTGGTGATGGATTCCAATCGATGGCAAGTTGTAACATGTATTTCTTTTATTTTTTGCTAATATATACTTTTAAATCGAATGCTTAAGGCACAGGGTCATATCCTCCTTTACTCCAAGGATGACAACTAAATATACGCTTTATTCCGAGCCAACCTCCTTTAAAAACACCATGCTTTTTGAGGGCTTCTAAAGTGTAACTAGAACACGTTGGAGAATATCTGCATGTAGCAGGTGTATATGGCGAAATTGCTATTTGGTAGAAACGTACCAACAAGATAAAGGGCCAAGCGATTATTTTTGCGAGTTGCTTTAACATTAATTTACAGAAAAGGTTGTTCCGTCTTTTCCGTCCTTTAATTGAATACCCAATTCTGCTAACTCATCTCTGATTTTATCAGATAGTGCCCAATCTTTATTATCTCGTGCGTCTTTACGCATATCTATAAGCATTTGCATTACACCATCTAACTTTGAATCTGATGCATCGCCATTAGTTGAATTTTCTAAACCTAAAACATCAAAAACAAAAATGCGCATCGTATTTGATAATAATTCTAAATCAGATTTAGAAATTGTTTCTTTTCCTTCTTTAATTACATTCACAAATTTCACAGCCTCAAACAAATGCGAAATTAAAATTGGTGTGTTAAAATCATCATTCATTGCTCCATAACACTTGTCTTTCCAATCCTGAATATTTACTGAAGAAGAATTTGAAGTTGCTAAATCTTTTAAAGATGTCATTGCTTCCATTAATTTCTGAAACCCTTTCTCAGACGCTTCTAAGGCATCTGAAGAGAAATCTAAAATACTTCTATAATGTGCTTGCATACAGAAAAAACGTACAACACCCGCGCTAAAGGCCTTTCTTAAAATATCATTGTCACCCGATAAAATTTCTCCTGGCAGAATGCTATTTCCAGTAGACTTGGACATCTTCTGAGAGTTTAAAGTCAACATATTTGTATGCATCCAATAATTTACAGGGTTTGTATTTGTACACGCCTTAGACTGCGCAATTTCACACTCGTGATGAGGAAATTTCAAATCCATTCCTCCACCGTGAATATCAAATGTCTCTCCCAAATACTTCGTACTCATTACTGTACATTCTAAATGCCAACCTGGAAATCCAACGCCCCATGGAGATGGCCACCTCATAATATGTTCTGGATTTGCTTTTTTCCAAAGAGCGAAATCTTGTGGGTTCTTTTTCTCCGCTTGCCCATCTAATGTTCTTGTATTAGAAATCACCTCATCCATTTTCCTTTTAGAAAGCATTCCATAATCTCCACCTTGCTCATTGTATTTCAACACATCAAAATATACAGAACCATTAGATTCATATGCCAACCCGTTTGCCATTATTTCTTCAATCGCCTCTATTTGCTCTACAATATGCCCGGTTGCTGTTGGTTCAATACTTGGTGGCAAAAAATTAAATCGCTTCAAAATATCATGAAAATCTACCGTGTATTTCTGTACAATTTCCATCGGTTCCAGTTTTTCTAAACGGGCTTTGGTAGAGATTTTATCTTCCGAATCATCATCAGTTAAATGTCCTGCATCTGTAATGTTTCTAACGTATCTAACTTTATAACCTAAATGTAAAAAGTAACGGTAAATCATATCAAAAGACATGAACGTTCTAACGTTTCCTAAATGCACATTGCTATATACCGTCGGTCCACATACGTACATACCAATCATCCCCTCATTTAAAGGTTTAAACGTTTCTTTTGATTTTGTTAATGAATTATAAAGTTTAATCGAATTTGAATTGTACAATTCCATAGAAAATTCAGCGTTTAATAAGTCGTAAAAATACTAACATTTTTCTAAAGATTACATTAAAAATTAAAGTCCGAAAATAATTTAATAATCTCCTTGTTTTTTTGATTCACAAGTATTTTGTCTAAATTCGTTGTGCTTTAAATTCCTAATATAGAAAGTCACTTTGAGCAATCCAAAAAAAGCATCTAGCGCCGAATTTGTAAAACAGATTATCTCTAAAAACATCAGTTTTTTAAGCAGTGCTATTACTTTAATAGAAAGCAACAATTCCGAACATAAACAAAAGGCTACAGAAGTTTTAAATGATTGTTTGCCATATGCCAACAAATCGATTAGAATTGGAATTACCGGAGTACCAGGTGTAGGAAAAAGTTCTTTTATAGATGTTTTTGGAAAATATTTAACCAGTATTGGCAAACGTGTTGCCGTTTTAGCCGTGGACCCTAGCAGTTCTATAAACAAAGGAAGTATTTTAGGAGACAAGACTAGAATGCATCTCTTAGCACAAGATTCAAATGCTTATATACGACCTTCACCGTCGGGAGATTCTCTCGGCGGGGTTGCTAGAAAAACCAAAGAAACTATTGTGTTGTGTGAAGCAGCTGGTTTCGATATAATCCTTATAGAAACCGTTGGTGTTGGTCAATCTGAAATTGCAGTTCATAATATGGTCGATTTCTTTTTACTATTAAAACTAGCAAATTCGGGTGATGAATTACAAGGAATTAAACGCGGAATAATGGAAATGGCGGATGCCATTGTTATAAACAAAGCCGATGGATCAAATATAAAAGCTGCTGAGTTGGCGAAGAACCAATTTTCAAAAGCATTACATTTGTATCCTTTAAAAGAAAGCAAATGGACACCTGTCGTCAATACTTGTAGCTCACTAGAAAACAAGGGTATAAAAGAGGTTTACGCATTTGTAAATGAGTATATAACATTCACAAAAAAGAATGGGTATTTTTACAAGCATAGAAAAGATCAAAACAATCAATGGTTACTAGACACTATTGACAACGCTATTAAAAAACAATTTTATGAACGAGATTCCGTTCAAGAAGCAATAGAAGCCTCCAAGGAAAAAATTGAAAAAGGAATCATTTCACCTTTTGAAGCGGCTCAACAAATATTAGATTTAAATTAATTATAAGACATGAATACACTTACTAGAACAGAACGATTAGGTTACAGTTTACTTCTTTTAGTTTATGCATTAGGTATATATTTTGCCAATACAGATTTGGTATATTTTGATACTGTAATTACTAAAGAAGATGGATTTGCAGAATATGGAACCGCTTTAATGCTTTTTTGTATTAGTGTACTTTGCATTGCACGATTGATAAAAATTGGAGGGACAAAACCAGCGTTGTGGAAACTAGGAATAGTAGGAATGGCATTGATATTTTTGTTCGGAGCCGGAGAAGAAATTTCTTGGGGGCAACGAATTTTTGGGATAGAATCTTCTGAATATTTTTTAGAAAATAATGCACAGCAAGAGACCAATTTACACAATATGGTTGTTGGTGAAACTAAAATAAATAAATTAATCTTTAGTCAAATCTTAACCGCTGTATTGGTTATATATTTATTAATTGTACCTGTGTTATATAGAAAAACCACTTGGTTAAAAGGATTGGCTGAAAAATTTGCGGTACCCGTACCAAGGTGGAATCATACAATAGGATTACTACTTGCTACAGGTTTATTAGAATTTATGAAAGCATCAAGCCGTCGATGGGAACTTTATGAATTCGCATTCGGAATCATTTTCTTTTTGATATTCATCAACCCATTAAATGGTTACATTTTCAAAAAAGATTAAATGCTAAGTCATTTTATTGATTCTGAAAATTTTAAAGGAATAGATTTCTCTAAGGAGAGACTTCCTATAGGTGAATACGACCATTGTACATTTGTCAACTGTAGTTTCGAGAATTCTGACATTTCCAATTGCGTTTTTATTGATTGTGAGTTTAAAGATTGTAATCTAAGTAACTGTCTTACGAAGCACACTTCATTTCAAGAAGTTCGATTTGAAGATTGTAAACTAATCGGAGTGAAATTTGCAGATTGTAACGACTTTCTACTTGATTTTAATTTTAAACAATGCCAACTAAATTTTTCTTCATTTTATAAATTAAAAATGATTGTGACAAAATTTGATTGTTGTAAAATTCAAGAAGCAGATTTCACCGATGCGAACTTAAGTAAATGTACATTTAACAATTCGGATCTCCGCAAAACAATTTTTGCTAACAGTAATCTATCTCATACTGATTTTAGAACAACCATGAACTATACCATAGATCCTGAAATAAACATTTTAAAAGGGGCTAAGTTCTCAAAAACTGGTATAGAAGGATTATTGAGAAAGTATTCGGTTATAATTGAATAACTTTGAAAAAAGTAATTTGATGAGAAATATAATTAATAATAAGAATTCATTTATTGCCATTGGAATTCCAATTTTTCTAATTGGTCTGATGATGTTAATAACGCAATCCGCTCTCTTTAAATCAAATACTTCTGCCCTAGCAATTGGAGTTTCTACCGATTTAATTTTAGTAATTCCTCTAATTTATTACATGTTAGTCCGAAAAACTAAGATACCAAATATAACTGTGGTTCCCTTACTATTTCTTTGCATTGTAATAGGATCTTATATTATTCCTACCGAAGAGCAAAGCCTACTTAACATATTTAAATCTTGGGGATTACCATTAATTGAAATCTTTATCCTTTTTACAGTTATAAAAAAAATAAGAAAAGGAATTTTACTATTTAAAACCAAAAAAGGAACTTCACCTGACTTTTATAATATTTTAAAGGCCACTTGTAATGAACTGCTTCCTAAAGGTGTATCGCTTGTATTTGTTACCGAAATAGCAGTCTTTTATTACGGTTTTGCAAAATGGACAAAAAGAGTTTTAAAACAAAATGAATATTCCTATCATAAAAAAAGTGGAACCATTTCCTTACTAGCAGGCATACTTTTAATCATAGTCATAGAAACTATAGCCCTACATTTTTTAATTCTAAAATGGAGTGAAACTGCTGCTTGGATTGTAACCTTTATTAGTATTTATACTGGATTACAGATATTTGGATTTATGAAATCTTTAAGTCAAAGGCCGTATAAAATTGAAAAAGACGCATTGTTACTTTCATATGGAATAATGAATGAAACAAGAATTGAGTTCAATGACATTGTAGTTATAGATGTGACATCAAAAGATCTTAACGAAAACAATCTAAATAGAAAATTAAGCTTTTTTGGAAATCTTGAAAGCCATAATGTAGTGCTATCCTTAAAGTCTGAAAATACGCTAATTAGCCTTTATGGAATACATCGAAAGTTTAAAACATTGGCTTTTTTTGTAGACAATCCAATCGAATTTAAAGCACAACTGAATAAAGCCATAAATGGAATATAGACCTACTTATCTATATATTTTTTAATAAAAACATTGTATAGCATATAAATTGCGAATCCAATTGTCCCTCCCACAGTGAATCCGAACAATACATCAAACGGATAGTGTACACCAATGTAAATTCGGCTATACCCAATTAAAACTGCCCAAAAGATTAGAAATAATGCAAAGTATTTCACCCTGCTTTTTATTAATAAAGCAAAATAAACTACAATTGCCATAGAAGTTGACGCATGTGCTGAGAAAAACGAATAATAGCCTCCACAACTATCCTTAACCAATCGAATAAGTCCTTTTACCTCTTCGTTATGACAAGGTCTAAGTCGTCCAAAACCGTATTTAAATGCGTTTGATAATTGATCTGAGGCTGTAATTAAAATTGCTATAAATAGCAAAGCGTAAAGTGTTTTTTTGGTCCCATATATTTTATAAACAAAATACAAGGCAATTAAATAAAACGGAACGGAATAGACTGTTGTTGTCATAAACATCCAAAATCCATCCCAAGTGGTAGAACCTAATCCATTTAAATAGATTAATAACTCGGTGTCTATTCTATTAATTCTTTCTAGCATTTGTCTTTAGTTTGGAGGGTATAATTCCACTCTAAATATAATATCTGAATTAGCAGGTACACCTCTACTACCTTGTTCTCCCCAAGCTAAATGTGCAGGAAGATACAACAATGCCTTATCTCCAAATTTCATTTCTTGCAAGCCTTCTTTAAAACCTTGAACCAAAGGCTCATTCATACTATAGGTACTCGCAAAAGGCTCATATCCCCTTCTAGCATCCTTAATTTGGTTATACTTTCCAAATTTTTCTGCTACTTCTTTAATATTTGTATCTAATAATTTTCCATTTGTAAAATACGCGGCATATCCAATTCTAATCCGACTTTCTAATTTTGGTTGAACACCATCTCCTTTTTCCAAAAAATAAATTTTGAAATCTGGTGACAATTCTTGAGCTTGAACTTTTAATTTAAGAAAGCGAGCAATTGTTTCTTGCTCTATTTTTTCAATCTCTTTTGCTTTTTCTAGTTCAATATCTACAAACTTTTTAAAAGCTTTAAAGGCATTAAAGCTTTTTGCTTTTTTTCCCACACGAATTATATTCAACTCTTCTATAACTGTGTTTTTCTTTAAATTATGAGCAATTTTCTGCCCCATTACTACACTACCAAATACAGCATGCACACCATCTAAATGTGCACGAGGTTCTAACATAATAAAAAATTGACTCCCATTGGAATCTGGCCCACCATTTGCCATTGATAAAACTCCAGGCCTATCATGCTTGAATAACACATCACCAACAGAATCTCGTGGTATTTCATCAGCAAATCTATATCCAGGATCACCGCCACCTGTACCAAGTGGACAGCCTCCTTGTATCATAAAGTCCTGATTTCCGGCTGTAGCACGGCTAATAACTCTATGAAAATTTAACCCATTATAATAAGGTTTTCCTTTCATAGAGTCCGTCACCATTTTATTTGTTCCTTCGGCCAATGATACAAAATTACCAACCGTTGCTGGAACTTTTTCAAACTCTAAATTCAATACAATATTACCATCAATAGTAACAATTTCCGCATACAACCCATCTTCTAACGCTGGGTATTTAATCTCTTCACTACATGCAAAAAAAACTAATAAAATTGCTAAAACTGAACCCTTAAGAAATTTCATACGAATCTAAATTTTTGAATTTACTTTACAATTTCTAACAATTCTACTTCAAAAATAATAGCACTAAAAGGCTTGATTGGCCCTCCTTGACGCGGTGTTGCACCATAGCCCAATTCTTGAGGAATAAAGAATTTATACTTAGAACCAACACTCATTAATGCAATACCTTCATTAAACCCTTTCACAAATCCACTTGCACTGTGCGTAATAGGTGTTCCTTTTTCAACTGAACTATCGAATACTGTTCCGTCAATTAAAGTACCATGGTAATGAACTTTTACCTGATCAGATGGCGCTGGCTTATCTCCAGTTCCTTCTGTTAAAACAATGTATTGGAATCCACTTTCTGTAGTAACAACACCTTCTTTAGTCTTATTTTCTAATAAGAAAGCTTCTCCTTCTTTCTTAATTTCTCCAAATTGCGCCTCAGCCATTGCAGCTGCATCTCTCTGTTGTTTTTCCATGAAATACTTACTTATGATATTGTTTAGTTCTTTCGCATCTATTTTAATGTTAGTCGAATCTATACCATTTGCAAATCCCTGAATAAACATCTCATCATTTACTTCAGAAAAATTCGCCTTCATTTTTACGGCCATATCTAATCCTATCGCATAACTAACCGAATCCAATTCTGTTTCTAATGATTTGTTCGAAACACTTTGTCCGTTACAAGATGAAAAAACTGCCGCAACTAACATCGACATTGTCATTAACTTTACTATTCTCATTTTTATTTAATTTAATTTAATTTATTTCTATTAATTGTACTCTATATATCAGTGGTTCATTTATCCCAACTTCATCTTTATCTCCTAACAAACCCAATGCATTAAATGATGGAAAAATAAAAACAACTTCTTCTCCTTTTTTCATCATCTTAATTCCAGACTGTAAACCTAACTCAACCTCTTCTTTATCAACTAAATAGTAAGTGTTACCTAAATCATTAAATGAATACAAAATCTCATCCCTTAAATTTGATATTTGACATCTATAAGTTACTTTATCCGAAGTTTTAGGAACCTTAGCAGTCTCGTTTATTTGATGTACGTATCGATACCAAAACCCTTTAGGTGACTCAAAATAATTATAACTAGAATCCTGCGCAATATAATATTTAATCGCTCTTTTTTCCAATTCATTTACCTTCTTATTTCTAGCAATAGATTCTTCAATAAAAGATTTTCCGTGATGACTAATTGGCCGCCTCGGAATTGGCTTTGCACAAGCAACTACCATTAATAAAATAAAGAAAACACTAATCCTCATCAGACCTTCTTAAATCATTAGTATATGTTGGTAAAATTGAAAGGAAATGGGTTACTGTTGCGTCTAAATTCATTTCTGAACGACCACCCGCCGCGTTATCATGCCCACCACCGTTAAAGTGATTTCTTGCAAATTGATTTACAGAAAATGTACCTTTAGAACGGAAAGACATTTTGATAATCTTTTGCTCAACATCTTCAATAAAAATTGCTGCAAAAACAATATTCTCTAGTGACAAAGCGTAATTCACAACACCTTCGGTATCTCCTTTTTGAAAATTAAACGCATCTAATTCGGCTTGAGACAAGGTAATATAGGCAGTTCTAGATTCTTCAATAACTCTTAAATTATTTAATGACTTGCCTAATAACTGCAGCCTATTAAAGGAATTAGTGTCATAAATATTATTATGAATTTGGGCATTATCCGCACCCTCATCAATTAAACTTGCAATAATTCTATGCGTGGTACTTGTTGTTGACGGAAACCTAAACGACCCAGTATCTGTCATAATACCGGTATACATGGCTGTTGCCATTTCAGCATTTATCAAATTAGTTGCACCTAACATTTCTAAGAAATGATAAATCATTTGACTTGTAGAACAAATACTTGTGTCTGAGTAAATTAAATTTGTAATAGAAGTATCTGGCTCTTGATGATGATCTATCATGATAAACTTACTATCCAATTTCTCTACTGTTTTCTTCATATCATCACCAATTCTATGCAAAGCATTAAAATCTAGCAAGAAAATAATTTCAGCTTTGTTCAAAGCCTTTTTTGCTTGATTGTTCTGTTTATCGAAAAATTTGATGTTTTCGTTTCCTGGAATCCACTTTAAAAAATGAGGAAAATCATTTGGCGCAACAACGGTTGCATCATGTCCTTTTTGTTTTAAATAATTCCATAATGCCAAAGAAGAACCAATGGCATCACCATCAGGGTTTCTATGCGGAATAATAGCAATGGACTTTGGTTGTTTTAGTAATTCTTCTACTTCTATTATTTGATCTTGCGTCATAGGCTGCGAATATACAATATAAATACAATTTTTACTTCCACATTTTAAGCGGATTTGCACTTATTCATTCTTCTAATTCATACCAGTCAATTGTCGTTAAATTTGCTCTTCTACCTGTTTCTACATAAGGGTAATTAGTAACCAAATAAGAAATAATCTTATCTTCACTTGCTCCTAAATCCCATAAATTCTGGGTTTCTTGCATCCATTTTATGGTTGCCTTCCATTGGTTTTTAGACATTCTATTTTGAGTCACCAATTTAGCCGAATGACAACCGGTACAATTGGCAACTACTAATTTATAATTTGCTTCTGCCTTAAGGCCTGTTGGTAAATGAACTCCATCCTTCACTTCTTCTAATTGAGTTTGTATAGTATCTGTTTTCTGCTTATCATTATTGACGGGAATTGCATAAATCACTACAATCAAAATAGTCACAAACAAAAACAAACCGAAAATTTTAGAAAATAAACTTCTCATTCTAAATGCTTTAAACTTCAATTTTTATGGCAATTCTATGACACGCATTGTTTAAATATCCTTTCGGATTCCAACCAGGTAAGACCATAGGTTGCGAGATACCGTTAGAATCAGTTGCTTTTGCCCATATTTCATAATAACCTGCTTTAGGGAATTTAATTTTTGAATTAAAGTGCTGCCAAGATAGTTTGTTAATTGGCTTAGTAACAGGAACAGATTTCCAAGTTGCCCCAAAATCAATTGATATCTCCATATTTTCAACCTCCAAATCACCAGCCCAAGCATGACCTTCTATATTCAAACTTTTCTCTTTTAATATAGCACCCGTTTTAGGATGTGTTATAATAGATTTAACTGGCATTGACTCAATAATACACATATCCTCTTCAGCTACTTTTTCTCCTGGCGCAACAGACTTACATGGAACGCGATATGACATCCCTCCCATTTTAGCTCCGTCGTGTACTTTATTTCTAATACTAATTCGCTGTAACCATTTACCAGAAGTTGATGCAGGCCATCCACCAACAACCATTCTTAAAGGATACCCATGAACCAACGGAATTGACTCTCCATTCATTTCAAATGCCAATAACACTTCATTTTCCATAGCCTTTGAGATTGGAATTCCTCTTGAAATCGGTTCTTTTTTGGGATCTTTACTTAAATGCACATCAGCAGAATGATAACCAATATATACGGCATCATCCTTAACCCCTGCATCTAACAAAACATCTTTTAACCGCACTCCCGTCCAGTTGGCACAATGCACAGCTCCAATTGTCCATTGATTCCCTTTTGCAGGTGGATTGAACTCACTTCTACCATTTCCGCCACACTCCAATGTAAGTTGATAAGTATACGTTTTAAATTTAGTTTTCAAATCTTGTAAAGTATACGTTTTCATATTCTCTACAGATTCTCCATCAATTGTTAAACTCCATTCCGATTCATTAATATTCTCAGGAATCAAACCATTATTTCTCACAAACATATATTTATTAGGAGTAACCTTATCTCTTAATAAATGAGCTTGTGCTTCCATATTCCAAGGTTTATCGTTTAAAACAACCATATCCTTGTCTTTTTGAAACAATTTAAAAGGATCTGAATCTTGCAATGCTAAAGGGGTATAACCGCTTAGCAAATTCCTTCCAAAAACAACCTCTCCTCCAATAAGACTTGCGAAAGATGTTAATACACCCGACTTAATAAATTTTCTTCTTTCCAAAATAATTCATTCTTATGCATTCAAATATAGAACAAATAGAGACAATGAAAATAGGTCAACAGCAAAATCATTTCGATATATTTGCGATTCAAATAATCTGAACTTATGAAATCTTTTAAAATATTATTTCTTACCCTATTAGTTGTCGTTGCCTGCAAAAATACAGAGCAAAAATCTATTAAAACGAATGTAGAAGAACCCTTTAAATCCGATTTTACTATTGCATTTGGCTCTTGTAACAATCAAAACGAGGAGAATTATTTTTGGAAAGAAATTTTAAAAAGCAATCCGCATGTTTGGTTATGGGGTGGTGATATCATCTATTCTGACACCTATGAAATGGCTATTTTAAAGGAAAATTACGCTGTTCAAAAAGAAGATAAAATCTATGCAGATTTTATTTCAAAAGTTGAAGTAATGGGTACTTGGGATGATCATGATTATGGAATAAATGATGGAGGAACTGAATATCCTAAAAAGGCCGAATCACAACAATTATTTCTAGATTTTTTAGATATCCCTGATAACAGTCCAAGAAGGCAGCGTCCTGGAGTATATCACTCCAAAACTTTTGTCGTAGGAAAAAATGCCGTTAAAGTAATTGTTATAGATACTCGGTATTTTAGAACTTCTCTTACAAATAACGACGATGGCACCTACAAAAGATATAAACCAAATACTTATGGAGAAGGAACTATTTTGGGAGCAGCGCAATGGGAATGGTTAGAAAAAGAATTGAAAAACTCAAACGCGAACTTTAATGTAATTTTGAGCAGTATTCAAGTATTGTCTGGAGAGCATGGCTGGGAAACTTGGGGAAATATGCCGCATGAAGTTGATAAATTGACCGATCTATTAAAATCTTCTAAGGCACAAAACACAATTTTACTATCTGGAGATAGACATATTTCTGATTTTTCTAAAAAATCTGTAGAAGGACTTTCATACCCTTTAATAGACTTTACCTCTAGCGGACTTACACATTCAGCAACAAACAATTTAGGAGAAGACAACAAATATCGCGTAGGAGAATTGGTAAATCAACAAAGTTTTGGAATCCTGAAATTTAATTTTGAATCGAATACCGTTCTTATGGAAATGAGAGGAAATAATAACGAGTTGCAACAATCTATTAAAGAGCAGTACTAGGATTCTCCATATTTTGCATTTTTAACAAAATCCTATATAAACTTGTTATACATTTTAAACAAAAAGCAATACATTTGCACCCGATTTAAATTTATATTAAATGGCAACAAATAGAACATTTACAATGCTTAAGCCTGATTCTTTAGAAAAAGGAAACACAGGAGCAATATTAGAAAAAATTAACGCTGCAGGATTTAGAATTGTAGCGATGAAAATGACACAGATGTCTACAAAAGATGCTGAGACATTTTACGCAGTTCACAACGAACGTCCGTTCTTTGGAGAATTGGTTGAGTATATGACTCGTGGACCAATTGTAGCTGCAATTTTAGAAAAAGATAACGCTGTAGAGGACTTTAGAACGTTAATCGGTGCAACTAACCCAGCGGACGCTGCAGAAGGTACAATTAGAAAATTGTATGCTGCATCTATGGGCGAAAATGCTGTTCATGGATCTGATAGTGATGAGAATGCAGAAATCGAAGGAAACTTCCATTTTTCTGGTAGAGAGCAATTCTAAATTACTCATTCATAATTTATTAAAAATCGGTTAACAAAAGTTGACCGATTTTCTTGTTTTAAACCTCATGATTTATAAACTTGCAGCGACTATTATACTAAAGTTTTTAAAGACACACCCCAAATGAGTTTTGAATTAAAATTTTTAAAAGATAGAGTTATCGCCAATTTCGAAGGTGAAGTTAAAGCGTATGAAATTAAAGATGCTTTTATCGACATTGTAGAAAATGTAAGCATTAAAAAACTCGACCTATTAATCTTTGATTTTACAGAAATCATTTCTTACACTCCTCCCAAGGATTATCTCGAAACACTGAGACTTATTACACTATTCTCTTCTACATGGAATCCTCAGATTAAAGTAGCCATTATTGCCCTCGAAACAAATATAAGAATGGTAATGAATGAAGTTATTAAGCGTCAAGAAGAATTTACGTGGGAATTTAAATTGTTTGACAATTTAGAATCAGGAAGAAAATGGTGCCAGGAAAACGTTGCTAAATAAATGATTTAAACAAGCATTAGTTTTGTAATCAACTCTTCCCCTAGTTCATCATTCAACATTTTTATTATCTTTTCCTTACCGTAACTTAATTCTTCTCGTAGAACTGAAGATTTTAATTTAACTATTAAAGTTTTGTTTTGCAATTGCACACTTTCGGTATAACTTACTACTCCATTACCCATTAGGTTTGCCCAAACATCCTTTACATTCATCTGGTTCATTCCTTTGGTTAAATTATTCTCCTTAATTACAACCTTCATTAAATCCTCTATACTCGAATAATTATTTTCTCTTTTTGCCATTACAGTGTAAATATTTGGTAAGGTTGATTGGTTCTCTTTACAACTTCCTCAGTTCTTTCTTTGTGTGTATCACTAATAAATAATTGCCCAAAATTATCTTCATTTACCAAAGCTACAATTTGTGCGACTCTCGTATCATCTAATTTATCAAAAATATCATCGAGCAATAAAATAGGTTTTTTATTAGATTGCCTTCGAATAAATTCAAATTGCGCCAATTTTAATGCCACTAAAAATGATTTCTGTTGCCCTTGACTTCCAAATTTTTTAATTGGAAATTCATCAATTTCAAAAGCCAAATCATCTTTATGAATACCAACTGTTGTGTATTGTAACATTCTATCTTTATCTAAGGACTGTAATAACAACTCCGTCAGTTTAGCAGTATCCAATTGTGTTTTGTATACCAATTTAACAGACTCTTTTTCGTTCGAAATCATCTTATACCGCTCCTCAAATATGGGAGTAAACACCTCTAAAAAAGATGTTCTTTTTTGATGAATAATGGTTCCGTATTGCTCTAATTGCTCGTTATAAACATTTAAATTCAAAGCATCAAACGTTCGATTTGCAGCAAAGTATTTTAATAATGCATTACGTTGCTGCAATACCTTATTATAATTAATAAGCGTTTTTAAATAAAGTTTGTCCGATTGAGAAATGACACTGTCTATAAATTTTCTACGGACATCACTCCCTTCTACTATCAAATCACGATCAGCTGGCGAAATAATAACCAAGGGCAAATGCCCGATATGCTCAGAAAATTTTTCGTATTCCTTATCATTCCGCTTAATAACCTTCTTAGACCCACGTTTTAAACTACAGACAAAAGTTTCAATCCTTTCGTTAATGTCATACTCTCCTTCAACCATAAAAAACTCCTGTCCGTGCTTAATATTCTGACTTGCAATAGGATTGAAATAACTTTTACCAAAAGACAAATAATATATAGCATCTAAAACATTCGTTTTTCCGACGCCATTATTCCCAACAAAACAGTTTATTTTTTCCTGAAAATCAAATGTTTGAGAGTCAAAATTTTTAAAATTCAAAAGGTATAGTTTCTTAAGATGCATGCTAGTTTTTCACTTGAAAATGAATAATTAAAAATATTGAAAAATTCCCAAAATTTGGTTTTTTACTTTCCAATTAAAAACCTTACTTTTGCGCCTACAAATTTAAGAAGATAATGGCAACTTATAAAAAAAGAGGAAATAAAGTTAAAGGAAATAATAACGAAGTTAAATCGGCAGTAGAGCAAAATAGTACAACTGCTGAAGTATTTAACACTTTAGATGAAACAGCATCAAGATCTGAGGCATGGGTTATTAAAAACCAACAAAACATTTTTATTGTCCTAGGTTTAATTGTAATCGGTATTTTAGGGTATTTAGGGTATTTAAAATTTGTTAATGAGCCAAATGAAAAAATGGCTGCAGATGAATTGGCTTTCCCTAAACAATATTTCGATAAAGCAATTATCAGTACTGTTTCTGCAGACTCTTTATTTGTGATGAGTTTAGAAGGTGGAGAAGGAAAATATGGATTTGTTGATATCGCAGATGAGTTCTCTGGAACTAAATCTGGAAACTTAGCAAATTATTATGCTGGTATTTCTTATTTAAAATTAAAACAATACGAAGAAGGAATTGACTATTTAGAGAAATTCAATTCTGAGGATGAATTGTTAGGCCCCGTTGCAAAAGGAGCGATTGGTGATGCATTTGCAGATTTAAATCAATTAGAAGATGCTTTGAACTATTATGAGCAAGCAGCCAATTTAAGAACCAATGATTTTTCTACTCCTTTATTCTTGTTTAAAGCTGGGAATATGGCATTAGAATTAGATAAAGCATCAAAAGCAGTTAGTCACTTTGAAAGAATCAAAAAAGATTTCCCTAACTCAGAAGAGGCAAAAAACATCGATATTTATATCAGTAAAGCAACATATTCGAAATAATTAAAAACGATTATGGCAACAACGAATTTATCAACATACGATAAATCAACAATCCCAAACGCGAAGGACCTTCGGTTTGGGATTGTTGTTTCAGAATGGAATGACAACATTACTGAAGGCTTATTTAATGGCGCAAAAGAAACACTTTTAGAAAACAATGTGTCAGAAGACAACATTGTAAGAATGGATGTGCCTGGGAGTTTCGAATTGATTTTTGGGTGTAAAAAAATGCTTCAAACTGGAAAAGTAGATGCTGTTATTGCTATTGGTTGTGTAATTCAAGGGGAGACAAAGCACTTCGATTTCGTTTGTGAAGGCGTTACACAGGGCATCAAAGATTTGAACTTACAGTTTGATGTTCCGACTATATTCTGTGTTTTAACAGACAATACCATGCAACAATCTATTGACAGATCAGGTGGTAAACATGGAAATAAGGGAACTGAGGCTGCAGTTACTGCAATAAAAATGGCCGTTCTTTAAATAGAACAGAAGCTTTTAACGCATTTATATTGGGTCATAAATCTCTCTTAAAATTGATGGTAAAACTTGACCACCATTGAATATTTATGTAGTTTTGAAACAACCTAATTAAATTCATTTAAAACATGTTCGGTAAAGCATTTAAACCACGCAAATATTATGTTTTCGACTATAAGCCTAGGTATTATAGCGAGCGTAAGGAGCGTATTGCTAATTTACAAAATGAACAAGAGGAAAACGAATCAATTGGTCAAATAAAATTAACCAAAAACAATCTAAAAAACGATTGGGTTAGAAATACAAAAGCTGCAGCAGATAAGGGTACAACTAGAAGACTTGCTTTAATCATTACCATTTTAGTAGGAATTGTGGCTTATCTATTTGAACTCCACAAACTGTTTTAATGTCAGATATTATTCAACTTTTACCTGACCATGTAGCAAATCAAATTGCTGCGGGAGAGGTTGTGCAACGTCCTGCTTCAGTAGTAAAGGAATTACTAGAGAATTCTATCGATGCCGGAGCCACCAATATAAAATTACTTTTAAAGGATGCTGGAAAGGCGTTGATTCAAGTAATTGACAATGGCAAAGGAATGAGCGAAACTGATGCAAGGTTATCGTTCGAAAGACACGCCACATCAAAAATCAGAACAGCCGAAGACTTATTTAATTTACAAACAAAAGGATTTCGTGGTGAAGCACTCGCTTCAATTGCGGCCATTGCTCACATAGAATTAAAAACCAAACTAGATTTACAAGAATTAGGAACTCACATTAAAATTGAAGGGAGCGAAATTACATTGCAAGATGTGGTCTCTACTCCTACTGGAACTTCTTTATCGGTTAAAAACTTGTTTTATAATATACCGGCAAGACGTAATTTCTTAAAATCAAATCAGGTTGAAACCAGACATATAATAGATGAATTTCAGCGTGTTGCTCTGGTACACCCAACTATTTCATTTTCATTGTATCATAACGACAATGAAGTGTATCGATTAAATGCTTCTAACCTACGACAGCGAATTGTTGCTATTTTAGGTAAAAAGACAAACGAGCGACTGGTTCCTGTAAATGAAGATACAGACGTGGTTCAATTAAACGGATTTGTTACAAAACCAGAGTTTGTAAAAAAGAAACGTGGTGAGCAGTTCTTTTTTGTAAATGACCGATTTATTAAGAATTCTTATTTAAATCACGCGGTTAATAGTGCGTTTGAAGATTTGATATTACCTGGTAATTATCCTTCATATTTCTTATATCTAACGGTGCCACCTAATACTATTGATATAAACATACACCCCACAAAAACGGAGGTTAAATTTGATAATGAAAAGGTATTATATGCTATTATCAGGGCAACTGTAAAGCATAGTTTGGGTCAGTATAACGTGTCTCCAGTATTAGATTTTAATAGAGATGCAGGTTTAGACACTCCTTACAACTTTAAAGATAAAAAAGTTTCAAAAGCACCTCAAATAACAATTGATAGGGATTTCAATCCGTTTAAATCAGACGAACAAAAATCAATCAGTTTCCCTTATAAAAGAGAACAAAAACAGGATTGGGAAAGTTTATATGTAGATATAAAAACTCCCGAAATTGATATTAAAAATATAGAAGTGCAATCTGAATTAATTGAAACTGAATTGTTCGATGCAAAAGAAAGCATTTCAAAAACGCATCAAATACATCGAAAATATATTGTAAGTTCAATTAAATCTGGAATAGTTTTCATCAACCAAAACCTAGCTCATCAACGTATTTTGTATGAAGAATACTTAACACATATTACGGTGAATGACGCTATGAGCCAACAACTGCTCTTTCCGTTAGATATTAATTTATCTAAAGATGATATACTATTGATTAAAGAACTAAGATCTGACATTGAAAGTACAGGGTTTCTATTCGACAAAATTGAAGATGAAAAAATAGTTGTGTCCGGAATTCCGGTTGCGATAAACGAAAGTCAAGTTATTTCCGTTTTAGAACAATTGTTAGAAGATATAAAAAATGAAATTCCAGAAACCAGTTTTAGCCAAATAGATATAATGGCAAAAAGCATGGCTAAGAGTTTAGCCATTAAAAATGGAAAAACATTAAATGTTGAGGAACAGGAATCTCTAGTAGAAGATTTATTCTCATGTAAAGAACCTAATCATTCTCCATTTGGTAAACCAACATTTATCTCGATGGAATTAAATGAAATAGATAAAAAATTTGACCTATGATGAATCGAATAACCGATGCGGTTAAACATTTAATTATTGCGAACATAATTGTTTATGTGCTTATCTTTGTAGTAAAGGTAAACTTTGGAGATGCTCTAGCTTTATATTTTCCAGAAAATGAAAATTTTGGATTTTGGCAATTCCTGACACATATGTTTGTACATGGAGGCACGATGCACCTTGTATTTAACATGTATGGCTTATGGGCATTTGGTACGCCGCTTGAACAAATGTGGGGTCGTAATAAGTTTTTATTCTTTTATTTCTCTGCTGGCCTTGGCGCTGGACTTATCTATACTTTAGTTAATTATTATCAATTTAACGGAGTCTATGAGCAGTTAGTAAATATTGGGATGTCTAGTGAAGAAATACAAGCAATGTTGATTTCAGGGTCTTATAACACGCAAATTTTAGAGCATGTTTCTCAAGCAGATCTTTCTTCTTTTTACGGCACTTACCATACACCAGCGGTAGGTGCTTCTGGTGCTGTCTATGGGGTTTTAGTAGCATTTGCTATGGCTTTCCCAAATGCGAAATTAGCATTGATCTTTTTCCCTATTCCAATTCCGGCAAAATATTTTATACCTGTAATTATATTTGGTGATTTGTTCTTTGGATTGACTAAATATTCTGTTGGTAATGTCGCTCATTTTGCTCATATCGGCGGCGCCATAATTGGTTTTATAATTGCTTGGTATTGGAAGAAAAATCAATTTACACGTTGGAACTAAATGAGTTTTATTAACGACATAAAAAGAGCCTATAACCAAGCAAATCCTGTAGAGAAGTTAATCTACATTCAAGTTGCTACGTTTATTCCTTTTTTGATTGCGAGAAACTTTATTATTAATTGGTTTACATTAAAACCATCTCTTGAAGTATTCTTAACACAACCTTGGACCATCTTAACATATGGTTTCTTTCATGGAAGTTTTATTCATGTCCTCTTCAACCTATTATTCTTATACTATGTTGGAAATTTATTTTTGAATTTCTTTACTACAAAACAGTTTATCAATTATTTTTTATTTGGAATTCTAGCAGGTGGAATCGCATTTTTACTAATGGCTCCTCCTAGTTTTCTAATTGGATCCTCTGCAGGAATTATGGCTGTTTTAGTAGGCCTAACCACTAAAATTCCAAACTATGAAATACGTCTAAATCTTATTGGTGGCGTTAAATTATGGGTAATTACTGCAATTTATGTTGGTGTTAGTATTGTTGGCTTGGACGGGACTAATCCTGGAGGAAATATGGCTCATTTGGGTGGTGCACTTATCGGTTTTTTATATACAAAGCAACTAGAAAAAGGCAATGATATCGGTCGTTTTTTAGAAATGTTTATCAATTCTATTGCAAATTTATTCAAACCGAAAAATAAAAAACCGCTTAGAACCGTTCATAAAAAGAACAATATAAAACGGAAACCTTCTTATAAGGAAGAAAATGCCAAACAAAAGAAAATAGATGGTATTTTAGACAAAATAAGCAAATCGGGTTATGAGAGTTTAACCAAAGAAGAAAAGGAATTCTTATTTAAGGTTGGTAAAAAGTAAATGAAGAAACTATCGTGGCTCAATAGGATTATCTATTTTGTAAATAGCATTATTGCATTTCTTTTGCTCTGCTCCTATTTATTACCTTACATTTCGCCACAAACTTTCCCTTTACTTTCATTACTTAGTTTATTAGTTCCCGTTCTAATTTTGGCAAACCTTGCTTTTGTTTTGTACTGGCTTATAAAACTCAGAAAGCAATTCTTAATATCATTAATTGTATTACTTATAGGATTTACGACTGTTACTTCTTTTTTCAGAATCTCTGAAAAACAAGTGCTACTAAATGACGATCTTAAAATAATGAGTTACAACGTACGCTTATTTAACTTGTATAATTGGAAACCTGAGAGTACCGATTCTATTCGAAAAAGCATTGTAGAATTTGTTCATGAAAAATCTCCTGACATTGTTTGCTTTCAAGAGTTTGTAAACGATTATTCTGGTTATTTCAAATACAAATACCGCTTTGTTAACAACAAAAATGGAGACAATAAACGCATTCGTTTTGGTCAAGCCATTTATTCAAAGTATAAGATAATTAACAGTGGCTCTATAAATTTTAAAAGCAATACTAATAATGCTATCTACGCAGATATTGTTAAGGAGAAAGATACTTTTAGAGTTTACAATGTGCATTTAGAATCTTTAAAGATTCAATTAGATCAAGAAAATTTGGGAGAAGAAGACTCTGAAAAATTGAGAAAAAGATTACAAACGAAGTTTGGAAAACAAGTAGATCAAGTGAGTTTATTGCTTGAAAATGAAAAAAATTGCCCTTTTAAAACTATAATTTGTGGTGATTTTAACAACACTGCTTTTTCATGGGTCTACAATCAGTTAAAAGGAGACAAAAACGATGCGTTTGTTGAGGCGGGTGACGGATTTGGAAAATCATACGACTATTTTCTTCCAGCGCGAATTGATTTTATTTTACCTAATGAAGCCTTTACAGTAAACAATTTTAAAAACTATTTTATCGATTATTCCGATCACTACCCAATAATGACCCGTTTACAATTGAAATAAATTCACTTTTTTTTATGATTGTGATTTTGTTGAATTCATCTTTGAATCTATATCTTTGGGTTCACTTAATTATTAACTATGCAAAAACTACTACTCACGCTAATTGTCGTCTTTTCATTAAACGCAATTAATGCACAAGAAAACTCAACCGACGAAACAACTACCTACTACTTAGTTCGTCATGCCGAAAAAGATCTTAGCGACAAAACAAATAGAGACCCTGTTTTAACAGAAATTGGACATGCCAGAGCCAAGAATTTGGTCAAAGTATTACAAGAAGTAAAATTTGATGCTGTTTATTCTACAGATTATAATAGAACAAGAGACACCGCAAAACCTCTTGCAGAAGCCAACAATTTAGATTTAAAATTATACGACCCAAGAAATATAGATTACCAAGGGTTCCAAGAAAAAACGAAGGGTCAAACCGTTTTAATTGTGGGTCATAGTAACACAACTCCTTACTTTTCGAATGGACTGCTAGGAAAGGAAGTCTATGAAAATTTGGACGAATCTATCTACAACAACTTATATATCGTTACAGTTACAAACGGCGTTGCTACAAGTATGGTATTAAAAATCGATTAATTTTTATTCAATTTTTTGTAACGAAACTTCTCAATAAACATCTAACATCAATAAATAATACAACAGATGAAACTATTAAAAATTGCAATCTTTGTGGTTGCTTCCACCCTATTAATATCTTGTGGTGGTCAAAAATCTACAACAGCTTCAAACAACAAAGTTGAACCGGTAAAATTTCATATCAATCTTAATGATAGATCTAATGATACGTTTAAAGTTACGGTTACAGCACCGGAACTAACTTCAGAAAACAACATTTATCAATTTGCTTCAACGGCACCCGGTACGTACACTGTTATGAATATTGGGCGATTCGTAAAAACATTCGAAGCCTTTGACGACAAAGGAAATCCTATTGAAACGAATAAAGTATCTGTAAATCAATATGAATTTGCACAACCAGAGAAAGTAGCCTCAATTAACTACGAAATTTCTGAGACATTCGATACTGAAGTAAAAGAATTACCAATTTACCCAATGTGCGGAACTTCAATAGAAGAAAACCATGCGCTTATAAATGCGCATGCTGTTTTAGGTTATTTTAAGGGGAAACAAGCAACTCCGATGAATATAAAAATTGATTATCCTGAAAACTGGTTAGCAGGAACTGCTTTAACTTTAAATAGTGATAATTCTTATTCAGCGAATACTTTTGATCATGCAGTGGATTCTCCAATTCTTTTAGGAGAATTAACAACAGCTTCAATGGAAGTTTCTGGTACAAAAGTTGACATTTTAACTTATTCAGAAAAAGGAATGATAACATCTGAGATGGTTCTAGAATCAATGAAAGATATGATCATTTCTGCTGATAAGTTTTTAGGAGGATTACCAGTAGATCGATACACATTTTTATTCCATTTTGAAACTAATGGTAAACCAATTAACGGTGCCTGGGAGCATTCTTATAGTTCAGAATACACCAATCAAGAAAAGCCTTGGAATGAGATTGAGCAAAACATGAAAGATATGGCTTCACATGAGTTTTTTCATATTGTAACTCCGTTAAACATTCATAGTGAAATTATCCAGGAATTTAATTTTATTCAACCAGTACCTTCAAGACATCTTTGGTTATATGAAGGAACCACAGAATGGGCCGCACATATGATGCAGTTCAAAGCAGGGCAAAAATCTATGGATGACTATCTTAAAATGTTACGAAGAAAAGTATATATCTCTGAGCAATATTACAAGTCAGAATTTAGTCTGCTAGATTTATCATTGAAAAGTTTTACCAAAGAAGGACATGAAAAATATGGTGATATTTATATGGGCGGTGCTTTAGTTGCTGGACTGTTAGACATTAGACTTTTAGAACTTTCTAATGGAGAAAAAGGATTGAGCGATGTGATTAATCAATTGGCAAAAATTTACGGACCAAATAAAGCCTTTGACGATGCTACGTTCTTCCAATACTTTACAGATTTCACGTATCCAGAGATCGGAGATTTCTTAAACTCGTATGTAAAAGAGAAAAATGCATTGCCTTATAAAGAGTATTATCAAAAAGTTGGAATCTCTTTCAATGCTGAAGACATGACTTTTACTTTAGACGAAAATGCTTCGGAAAAACAATTGACTTTGAGAAGTGCATGGGCTAAGCAATTAGATTAATCTCAATTCATCCTAAATATAAATCCCGTAGCGTTTGAAGTTCTATGGGATTCTTGTTTTAATTTCTATTTTAAAAAATAATAGTATTTTCACGTAAAATTTATGGAATGTTAGAACTCGCTGGAATAATTATTTTAGGAATATTGGCACAATGGGTAGCATGGAAATTTAAAATCCCTGCCATTTTACCATTAATTTTAATTGGATTGTTTGTTGGTCCTTTTGCTGCAGAATTTCTTTCTACTGATGGTACAAAGTGGATAGAGCCTATTTGGAATGGAGAGGAAGGCTTATTTCCTGGTAGTGGCTTGTTCTATTTTGTTTCATTAGCAATAAGTATAATATTATTCGAAGGTGGTCTTACATTAAGAATGAGTGAAATTAAAAATGTTGCTCCTTCTATTTCTAAATTAATCACTCTGGGGTCTCTTGTAACCTTTTTTTGTGCAGGGATTGCGGCACACCATTTAATGCAGCTTTCTTGGGAAATGTCCTTTCTTTTCTCTGCTTTGATTATAGTAACTGGTCCTACAGTAATTACTCCTATCCTTAGAAATATTCCACTTAAAAAAGATGTTTCTACAATACTAAAATGGGAGGGAATTCTTATTGATCCCATTGGAGCATTAGTTGCCGTTTTGGTATATGAATTTATAAGTGTTGAAGGTGGTGGTGAGTTTACAAAGACAGCATTTATTGAATTTGGAAAAGTGGTGTTATTTGGCTCTACTTTCGGATTTACTTTTGCACATGCCTTAAATTTTGCTATGAACAGAAGATTAATTCCACATTACTTATTGAACATCTTCGCATTAGCGAGTGTATTAGGGGTGTTTGTCTTATCGGATAGCTTTGCACATGAGTCTGGTTTACTTGCAGTTGTTGTTATGGGTATGGTTTTAGGAAATTCAAATTCGCCTTATTTAAAAGACCTTCTATATTTTAAAGAATCTCTGAGTATCCTTTTAATTTCAATATTATTTATTCTGCTATCAGCCAATATCAATTATGAAGATTTACTGCTGATATTCAATTGGAATACTGCTATACTATTCGCAATTATTATTTTTGTAATTCGTCCACTAGGAGTTTTCTTATCTACTCATAATTCCAATTTAAAAATTAACGAAAAATTATTTATAAGTTGGGTGGGTCCTCGTGGTATTGTAGCTGCTGGTATTGCTTCTTTATTTGGATTGGAGTTAGCACATCGTGGTTTTGAAGGTGCAGAATATATTACACCCCTTGTATTTACAATAGTATTAGGAACTGTTTTACTTAATGCAACCACCGCTAGGTTGTTTGCTAAAGTAGCAGGCGTTTTTCTTACCAAATCAGATGGAATTTTAATTGTTGGTGCTTCAGAATTTTCTAGATTGATCGGGAGTTACCTACTAAAAAATAATAGAAACGTTGTTCTAATTGACAACAACCAAAACAATGTTAGAAAATCTAAAGAATTAGGACTTGAGGCCATCAATACAGATATTTATTCAGATACTTTAATAGACAATATTGAATTGAGCGATGTCGGTTATTTAATGGCTTTAACAGGGAATGCAGATATTAATAACTATGTCATTACAAAATTTAGTGAACAGTTTGGAGAAAACGGAACCTTTAGATTGGTTTCAGAAGAAGAAAAAAACAATGAAGATAACAACCCTGAAATAGGCCTTTTCTCACATACGGATGATTTTAATTCCCTCACCGAAGTTTCAAGAAATTATCCGGATATATATGAGATTCCTCTGAATAATCTTGAGCACTTTCAAAAACTAATTGCTGCAACAGAGAAAGAGCCAAATAGTATTCCATTATTCATTAAAGATGGTAATGGAGAACTTGAAATTATATCTTCATATAACACTACAATTGAAAGTATTGGCAAGAAATATAAACTTGTGATTCTCGGAAAAAAACTAAATTCTCAATAAGAAGTATTTGTTAATTGTATCACAATAATCACCTCTACTTTCAAATTAAATCTACTTTACAAGTGTATTGTAGATATTAAAGCGTAATTTCGCGCCCTGAAAATCAGATTTATAGATGCGGGTGTGTCTGTGAATCGTTAAACACAGAACATGACAACATTTAAAGATTTAGGGCTTAAATCTGAGATTATTAGTGCCCTTACTGATTTAGGTTACGAAAAACCTACTGAAATTCAAGAAAAAGCAATTCCACAAGTAATTGCATCAGATCAAGATTTAAAAGCATTTGCACAAACTGGAACAGGTAAAACTGCTGCTTTCAGTTTGCCAATTCTAGAAAAAATAGATCTTGATAACCAAAGCGTTCAAGCGATAATTTTATCTCCAACAAGAGAATTAGCAATTCAGATTGCTAGAAATATTGAAGAATTTTCAACTCATTTAAAAGGGTTTAAAGTTGCTGCTGTATACGGCGGATCTGATATAAACGGTCAAATTCGTAAATTAAACAAAGGAGTTCAAATTGTAGTTGGTACACCTGGTAGAACAGTTGACCTTATAAAAAGAAGAAAACTACAGTTAAACAATGTAGAGTGGTTGGTTTTAGATGAGGCTGATGAGATGCTTAATATGGGATTCAAAGATGAATTGGACCAAGTATTAGAAGTAACTCCAGAAACAAAACAGACCTTATTATTCTCTGCTACTTTCCCTAAAGAAGTAGATAGAATTGCAAGAAACTATATGAACAACCCTGCTCAAATTGATGCAGGAAAGCGTAATTCTGGATCAGATAACGTAACGCATGAATATTACGTAGTTACAGATAGAAACAGATACCCTGCGTTGAAGCGTATTGCAGATATCAATCCTGATATTTATGGAATTATCTTCTGTAGAACACGTAGAGAAACACAAGAAGTTGCAGACAAATTAATTCAAGACGGTTATAGCGCAGATTCATTACACGGTGAATTATCGCAGGCACAACGAGATATCGTAATGCAAAAATTCCGTAAGAAAACATTACAAATATTGGTTGCAACTGATGTTGCTGCTCGTGGATTAGATGTAGATAGTTTAACACATGTTATCAACTATAAACTACCGGACCAAATAGAATCTTATACCCACAGAAGTGGTAGAACAGGTAGAGCGGGAAGTAAAGGGATTTCTATTGCCATAGTTTCTCCTGGAGAAAGAAGAAAATTATCTCCAATTGAAAGAATTATTGGAAAGAAATTTGTTCAAATGCAAGTTCCAGACGGAAAAGACATTTGTAAAAAACAACTATTAAGACTAGTTGATAAGGTAAACGACTTTGAAGTTAACGAAAGTCAAATTGGTGAATACTTACCATCCATTCAAGAGAAACTAAAAGATTTGGACAGAGATGAATTGATCAAAAGATTTGTTTCTATCGAGTTTAATAGTTTCTTGAGTTATTACGAAAATGCGAATGACTTAAATGACCTTTCTAGATCTAGAGAGAAAGACAGCCGAGGTAAAAGAAGAGACGACGAGAATATGACGCGTTTCTTTATCAATATTGGTCGTAAAGACAAATTGAATCCGGCTAGATTAATTGGATTAATCAATGATCAACAAATTTCTAAAAATATTGAAATCGGTCAAATTGAAATATTAGACACATTCTCATTCTTTGAATTAGATAAAAACTTTACCGATGAAACTGTAGGTGCTTTTACAAATAACGATGTTTCTTTTGAAGGTCGTGGTGTTAATGTTGAAGTTACTGAGAAGAAACGTGCTGGAAACCGAGGTGGTGGAAGACGTAGAAGTGGAGGCGGAAAAAATCACAGAGGTTCTGGCGGTGGTTCTAGAAGATCTAGACCTTCTAATGGCGATGCTCCGAAGAAATTTAACAAAAGTGGATTTGGGCGTGATCGTAGCGACCGAAGCAGAAAAAAAAGACACGATTAACATTAAATCGAATGCATAAAAAAAAGAGGCTACCAAATTGGTAGCCTCTTTTTTTTATGTTTAACCTTAATTTATCTTCTAGAATAATTAGGAGATTCTTTTGTAATTGTAACATCATGTGGGTGACTTTCCGCTATACCAGATGAAGTAATTTTTACAAATTGTGCTTCTTTTTGTGCTTCAATATTCTTTGCTCCACAATAACCCATTCCAGCTCTTAATCCTCCAATAAATTGATGCATCGTTTCTTCTAGTTCACCCTTATAAGGCACACGACCAACAATTCCTTCTGGAACCAATTTTTTAATATCATCTTCTACATCTTGGAAATAACGATCTTTAGAACCTTTTTTCATTGCTTCTACAGATCCCATTCCTCTATATGATTTAAACTTTCTACCTTCAAAAATTATAGTTTCTCCTGGAGATTCCTTTGTCCCAGCTAAAAGTGATCCTAACATTACAGAATCCGCTCCTGCAGCAATCGCTTTAGGAATATCACCTGTATAACGAATTCCACCATCTGCAATAACTGGCACTCCAGTTCCTTTAATAGCTTCTGCAACTTGTAAAACTGCAGATAATTGTGGGAATCCTACTCCTGCCACTACCCTAGTTGTACAAATAGACCCTGGTCCTATTCCAACCTTAACAGCATCGGCACCCGCTTCAACCAAATATTTTGCTGCTTCTGCAGTTGCAATATTTCCTACTACGACTTCAATATTATCAAACTTAGATTTTACCTCTTTTAATACATTTACCACACCTTTGGTATGTCCGTGGGCAGTATCAATAATTAAAGCATCTACTCCTGCGTTTATAAGTGCCTCTGCTCTATCTAATGCATCACCAGTTACTCCAATTGCCGCAGCTACACGTAAACGACCATAGTTGTCTTTGTTTGCGTTTGGATTCTCTTTTACTTTAATGATATCTCTAAATGTAATAAGACCAACTAATTTATAGTTCTCATCTACTACTGGTAGTTTTTCTATTTTATTGTCTTGTAGAATAATCTCGGCCTGCTTTAAAGAGGTTCCTTTCGCAACAGTTACCAAATTCTCTGAAGTCATTATTTCAGAAATGTTTCTATTATTATTCTTTTCAAAACGTAAATCTCTATTTGTAACAATACCTATTAATATCCCATTTTCATCTACTACTGGAATACCTCCAATACCGTATTCTCTCATTAATGATTTTGCATCAGAAACCTTAGCTTCCTTAAAAACTGTTACAGGCTCAATAATCATTCCTGCTTCTGAACGTTTTACTTTTTTCACTTCGGCAGCCTGCTGCTCTATTGTCAAGTTTTTATGTAAAACCCCTATTCCACCTTCTCGCGCCATTGCAATTGCCATAGCCGATTCTGTAACTGTATCCATTGCAGCCGAAACTATTGGATTGTTTAATGTAATATTCCTAGTAAACTTAGTTTGTAAACTAACTTCGCGCGGTAATACTTCTGAAAATGCTGGAATTAATAAGACGTCGTCGTAGGTTAAACCTTCTCCTACAAATTTTGATGAGTTTGAAATCATGATGCAACTAAATAGAAATTAATTGCATGCAAATTTACGTCTTTTAATTGAATATTAATTACTAAATCATTAAAAAGTAAAGTAGGGTTTTTATATGCTTACTTGTTACATTAATAGACTCCTTAAATAACAATTAATTTGACTAAAGTCGAAACATTAACTGAAACCTGAAACTATGCTAAATTCCGAGAAATTACATTAGTTAAACAGACCGTTTTCGTTAAGAATAGCAATTGATTGTAGTAATTGATTAATAGCAATTGTAATTGACTCGGCAGAAATGGTAGCACCAGATATTGGAACAATTTGATTTCCGTATTCTATGTTTGCTCCTTCTTTTAAACCAATAAATTGTTTAAGCCAGCGTTTACTTCCTATTTCCGCTCCATAATCCTCTCTGTAGATCAATAATTTGGACCGTGTAATGATTAAATCTTTATCGAACAAAACCAAATAATCAAATTCATCTGTTTTACTTGGCGCCTTCGCAACATAGGCATACCCTACCAACTCACCACTTATAATAATTTGAAATAAGTTTTTCTCTTTTATTGGGTGTATTAATAATGAATTTAACTCGTCAGAAACTGAAATAGATTTCAATTCAAAATCTTTAACATCATAAAATGAAGCTATTTCTTTAGTTACTTTTTTATGAATATTTTTAGGCAAACCACTACTAAAAGAATTTAAAGTTTGCATTAAAAAAAATAGAGAAAAAAGGAGTTTAAATTTCATCAAACAAAAATATATAATTTAGAACTAACAAATAGTTGAACCCGTTACAGATCCAACTATTTGTGAAATTAATTCAAATTTAGAGGCTTAGAACGTAACTCCTATACCCATGTTAAATTGGTTAGCAACTTCCCCATTTTCTACGGCATTCTCTTTAAATTGATAATCTGCTTTTACAACAGCACCTCTTGCAACTAAATAGCTTAAACCAACTGTCCATTCGCTTCTATCATAAGACAAGTTTCTAGTAATGTTATCCTCAACAGTAGCATTTGTATCATAACTATCATATCTAGCGAAGGCTATCAATTCTTGTTTTTTAATTAACGGTAACAAGTTGTACGATGCCTCAAGATTCCAACCATACATTGTTTTTCCTAGGTCAGAACCGTATAAGTTGTTATATTCTTCACTATCGTTTATAGTGGTATGAATTACTTCACCTCTTGCTCCAAATCTTCCTAATTTGTATTTCGCATCCAAACCAAACATAGAAACTCCAACATCAGCTCCTGCTAAATCTTCATCTTCTTCCAAGGGTTGTGTTCTACCAAAATACCCTGCAAGACCTAAACGCAATCCTTGAATTCCGTAATAATCTACTTTAGCAGATAAGTTTGGTGTGTTAAAGTTAGACTCCGCTCCTTTTTGACGCCCATTTCTTAATCCGTTGCTTCCCCCTAAATATTTATCTCCATTTACAGAATTGAAACCATTAAAAATATAGGCTTGGTATCTCAAAGAAATATCATTTGCTCTACCAGCAATACCCGCTCCAATTTCTCTCCAAGTAGTCGGTACAATAGATTTTGCTATACTAGGTCGTTCCACACCATTAAATGTTGTTGGTTCGTGATATTCATTAATAGAACCCATTGGTACTAACATTAATCCACCACGTACATTTAAATTGTCATTTAAACTATACTGTAAAAATGCTTGCTCTACATATACCTCTTTTACATGTTCGAATTCAACCTCCGTAATAAACTGTACTTTGTCATTGAATTTATATCCAAAAAGTAAAACCAAACGTTGAACGTCCATTTCACCATTTTTACCTTCAGGCTGATTATAGGTGATCTCACCATAACCTCCTACGGTTACACCATTGTTAATGTTACCCGATAATATTCGCTGTGCAGAGTTTTTTGCAAACGTACTATCTACGGTTTTTTGATTGTTGTTTGTTGTTTGAGCAGTTATTAAAACTGATGTTAATAAAGCCGCAATTAGAGTAATCTTTCTCATTATTGTTATTTAGACTGTTTTAAAATAATAAATTTTGATGCGGCAAATTTACACTCTAAAATGAAATACCAAAACATTATTTAGAATTAATTTAAATAAAAATAACGAAGTTGCTATACTATAA
>MPDD01000013.1 GCA_001874265.1 Bacteroidetes bacterium MedPE-SWsnd-G1 | reverse complement strand
ATCTTATTCTTAGATTGAAAGAACCAGATTTTAAATCACTGGTTGAAACTAGAATATTATTAGAATTGAAAACCGTAAGATTGGCTGCGATGAGAAGAACTGAAGAAGATTTAGTTCAGATTAAAGAAGCGCTAGATGCCTATAAAGAAAAAACACTGAATGGTGAAGATTCTGTTCAAGAAGATTTATTATTTCACCTTGCCATTGCAGAAGCAAGTGGAAATAGCACCATGAACACTTTCATGCTGAGTATTACTCCGGAAATTATTACAAATTTTGAGAAGTATCATGTATGTGACGCAAGTCAATCATTAACTGCTATTAAAGAGCATAATGATATATATGAAGCGATCAAAAACCAAGATCCGAAAGCAGCTAAGCAAAAAATGAAAGTGCATTTTAAAGTTTTGTATCAGTATTGTTACAACGTTTAAAAACAGTGTCTTTTAGAATATAAAAGAACGTCTTAACTTTTAGTAAAATTAATTTTTCAATTTAGACAATGACTAAACTGAGATATAGAAAGTAGTGTCTAAACTGAAACAAATAGAGAAATATGAATTTTAAAATTAAAGGTTTAAGATGGTGGGTAATAACACTTATTTTTATTGCCACGGTTATAAACTATATAGATAGAACAGCATTTGCTTTATTGTGGCCAGAAATGGGTGAAGACTTAGGAATGGATAAGTCTGATTACGCAATTATGTTGAATGTTTTTATGGCGTGTTACGCATTAGGAAAATTTGCATCAGGTAAATTATATGATAAAATTGGAACTCGTTTAGGATTCACAGTATCGATAATTGTTTGGTCTTTAGCCTCTGCATTTCACGCATTTGCAAGAGGAATAATTTCATTATCGATTTTCAGAGGATTATTAGGAATAGGTGAAGCAGGAAATTGGCCTGGTGCCGTGAAAAGTAACGGAGAATGGTTCCCCGTTAAGGAGCGTGCAATAGCGCAGGGTATTTTTAATGCTGGTGCATCTATTGGAAATGTAATTGCTCCATTTGTAATTGTGTTTTTATATACACAGTTTGGGTGGAAAACAACATATATTATTTTAGGTGCTGTTGGTTTACTTTGGGTAATTCCTTGGTTGTTCTTAAATAAATCTACACCTGAAAAACATCCTTGGGTAACAGAAGAAGAACGCAACTTGATTCTATCAAGTAGAATTGATAAGAATACGGAGCCAACAGAGAAGGCAAAAAGTTTAAGCGTTGCTAAAATTGTAAGCTATAAGCAGTCATGGGGTGTTTTAATGTGTCGTTTCTTTATTGAACCAATTTGGTGGTTTTTTGCAGGATGGATGCCAATTTATTTAAACGATAAGTTTGGTTTAAGCATTGAAGAAATCGCAGCAACTATGTGGATTTCATATTTAATGGCGGCAGTAGGAAGTATTTTAGGAGGAATGTTCGCAGGGAAATTAATGAAAACGAAATCTGTTGATTTTTCTAGAAAAGCAACAATTGCTCTTGGAGGCGTATTAATATTGGTCGCATTTGTAGGTATCATAACGTTGGTTAGAGAAGATAACTTTATGATGTTTATTTACTTAGCTGGGCTAGCTTTATTTGGATTTCAGTTTGCAATTGGTAACATTCAAACAATATCAAGTGATTTATTTAGAGGACCGTCAGTTGGAACTCTTGCTGGATTAGCAGGAACGGTTGCGGCTGTTTCGCCAATGATTATGAACTGGTTCGTTGGTCAAATTACAACAAGTTCTTATACACCAGCATTTATTGCGATTTGCATTTCGGTTGTATTAGGAGTAATATCTATTTTCTTTTTCATAAAGAATATTGGACCTGTTAGAAAGGAAATTTAATAATTAAAAAATAATAATTAACGTTTATAAAAATGAGTGAGTTAGGAATTAAAATAGCAGTTGTTACTGGAGCCACAGGAGGCATTGGCTTTGAAGTAGCGAAAAGATTAGGTAAAGATGGTTTTACCGTAATCTTAAACGGAATTGAAGATGACAAAGGAGCCGAAAGAGTGGAAGAATTGAAGGCAGAAGGAATTGCTGCTGAATATTATGGTTTCGATGTTACAAAAGAAGATCAGGTAACAGAAAACATCACTAAAATTGGTGAGAAGTACGGTAAAATAGATGTGCTTGTAAATAATGCTGGTGGTTTAGGTGGTAGATCAAGATTCGAAGAAATGACCACTGAATTCTATAGATTTGTAATGGCATTGAACCTGGATTCTGCATTTTTTGCATCTAGAGCGGCAATTCCTTTTTTAAAGAAAAGTGAGTACGCATCAATAGTTAATTATACTTCAAATGCTGGTTGGAATGCTGGTGGACCTGGTGCCGGAATTTACGGAACATCTAAAGCAGGAGTTCATGCAATAACTAGAGCATTAGCAAAAGATTTAGCGGAATATGGAATTCGTGTAAATGCAGTATCTCCGGGTACAATTGACACACCTTTTCACGCACAAATTAAATCTACAAAACCAGAGGTTTTTGCTTCTTGGAAAAACAATATTATGTTAGGTAGATTGGGACAGCCAGAAGACGTTGCCGGAGTGGTGTCGTTTTTAGCAAGTAAAGATGCATCATTTATTACTGCGGAAACCATCCAAATTGGTGGTGGACAAGCATTGGGTATCTAATTAAGTTTATAGATAAAAAGAAAGGGGAAACTATTAAATAGTTTCCCCTTTTATTTTTTTCAATACTTCGATTATTCCGAAGATTCCCGAACAATTAACTTGGCATCGAAAATAATTTTATTCAAAGTTTGTTTTACCGTTGGGTTTTCAATTCTACTTAAGAAGGTTTCCGCTGCTAATTTCCCAATTTCCTGACTGTTTTGATCAATGCTTGTTATGGTTGGATGCACCAATGAAGTAAATGGTTCGTTTCCGAAGCCTACAAGTTTAATGTCATTCGGTATTTTCAAACCTTTCTCTTGAATAACTTGAAGTGCACCTAATGCTGCATAATCTCCAGCCACATAAATTGCGTCTGGTATTGGATCCAACTCTAATAATGCATGTGTTTTTGTTCGACCATCCTTTATGGTTAGATTACTTTCAATAATTAAAGATTCATCTAACGGAAGTTGATGTTTTTTAAGGGCGTCTATATACCCTCGCATTCTATTATTAAAAATACGCGTTCGTCTAAAACCACCGATATGAGCAATTCGCTTACATCCTTTTGAAACTAAATGATTAATAATAATATGACTGCTATTATAATCGTCTATTCCAACATAATCAACATTTAAGTCGTTTTCACCTCTATCAAAAAGAATAAGAGGAATCCCTTTAGATTTTATTTTTTCGTAATGAGAAAGATCGATGGTTTCGTTTGCCATAGAAGCAATAATCCCATCAACTTGCGTATATAAAAGAGTGTCTATACTATCACATTCTTTTTTAAACGATTCATTAGATTGTGTTATAATAATATTATAGCCAGATTTGTTTAGGACTTCTTCCATATTCTGAACTACGGATGAGAAAAAGTTACTGTTGGTTTTCGGAACTATAACACCAACTAAATTACTTTTTCCTTTTCTCAAAGCGCTGGCCAAGTGATTTGGTTGATAATTTAATTCTTTTGCAACACGTTTAACAGCTTCTTTGGTTTTAGCACTAATTCTTGGGTCATCATGCATAGCCTTTGATACGGCAGCTGCTGAAATGTTTAAAGAATTTGCGATGTCTTTTATGGTAGTTCTTTTTTTATTCACGTAATTTTTAATATATTTGCTTAATCGTTTAAGCAAAACTAATGTTTTAACTGAAACAATCAAAACAAGTTCCGTTTTGATTTATTTTTAAAGAACTGCTTAAACGTTTAACCAATTAATTAATTTTAGAATTACAAAACATAAAAAATGGGTAAAGTAGTAACGTTTGGAGAGATCATGTTAAGATTGGCTCCACAAGGATTTTTAAGATTTTCTCAAGCTAATAATTTCGATGCGATATATGGCGGAGGAGAATCTAATGTTGCCGTTTCATTGGCAAATTATGGAGTAGATGTAGATTTTGTAACAAGACTGCCAAAGAATGATATTGGTGCTTGTGCCATGATGGAAATGAGAAAAAGAGGTGTTGGAGTAGATAAAATTGTATATGGTGGAGATCGTTTAGGAATTTACTTTTTAGAAACTGGAGCAGTTTCTCGCGGATCTAAAGTGGTATACGATAGAGCGCATTCTGCTATTGCAGAAATTGAATCAGGGATGATTGATTGGAAAGAAGTTTTTGATGGAGTAGAATGGTTTCATTGGACTGGAATTACACCGGCAATTTCTCAAGGTGCGGCAGATGTTTGTTTAGAGGCTGTTAAAGTTGCGAGCGAAATGGGTGTTACTATTTCTACGGATTTAAATTACAGAGCCAAACTTTGGAAATATTGTGATGCAGCTCATAGAGAAGCTGTGATGACAGAATTAACTTCTTATTGCGATATCGTATTAGGAAATGAAGAAGATGCAGAGATGCATTTCGGTATCAAACCAGAAGGAATCAGTGTACAAACGGAAGGACATAATGTAAAAGCAGAAGCCTTCTTATCTGTTTGTGAGCAAATGATGAAAAAGTTCCCAAGAGCCAAGAAAGTTATTACAACTTTAAGAGGTTCTATTTCAGCATCTCATAATACATGGGCCGGAGTATTATATGATGGAACTACTTTGTTCCAAACACGTCAATATCAAATTACAGATATTGTTGATAGAGTAGGAGGAGGAGATTCGTTTATGGGTGGATTGATTTATGGATTGTTAAAATATCCAGAAGATGACCAAAATGCATTGGATTTTGCAGTGGCAGCTTCATGTTTAAAACACACAATTAAAGGTGATGCAAACCTAGTTACAGTTCCAGAAGTTGAAAAGTTGATGGGTGGAGATGCTTCAGGAAGAGTAGCACGATAAATAGAAAATTAATTAAGTAACGTTGTTGGTTGGTGGCTTTATTTTTAAAGCCATTGACTTTCAACAAATAATTAGATTATGGCACAATTTACAAGAATAGAAGTTGCAAATGCAATGAAGGAAACTGGTATGATTCCTTTGTTTTTTAATAATGATTTAGAGTTAAGTAAAAAAGTATTAAAAGCATGTTACGATGGAGGCGCACGCTTATTAGAATTCACCGCTAGAGGAGATTTCGCGCATGAGGTTTTTGGTGAACTTACAAAATATGCAATAGAAAATTTACCGGGTATGATTATGGGCGTTGGATCGGTAACAGATGCAGCGGCGGCTAGTTTATACATGTCTTTAGGTGCTAATTTTATTGTAACACCTGTATTAAGAGAAGATATTGCCATGGTTTGTAATCGTAGAAAAGTATTATGGTCTCCAGGCTGTGGAACTTTAACGGAAATTACAAGAGCAGAAGAGTTAGGATGTGAAATCGTAAAACTGTTCCCAGGAGATATATATGGTCCACAGTTTGTAAAAGGTGTTAAAGGACCACAACCATGGACTAGTATTATGCCAACTGGAGGTGTTGCACCAACAGAAGAAAATTTAAAAGGCTGGTTTGACGCAGGAGTTACCTGTGTTGGAATGGGGTCTAAACTTATCAGTAAAGAGATTATTGCCAATCAAGACTATAAGAAATTAGAACAAGATTGTAGAAATGCATTACAAATAATAAAATCAGTTAGATAAGCAAAGATTCTAAGATTGAATAGATACCGTTATGGATCAAATTGTAACTTTTGGTGAAGTATTAATGCGATTATCTCCTAGAGGTAATAAAAAGTTAATCCAATCTAATTTATTAGAGTTTTACTTTGGTGGAACTGAATTAAATGTAGGTATTTCTATCGCTAATTTTGGAGGTAATGTTAAGCATGTCAGTTGTATTTCTGATGATTTTATCGGTACAACCGCACTTTCTTATATGAACAAGTTCGGTGTTGATACTTCATCAATTGTTTTTTCTAAAAGGCCATTGGGGATGTATCTTGTTGAAGTTGGTGCCGTAATGAGACCAAGTTCTATAACTTATAATAGATCGCATTCTTCGTTCTCTACTATCGAATCAGAAATGTTCGATTGGGAAGAAATTTTAAAAGATGCAAAATGGTTTCATTGGACAGGGATTACACCTGCACTTTGTAAGGGGAGTTACGAATCCTTGCTAGAAGGATTGCAGGTTGCTCGCTCAAAAGGAATACCTGTTACAGCGGATCCAACGTATAGACAAGGGTTGTGGAAATATGGAAACGATCCTAAAAAGACTTTACGTGAACTTGTAGCCTTATCCACAATATTTATTGGAGGAATAGATGAAATAAATCAATTACTAGGAACGGATTATAAATATTCAAATGATGATTTTATTGAGGCTAGCAAAGAATTAATGAAAGCGTTTCCTTCGATAGAAAAAGTTTTTGAAAAGATTCGAACTTCTATCAATGCATCTTGGCATAAAATAAGAGCTAGAATGTGGAACGGTAGTGAGTTTAATGAAACCAAAGACTATGAAATAACCCATATTGTTGATCGAATTGGAACGGGTGATGCTTTTGCAGCAGGTTTGATTCATGGGTTGCAACAATATGATGACATTAAATCTATGAATTTTGCAAGTGCGGCATGTGCACTAAAACATACGTATGAAGGGGATGTAAATTATGCATCTGAATCTGATGTGAATTATATTTTAGAAGGTAATATTTCTGGAAGATTTAATAGATAAATTATAAATTCTTGAACTGTTTGACGCTGAGACCACTTGATTGGTTTATCCTGAGTTAGTTGTAAGAAGTCCAGCCAGTTGACGTTACAAAGAATACCTCTTGAGAAATCAAGAGGTTTTTTTATGTATTATGATTTGAGTTTAAAAAAAATATCAAATCAATCACCCCACAAAATAGGTGAGTATTCCAATAACTACAACAACAAGTATCACTGACAACACCACATCTATAGTATCAAAACTATCTTTATTAGCGGCTTTTTGTTCTTCGCTTAAAGTGCCAAATGCCAAACCTTTTATTGCTTCGTAATTTGGAGCAGCAGTTACTAAACTAACCGTAACACAAACGATAACTGAGAAAATAAACATAAAAATAGCCATATGTGCAAAGTTTATACTTGCAAAACTATGTGCGATTCCGCTTAAACTATCAATATTGATTTCGGCAGTAATTCGCAATGCTGCAACTATTAAACCACTCATTAAAGTAACAATTGCGGCTTTGGCCGTAACACGTTTCCAAAGAATACCCAATACAAAAACTGCAGTTATTGGAGGAGCGATATAAGACTGCACACTTTGTAAGTATTTATACAACGTTCCACCTCCAATTTTCTCCATAATTGGTATCCAAATAATCCCTAAAACGACTACAATTGTTGTGGCAATTCTACCAATTTTTAACAACTTTTTTTCAGGCATTTCAGGTTTTAGTTTTTTGTAAATATCGATGGTGAAAATTGTAGAGCAAGAGTTAAATACTGATGCCAATGAACTCATTAAAGCGGCCATCAATCCACCTGCAACCAATCCTTTTAAACCTACAGGAAGTAATGTTGTAACTAGCACAGGAAAAACTTCATCTGCTTTCTCGTAGGTCAATACGCCTTTTTGTGCTAATGCATAGGCAATAATACCCGGAATTAAAAAGATGAAAATTGGTAAGATTTTTAGGTAGGCCCCAAAAATGGCGCCTCGCCTACCAATCTTAATATTATTGGCGGCAAGGGTTCGTTGTACAATATATTGATCGGTACACCAATACCAAATACCCACCACAGTTCCACCAAATAAAAGTCCAGTCCAAGGAAAATCTGGATCACTCATTGGACGCCACATATTAAAATGTTCAGGTCCAACAGTGGCGCGCAGTTCTTCCCAACCACCCACTTCTTGCATACCTAAATAGGTTATGATTAAAGAACCAACAATTAGGATTACGGTTTGCAGCGTTTCAGTATAAATCACTGCTTTCATACCCCCGATTATCGTGTACAGTCCAGTAAATAAGACAATCCCGATGGCTCCTGTCCAGAAGTCAATTCCCAATAATTGAGAAACAACAATTCCTCCGGCATAAATAGTTACAGATACTTTTGTAATTACATAACCAACCAATGAAAATACTGATAAAAACCATCGCGATCGCGCATCAAATCTTTTTTCTAGAAACTCGGGCATTGTAAAAGCACCACTTCTGATATAGAATGGTAAAAACAACCATCCTAACAGCAGTACAATCCAAGCGTGTAACTCGTAGTGCGCCATTGGCATACCCGATTCTGCTCCAGTACCTGCCAATCCAACTACGTGTTCAGAACCAATATTAGACGCAAAAATAGAAGCACCAATTACAAACCAGCCAACATTTCTTCCTGCTAAAAAGTAATCTTCTGTGTTTTTATTTTTTTGTAATATCACCCAAACAGCCACGGCTATTAAGGCAAGAAAATAAATACCTAATACAGCCCAATCCCAAGCTTCTAAAACAGAGTTCATCTATTATATGTATTGGTTAATAATATTTTCAAACATTTCTTGTTTACCACTAGTTGAAGGTAATTCACCATTTTCCACAGCAATTTTATACAAGTCTTGCATGCTTAATTTTCCATCTTCAAAGGCTTTACCTTTACCTGCATCAAAAGAAGCGTAACGCTGTGTTCTTAATTTTGAATAAGGCGAAGACTGGATGATTTTATCAGCAGTCAATAAAGCACGAGCAAAAGTGTCTGCACCACCAATATGTGCTAAGAAAATATCATCTAAGTCGGTTGAGTTTCTTCTGATTTTTGCATCAAAATTTACACCTCCACCTTGCAAGCCACCTGCTTGTAAGAATACCAACATAGCCTCTGTGGTTTCTTGGATATTATTTGGGAATTGATCGGTGTCCCATCCGTTTTGGTAATCACCTCTATTCGCATCAATACTACCCAACATTCCTGCCTTAGCAGAAACTTCTAATTCGTGTTGGAACGTGTGTTGCGCTAACGTTGCGTGGTTTACCTCAATATTCATTTTGAAATCTTTGTCTAAACCATACTCTTTTAAGAATCCGATGGCAGTTGCCGCATCAAAATCGTATTGATGTTTAGAGGGCTCCATTGGTTTTGGCTCAATAAAGAATGTACCAGTGAAGCCTTGACTACGAGCGTAATCACGAGCCATTGATAAGAATTGAGCCATATGGTCTAGTTCTCTACCCATGTCTGTGTTTAAAAGACTCATATAACCTTCACGTCCTCCCCAGAACACATAGTTTTCACCACCTAATTTGATAGTAGCATCTAAAGCCAACTTTACCTGTGCCCCGGCTCTTGCAACCACATCGAAACTTGGATTGGTAGCAGCGCCATTCATATAGCGAGGGTTTGAAAAACAGTTTGCAGTACCCCATAATAATTTGATTCCAGAGTCCGCTTGTTTTTGCTTGATATAATCTGTGATTTCTGCCAATCTTTTTTCAGATTCAGCCAATGTTGATGCTTCTTCAACTAAGTCAAAATCATGAAAACAGAAATAATCAAAGCCCATTTTAGATATGAATTCAAAAGCAGCATCTGCTTTATCTTTTGCCCGTTGCATTGCATCTGAGGCTTGATCCCAAGCAAAATTTTGAGTGCCTGGACCAAATGGGTCACTACCTTGTCCGCAGAAGGTATGCCAATAAGCAATGGCAAACCTAAAATGCTCGCGCATTGTTTTACCAGCCACTACTTGATCTGGATTATAGTATTTAAATGCTAACGGATTGTCAGACTCTTTTCCTTCGTATTTAATTTCTCCTATTCCCTTGTAAAATTCTTTATCACCTAGTATCATAATGTGTAAATTTTAATTGTTTAATATATTTTCTAATGTGTTTTTCCAATGTTTGTATGCCTCTTCATAAGGTGCTTTGTTTCCTAATGGTTGATAGGTCATAACATGATCATTTTCTGAAATATGCTTTCCAAATTTCTCAAAATCACCATCTACTAACCCTACAGCTCTTGCAGCACCAACAGCACCGGTAGTATTGTAAATTTCAATTTCATGACCAATTAAGGTAGCCACGGTATTTGCAAAAATTTCTGATCTAAATAAATTGTCATTTCCTGCTCGAATTACGTTAATAGTTGCGTTGTCATTTTTCAATAATTCCATACCATAAACAAATGAAAAGGCAATACCCTCTAGCGCTGCTCTGTATAAATGACCTTTTCCGTGGATATTAAAATTTAGATTTAAAATTTGATTGCCAATAATTCTATTATTAAACATTCTTTCTGCTCCATTTCCAAAGGGAAGGACGACAATCCCGTTTGAACCAACATCCACTTTTGATGCTTGAATATTCATTGTTTCATACGGTTCATTACCACAAAGGTTTTTTAACCACCGGTATTGAATTCCAGCACCATTTATATTCAGTAATTTTCCAATGCAAGGCTGATTATTGGAATAATTTACATGCGCAAAATTGTTTACTCTTATGGATTCTTTTGAATTTGTGCTGTTTGTTACGGCATATAAAACACCAGAAGTTCCGCCAGTTGCGGCTACCTCTCCATGTTTAAAAATGTTTAGTGATAAGGCATTGTTTGGTTGGTCTCCTGCGCGATACGTAATCGGAATACCAACAGGTAATCCTGTCAAATCACTTGCTTCTGTAGTTACAGTGCCTTGTGCCTGAAAATTTTCAACGATATTTGGTGTTAAACTTGGATCAATTCCGTAATAATCTAGCAACCAATCGGCAACTTTATTTTCTTTATAATCCCAAAGTATCCCCTCGGATAATCCGTTTTTGGTAGTTGCGATTGTACCTGTCAATTTATAAGCGATATAATCTCCAGGGAGCATGTACTTATGTACTTTATTAAAAATATCAGGTTCGTTATCACGAATCCATTTTAATTTAGATGCTGTAAAATTTCCTGGTGAATTCAATAAATGCTCAACACACTTGTCATTACCTAAATCGTCAAATGCTTTGTTGCCAATTTCTACGGCTCTACTATCGCACCAAATGATTGAATTGCGCAAAGGTTCACCATTTTCATCAACAATTACCAATCCGTGCATTTGATAAGAAATACCAATTCCCTCAATTTTTGAAGGGTCAATATTGGCTTCAGAAATCAAGCGTTTGGTAGCAGAACAGATATAGTTCCACCAAGTGTTTGGGTCTTGTTCTGCCCAACCAGGATGCAAAGATTGCATCTCCATTTCATTAGGAGGTTCGTGTAAACTGCCAATGCTTTTACCGGTAGCACTTTCTACCAAAGCGGCTTTTACAGATGAACTTCCAATGTCATATCCAATGTAATACATATTATAAAGATTCTCTAAGTATTAAGTTTGTTGGAACATAATGTTGCATGGGTTTTTCTGTAGTGATAAACTCTGCAGCTTTGTTCCCTAATTCGTTAAAGTCTGTTGAAATTACCGAGATGCCTTTATAGATAAATTGCTTCATCGGAGTTTCGTTATAAGATAAGAACCCAACATCTTTTCCGGGCTCTAAATTTTTGATTCGGCATTGTTCTAAGAAAACGCCAAGAATTCTATCGCTTACGCTTATATAGGCTGTTTGCGGTTCTACTTTAAAGTTGCTAGATTTTGTGATCACTTCTGAATTCAGATTATTGTCTTTACAAAACTTTTCAAAATGAGTCACCGTTTCAATTGGGTGATTGGTGAACTCAGGATATACAAAAATCAATTTTTCATATTTCTTGAATTGCTCTAATCCTTGAGTTAAAGCATCGTAAAAAGATTTTCCAAAATCTTGGAATACATAATTTTGTTTATCTGACGAATGAATGTTCCAATCGATTAGCAACAATTTTTCTGAAGGAATTTTAGAAACTAATTTGCCTACGGAACTATGATCAAAATTCATGACAACATACTTATAGTATTTACCAACACTATTATTAATGATGGTTTTGAAATTCTCAATATTGTAATGGTGAAATTGAATATCAGCCGTTATTCCATCAGGAAGGTTTTTTACAAAGGAGTGGTATAATACTTCTTTATAAGCCTTAAACGTATCGAGCACTAGTAACACCTTTTTAGTATTGCTCGAAACAAAATAGCCTTTGTTTGGCACCGATGCGATCACTCCGTTTTCTTTTAAAATAGAATAGGCTTTAAAAACAGTATCTCTGGAGAGTTGATAGTTTTTGCAAATACTATTTACAGAAGGTAATACATCTCCTGATGAAAGTACATTGGTGCCGATAGCCTCATTAAAAGTATTGACCAATTGCTGGTATTTTGGGATGTCACTTTCGTGATCTATAGTTAGTTTTAAATCTTGTTTCATTAACCGTTCTGTTCCGTTCTGTTATGCAAACATACTAAATAATTTGTAAATTCACCAAATGTGTTGATATTCATCTTATGGTTTTTGAAAGGGAAAATGATATAATAAGAGGAACATATCCACTATTTACTTATAGCTGACGATGTTCTTAATACTAAAAAAATGAAAAACTATTTTAAAAAAGAATCAAGGTCTAGAATGTCTTTTGCTTTTTGAAAAGAGGCTTCTCCAATCGTATTATTTTCGTTGGAATCATAATCCATTAAGATTTTCCATTCTTTATGCTCTTTGATAAAGAGCACATGGAATTGCCCATAATGGGTCTTTGAATTTTGATTTTTATCAGTTTTAACTAGTTTATAAATTCCTCTTTCACTGGCAACTGAATCATTTTGGATGCGTTCAAAAAATCGAAGTGCAATTTTATTGGTGACTTGTTCCTCTCTGGCTTTTTTGAACTGTTTTTTATAATTGCCTATATAATTTTCATAATCCGTTATTTTTTGCCCACCTGATATTCGAATTAATTTTTTAGAATGAATTTCCTCCATTTTTGAGTAGTCCAAAGAATCAAATGCCATATAAAATTTTGACCATACAAGATTCAATTCTTTAAGATTTGATTCGGATTGATGCTGTGCTTGCATCGAAAAGATTACAACAGAAAAGATGAAAATGAAGAGTCTAGTATTCATAATTTATATTTATACGGTATGATATACTTCTTCAAATGGGATTCTAAATCTTGAGCCATAAATTCCTTTATCGTCTCTAATGCCGCAACTAATTACCATGTTAATTTCAGCGCTAGAAGGTATGTCTAGAATCTTCTTAATTCTTACGGTATCGCTTCCTTCCATAGGACAGGTGTCATAACCAATTGCCGCCATACTTATCATAAAATTTTGCGCAGCTAATCCGGCACTTTTATGTGCCACAATGCGCATATCACTTTGTCTAACTTGCCTATATACGGGTTTGAATAAACCGATAATTTGAAATAGAAGATATTTTATATATCCAAGAATTCCCAAAACATCAGTATAAACAGTCGGGATTAGTTTTTTGTAATAATTTGTAGCAATTGTTTTTCTCTTTAAAAGATGCGCCTCCAAATCTGGTTTACTAAAAGCCTCATTTATATACTTAATATTTGCTGATGCTCGTTGCTTCCATAAATCCTTTCTTGCAACAACGACTACTAATTGTTTTGCCGTTTTAGCCGCATTTTGGTTGAAACAAGCGAAACTCATTTCTTCGATTTTCTTCGAATCTGTTACATGATAAAACTCCCACAATTGCAGATTAGAACTCGTAGGAGCAAGGACCGCCTGCTCAATACATTTCTTTACTTTTTCAGTATCAATAGGTGTATCTTTATATACTCTACAAGAACGTCTATAGGCTATAGCTTCACTAACGGTTTTTTCCATGAATTGATTTTTTATAAATATAGAAAATCTAAATGTAGAATGAAGTTCTGATTAGTTAAATGGATTAATTATGTAATCTGTAGGAATTTCACCCGTTAAGGAATTTAGAAATTGAATAATTTTAGAAATGTCCGCTTCGCTAATTTCCATTCCACGTTCATGACGCCCCATAAGTTTTATTGCACTACCTAAATCATTTGATGAGCCATCATGAAAATAAGGAGCAGTTTTTTCTACGTTTCTTAGAGGTGCTACTCTAAAAAACATTTTATATGCTGATAATTTTTTTACGTGATAATAACCTAAGTCTTTTTGATTTGGCCATTTTTCAGCAATACCTAATTTCTGAATCATTTGCCCACCAAAGTTTGATCCGGTATGACAAGAATAACAACTTTTGGAATTAAATACATGTCCGCCTTCTACTTGTTCACTAGTTAAAGCAGTATCATCACCGTTTAAAAAGGAATCAATTGGTGCGGGTGTTTTCAGTCCTATGATGAACGCTTCGAGTGCTTCAATAACCTGTTCAAAAGAAATGGATTTTGAATGATTTGGATATGCAGCCTTGAATAGTGATTGATATTTTGCATCATTTTCTATTTGCTTCAGAATTTGATTTATATTCTGAACATTCATTTCATTAGAGTCTGTAAATGCTTGTTTTAATTTGTCATTTAATGAAGTAAGTCCGCCATCTGCGTTGAACATATTTAATGAACCTAAATTGTACAAGGAAGGAACATCTCTAGATGAATTCCCTTTTTCTTTCGACCCAATAAAATATGAGCCGTTGGTTCCGTATTTATTTAAGTTATGGCAGTTATTACAAGAGATGATATTGTTTTCAGAGATATTTTTGTCAAAAAACAAATACCTACCTAAATCGACTTTGTTCTTGTCAAGTTTTTCGTAATTATGTTCAACAGGAACAAAATAAGGGCTTAAGATATGTCTTAATCTTTCTGCGTTTGTTTGCGATTTAGCACTATAAGACAAACAATACATCAAAAGAATGAAGCCAAAACTTATGGATTTATGCATTAACTAGATTTTAATCTTTGAATTGTTTTAAGACCGTAATAGCCAACTATGGCTAAACAAATTGCGGGTAAAATAAAAGAAAAATTAACTTCAGGAATGTAACCTAAAAAAGTAATGTCGTTAAATCCGGCTCCTCCCATGTCTAAAATCGCTGCTTGAATTGGAGGCATAAACGCACCACCAACAATGGCCATAACCAGGCCCGAAGAACCTATTTTGGCTTCATCTCCCATATCCCTTAAGGCGATTCCGTAAATAGTAGGAAACATAATAGACATAAATATAGAAATTGCTACTAGTGAAATTAAGCCTGAAATTCCAGGCAGTAATACCGCGCCTAAAGCACAAATCACTCCTGAAAAACCGAAGATTGCTAATACTTTAGATGGATTTACGCGACGCATAATTCCTGTTCCAATCCATCTTCCGGAAAGGAATAATATCATGGCAGCAATATTAAAATTAGTGGCGGTTATATTCAAATCTTGTGTCTCATTTAGATTGTCTACATATTGAAAAATAAATGTCCAACACATAATTTGTGAACCAACGCATGCAGCTTGAGCAACAACCCCGCCTAAATAATTTTTGTTCTTAAATAATTTAGAAAACGATGCTGACAGGCTTATTTTATCGTCGTGTATTGTCTTCGGAATTTTAGTAAAAATGATGATTGTCATTATCGCTAGAACCAGCACTCCTAAACTAATGTAGGGTACGCTAATCACTCCAAGGTCATTTTCTCTAATAGCCGCTAATTCACCTGATGATAGTGCAGCATATGCTTCGGCTGTATAATTATCGGATTGAATCGCTCCAATGACAAAAACTTGCGCAATGATCATTCCTGTTAAAGAACCTACAGGGTTAAAGGCTTGTGCAAAATTTAACCGTTGGGTTGCTGTTCGCTTATCTCCTAAAGAGAGTATTAATGGATTTGCCGTAGTTTCTAAAAACGAAAGACCGCAAGTAATAACCCAAAGAGAGATTAGAAAGAAATTAAAATTTTCAAAGGCGGCTGCTGGATAAAACATAAAGGCGCCAATTGCGTAAAGTGTCAACCCTAGTAAAATTCCTGACTTATAACTGAATCTTCGGATAAAAAGTGCGGCAGGTAAAGCCATGAAAAAATAGCCAAAATAGAATGCCGATTGCACCAAAGACGCTTGCAGGTTAGACAATTCTGGCATTACTTTTTTAAATGCCGAAACCATTGGATTTGTTAAGTCATTGGCAATCCCCCAAAGCGCAAATAAAGAAGTTATAATTATAAATGGAAATAACAGTTTTTTACTTACAATTGGGGCATTTTTGAGGTTAGTCATAAAGTTTGGTCAGTTGCCTTTTGGTTGGTTTATAAAGTTTGGTAAGTTGCCTTTTGGTTGGTTTATAAAGTTGGTAGGTTTCCAGTACTATCAGCAAATACTTCAGTTTCTAACCCAATTTTGTTTAACATACTGACAAATAAATCGGCCATATGAACTTTTTTGGGATCATAGATTTCATAAGACCCATGTGTCATTCCTATTTTAGATCCACCTGCCAAGATTGTTGGGTAATTATTAGCATTATGCGTAGAACAGCACGCACTTCCGTACATAACCAACGTATTGTCTAATAATGACCCGTGTTCATCGTGAGTATTCTCCATGCGATCTAAGAAATAAGCAAATTGTTTAGACAACCATGCGTCATATTTACCTAATCGCTCTTGATAACCAGTAGCTCTATCATGTGTCATTCCATGATGACTTGTAAAATCTAATGTTAGTTTAGGAAAGGCATCAAACAACCCCATACCATCTTCTCTACCCATCATAAAGGTCATAACGCGTGTTATGTCAGTTTGTAAGCCAAGAATCATTAAATCCATAGTAGAACGTAAATAAGCTTCTGGATTTACTTTGGCATCAACATTTAAATTGATGTAAGATGCATCAAATTCTTTCATCGGAACATCTAGCCACTTTTCATTTCTTTTAACTTGCTCTTCAATAGAATTTAAAGATGACATGTATTCGTCCAATTTTATATTATCGTTATATCCTAAATTACGTTTCAAGCGCTTACTATCTTCCAATACTAAATCTACAATCTTTTGGTCCTGTTGTAAACTCTTGCGTCTTTCAGAAGAAGTTCTTCCACCATTTGGGGAAAAATAACGTTCAAATATTTCTCTTTGTCTATGTTCTGAAGGGATTGCTTTTCCTGTAGAATCAAAAGATAATGTTGATGCTCTCGACTTATAACCCACCCCACCATCAGTCGAGAATGTTAAAGAAGGAATTCTTGTATGTCTAGATAGTTTTTGCGCTGCAACTTGATCTACAGAAATTGAATTTAAATATTTATCACCTCTTAAATCACCACCTGTAAGCCATGTATCTCCAGCCATATGGCCAAGTACATTTCTACTATTAGGGTGACTTAAACCACCAAGTATGGACATGTTATTTCTATGCCTTTCTAGAGGTGCTAAAGAATTTGTTAATTTATAATTTGTTCCAGTTTCATGAGGGAACCAATTCCATTGTTGATGTTTAGAATCAGCCCCAGGAGACATTGCTACACCATTAGGAAAATACAAGAAACAAAGTCTTTTTGGTGTGTTTGATTCGGCAAAACTAGTCAGCGTATTCATTCCCATACTTTCCATATACGGAAGCATAACAGCTGCTCCAACTCCTTTAATAAACGTTCTGCGATCTAAGTGCCATGATTTTCTAGCCATAACTAATCTATTTTACTAATGGTTTTTGCATTGTTAAAATGATTCAAAAAAGAATCACTTTTAATAATTTCTTCTAAAACCGATTTAAATTTATAATCACTTTGTTTTACCTTCTCTACAATTCCATTTAATTCTTTTTCATCGGAGAAACTAACATCTCTACCCAGTGCATATGCAAATAAATGTTCAACAACAGACTTGGTGAATTCATCTTTTTTCTGAGTTAATAGATATTCTTTTATGCCTTTTATCCCCTCAACTTCAGTGCCGTCAGGTAATACAGACTTAGAATCTATAGGTGTTTCCTTAAACATTTCTCTAAACCTACCAACGGCATCATAGTTCTCAAATGCCACTCCATAAGGGTCAATTTTTAAATGACAATCGATACAAGATACTTTATTTCTGTGTAATTCCAATTGTTCCTTTAAAGTTAAGTTCTCAAAGCCAGGAGTTTCCGGGTCTAATTCTGGTACATTTGGTGGAGGTGGAGGTGGCGGATCACCAAGTATTTTTTCTTTTAACCAAACCGCTCTTTTAATTGGATGTGCTTGTTTTCCATTAGAATGCCCAGTTAAAAATGCGCCTTGTGATAATAAACCTCCTCTGTTTTCTTCTCTAGGAATTGCAACAGGTCTAAATTCATTTCCAAAAACACCATCAACTCCATAAAACTCTGCTAAATTTTGATTTAGCATTGCAAAATCAGAATCTATAAAGTTTAAGATACTTTTATTTTCTTTAAGAATGTAATGGATAAAATTATAGGTTTCGTCTGCCATATCTTCTTTTACAAAACGTGTAAAGTCTGGATACATATTAACATCTATATTTATGCTACTTAGACGATCTACTCGTAACCATTCGTAAGCGAATGACTCGATCATTTTCATCGTTTTAGGGCTCTCAATCATTCGGTCTATTTGATTCGATAAGTCCTTTTCTAACATTCCAACTGAAGCCAATTCATTTAATGTTTCGTCTGGTGGAGAATTCCATAAGAAATAAGCCATTTTAGAAGCCAAATAATAATCATCATTGAATATTTTTGGTGTAGATTTTTCTGACTCTAACAAGTATAAAAAGTTTGGAGAACACAGTATTGCTACTAATACTTCTTTTACACCATCTTCGTAAACTGGGAAATCATCTTTAATATCCATCCAAAAATTAAAGTAACGATCTAATTCACCAGTAATTAATGGACGTCTAAAAGCGCGCTCCATAAACTCTTTAATTACTTCGGCTGTGTATACTTCTCGATTGTTTTTATTTGGAGAATCTACAAAAATTGTACTATGACTTTTTGGTGGCCAAATTGAGTGATAAGGGGTTTCTAATTCCATAGACTCCACTAATAAGGCTGGTCCGTTTTCACCTTTATTTTTTACCAAATGGTTGTTCCATAAACCAACTATCATTGTGTTAGAAAAAGGCTCCGTTTCTATAGGGTCAAAAATAGGTACCGGTAAATTTTCTAACTGTCCTGTAAATTCATAGGTTTTAAAATCTCCAACTTCAGTAGTTACTTCTTTACTTACATCAAAAGTGTTGTAATCCATTCCATCATCGGTTCTTGTTGCTATAAACGCTTTAATAGAGGGAACTAAATCTTTGTATTGTTCTTGATTTTTCTGAACTTCTTTCTTTAATGCAATCGGAATCTCACTGTTTTCAGGTAAAGGAGTAAATCGTACTTCTTTGTAACCTACGAAAAACGCGCCTCCTGCTTCAATTTTATATTTTCCTTTTCTTAAATAGGCTAAAGTTACTGGAGTAACAATTTCAGATTGTTCTTCAAGTTCTTTTGGTAGTTGTAGTCTTTCTTCAATTTTATTAAAATTCCCAATTTTTAACATGAACGAAGGCATATTGTCTTGAGAAACATAAGGATGCACTAAATCTACTTGGTAAAAACTATCTGACGGAATTTTAATTTCTAAAATTGATGAAGCCGCTGAGTCAATACGTTCCGGAACTAACATGCTTTCTTTTAGCTCAAGGTTTTTAGTGTTTTTACTGTCGGTTGCCAAAAGGTGAACTGTATTTGGAGTAATTTCAGCCGCTTTATGTTCTCTTAAATCAATGAGTCCTTCACGCATAGAAATTCCATATCCTTTAGAGGCATTTACTCTAAGAACAAAGTTTCCATCTCTTGGGTAGTTATTTTTAATTAGCATTTTAGCGTTTGGAGATGGTCCTTGCCAAGAACGTGGCGGGACATCTTTATGTGGCAATGCAGAATATAAAATTAATCCATCATTTTCAACTGCATATCTATCGCTGGCAGAACCTCTCATGTCAATTCCAATACGCTCCTTTATAGTATCAGTTACATCAAAATTGATTCCGTTACCATCGAATAGGTCTACTTTAAAATCTTCATGTTTTAATGCAGCAGATTGATATCCTCCGTATTCAGCAGCAACCTTTCCTTCACCAATTCCTTTTCCGAATGTAATTTTATATTTTTTTGAAACTGGTTTTGGACCAAGTACAATTGCTTTATCTAAGGCTTCTCTTGCTATTTTTTGATAATAATCTATGTGCAAAGATGAAATTTGAAGTACTTCTCCGTTATTAGAAAAACCCATTTTTGATTTTCCATCATCGGGCAACACATATCCAAAGTTAATAGGCAGTTCTAAAAGTTGATTTAAACTGTTGGTGTATTGCGATTTTGTTAAACGTCTAGTAACACTTTTGTTGGTGGTGCTTTTGGCATCGGCTGCTTTATCTAAATTATTAGTAATCCAATCTACAACCAGCCTACTTTCCTCCTCTGTTAATTGTTCTTTTTTCTTTGGAGGCATGTTTCCTGCGTTAATTTCATCGAGCGCGGAATGCCATTTTTCGGCATCGCCTCCATGAATCATGTCAGCATTTAAAATGTCTAAACGAATATCTCCTTTTTGTTTTTTAGATCCATGACATTGGTAACAATATTTGTTCAGAATGGGTTGAATCTCATTCACGTATTTCAGAGAAGTTTCTGAATTGTTTTTAGAGGCCAATTTTTCTTTTGTCAAAACAGCGAGTCTTTCCATTTCTTTTTCAATAGCCGCTTCTTCTTTTTCTATAATAGCTACTTGCTCAATAACTTCAGGCTTAACACTATCTAATGAACTCGAAATCCAGGTTAAAATACTTTCTTTGGCTTGGTTTGATAATGGTTCTTCCTCTTCTGGAGGCATATTTCCTTCATTAATTTCAGTATAGACAGATTTCCACTTTTTAACTGTTTCAGCATTTGCCATCTTCCAATTGATATTGTCCAATCGTAAATCACCTTTTTGCTTATTGGCATTATGGCATTCAAAACAATTATTGTCCATTATAGGATGAATACTATCGGCAAACATTATTGCTCTATTTATAATTATAGCATCCGTACTTTCGCTAGATTCTTTCAGTTCCTCAATATCTGAAAGCATTGTTTCAGATTCCGACTTTTCTACACCCAAAAGGTTTTTTAAGCTGCCAGGCATTTCTTTTGTCAAATAATTAGAACCATGCGTTAATGAGCCACCATAATGACCTGCCATGGATAACAACAATACATTCACAAACAAAACCAATTGATAAAGTTTAACTTGTTTTTTAGTTTGAGAATATGCCCATAATCTTAATGTAAGTAACCAAATTGAAATGAATGCTGTGGACCAACCAAGCCATTTATGATAGGAAAGGACTTCATCATTATATCCGCCACTCGAGGCAAGAAAAAAGCCAAATATTACTGCAGGTAGTATGCTTAAAGCACTAAACCAAAGTAAAAGTTTATTTGCATTTTCTAACTTTAATTCTGGCTTAAAAAAGTTGATTAATTCCAAACAAAATAACCCAATTAAAGATCCAATGGGTAAATGAAGAATCAATGGATGGAAGTTTCCAAAAAATAAGACAACACTATTTTTTTCTCCAATATTTATTGGGAAAATTAATAGTCCGAATAGAACTATTGAAGCTGAAATAGTAAAAATTAGTGTTTTCTTCATTCAAAATTTGTTGGATTTCACAAAGTTAACTTCTTATTCTATTAAGTACTACTACAAAATTTGCGGTGACCTGTATTATTAATGCAATACAAAATTGTACTTCGTTTAAATTAAGGTCGATTTAAAAATATAAATTTATTCTAACCTTCATAAGTTTTATGGTTAAATGACAAATATTTATCGATATAGGTATAAAAATTCATAAAAACTTAGGGTTTTAATCAATAAATGACCCACATATTATTCTTTTGTGAATAAGATATATCACGTTTTTTTAAACTTTTCAATAGCCTTATTTTTGCAGAACAAAATGGAATAGGATGAAATCGAATAAAAATTTAGATCTTTCTAAGGATGAAATGAAAAAATATGGTTACAGCGTTGTTGATACCATAGTAGAGCATTTCGATACCATGAATGAGAAACCACCTTTTTCTACCGCGAGTAGAAAAGAGATGGATGCATTGTTTTTAGAAGAAGCTCCAGAAAAAGGGATGGATGCACATGAAGTTTTAGATTTTGTAAAAGAAAATGTGCTGTCTGAAATAAATATAGCATCGCACCCAAAGTTTTATTCATTTGTACCTGGACCTAGTAATTACATAAGCGCCATGGCAGATAGTTTAGCAACTGGATATAATGTTTTTTCTGGTGGTTGGATTGCATCTGCAGCAGCAGCCGAATTGGAAATTGTTACTGTAAATTGGTTGTTAAAGTTGTTTAAGTTTCCCGTAAAAAAAGGAGGGGGAATATTTACAAGCGGTGGTTCCATGGCCAACCTTACAGCGTTGGTAACGGCACGTAGACAAAAATGTGGGGATGATTTTTCTAAGGCCGTTATTTACATGTCCGATCAAACACACTCTTCAAATATTAAGGCCATACGTACAATTGGTTTTAAAAAGAGCCAGGTACGAATTATACCGACCGATTTAGAGTTTAAAATGTCTTTCAATAAGTTGAAAAATGCAATTGCGAAAGATAAGTTGGCAGGATTACAACCTTTGTGTATGATTGCCAATGCTGGAACTACGAATACGGGGACTGTAGATGATCTAAGAGAAATTTCAAAAATATGTAAAGCTGAAAAAATGTGGATGCATGTGGATGCAGCTTATGGAGGTGGAGCAATCTTGTCTGAAAAAGGAAGAAAAGAATTACGAGGAATAGAAAAAGCAGATTCAGTTACAATAGATCCTCATAAATGGTTTTTTCAACCTTATGAAATGGGATGTTTATTGGTAAGAAATCATAAGTGGTTAAGTAATACGTTTAGCGAAAAGCCAGAATATCTAAGAGATATTGAAGGGAATGAGTCTGAGATTAACTTCTATGATCATGGAGTCCAATTAACAAGAAGATTTAGAGCGTTGAAATTTTATATGTCTATTAAAACATTTGGACTACAATCTTTTAGAGAGGCAGTTTCTTACAATATTGACTTGGCAGATAAAACAGAAGAAATAATTAGAAAAAGTAAAAATTGGGAAATTGTTTCTCCGGCCACACTTGCCGTTATCAATTTTAGATACAATCCAATTGATCAAAATTTCACAGAACAGCAATTAGATGAAATAAATCAAAAGGTTTCACAAGAAATTACTGGAAGTGGCGAGGCCGTATTAGTTACAACTATACTGCAAAAACAGGTTGTTTTAAGAATGTGTTTAATTAACCCAAGAACAACCATAGAGGATGTGAAAGGAACTTTATTAAAATGCTCTTCTTTGGCAAAAGAATTCCGAAAAGAACTGTTAAAGTAACATTCATCTAAATTAATGTTCGGAGTAATTAATATTAAATTATTTTTACTAAAATTTATTTCTAAATGTCCGGACTTTATAAATTACAAGGAGTTATTCAAAATTACGCTTGGGGTGGAACCGAGTTTATTCCAAAGTTATTAGGGTCCAAACCAAATGAGGTTAAATGTGCAGAGTATTGGTTGGGAGCTCATAATAATGCAACATCTACGGTTTTTAAGGGAGGAAATGAAATAAAATTAAACGCGCTTATTTCTAAAGACACTAAGGCCAATTTAGGATTAAATATTTCCGAAAAATTTGGCCGCTTGCCTTTTCTATTCAAGGTGCTAGATGTACATGATATGCTATCTATACAAGTGCACCCTTCAAAAAAAGAAGCCGAAAAAGGATTTAAAAAAGAGAATAAACTGGGAATACCATTAACAGCTTCGAATAGGAATTATAAAGATGACAATCATAAGCCAGAAATAATGGTAGCCTTAAGTGAATTTTGGTTGTTGCATGGATTTTTAACCGAAAAGAAACTAATTACTTGCCTGAATTCAACTCCAGAATTATCTCATTTGGTTACTGACTTTAAGAATGATGGTTATCTTGGTTTATATAAAAAACTGATGGAGGAGTCGCAAGAAGTTACGAATACAGTTTTGCAGCCTTTGATCGAACGAGTTTTACCTCTTTATAAACAAGGAGAATTAGACAAAAATTCCCCAGATTATTGGGCAGCAAAAGCTTATGAAACTTTTTGTATTGAAGGTTTTATTGACAAAGGAATTTACTCTATTTACTTATTCAATATTGTGCAAGCAAATAAAGGAGAAGCTGTTTTTCAAGATGCCGGAATTCCACATGCCTATTTAGAAGGGCAAAACATGGAGTTGATGGCAAATTCTGATAACGTATTGCGAGGTGGTTTAACTCCTAAACATGTTGATGTTCCTGAGTTGTTGAAACATGTTGAGTTTCAAGAAACAATTCCTAACATAATGCAGGGTGAACTGCAAACTGATGGTATTGAACGTATTTATAAAAGCCCAGCACCAGATTTTGAGTTAAGCCAATTAGTGTTTTCAAAAGAGAAAAGCAATTACACTAATATATCAAAAACAGCAATAATTTATATTGTTGTTAATGGTAATGCTAAGATTGAAGATTCGGATATAAGTATAGAAATTAAAAAAGGAGAAGCAATTGTTGTATTAGCCGAATCTAATTATAGTATTGAAGCCGAAGGTGATGCTATTTTGTACAAAGCAACGGCACCGGTATAATTTTTTCAAGTATTCCTTGTAATTTTTATTTCGAAATTAAGTGTTTCGGAAAATCCTCAACACGCTCGCAACAAATTTGTTCCATTACCTGTTGTAATTGCGTTTTTAGTAAGGAAATAGTATGATTTCCTCCATGCTTCCCTAAAGCCGAGACACCATACATAAATGAGCGTCCCATAAAGGTGAATTTTGCACCACTGGCCAACGTTCTTGCTACATCGGGTCCAGAACGAATTCCACTATCCATCATCACAGTTATTTGATCTCCATATTTTACTGCAATTCTAGATAATGGTTTAATGGTAGATTCTCCAGCATCTAGTTGCCTTCCACCATGATTAGAAACTATGATTCCGTCTAAACCAAGTTTAATAGCACTTTCAGCATCAGCTTCATTCGCTACACCTTTTAAAACCAGTTTTCCTGGCCACATATCTCTTATAGGTTTGATTTTTTCTTCATTTAACCGACCAGAAAATGTCTCGTTCATAAACTTGCCTAGTTGCTTTAAATCTAGGTTTTTAGGCATATAAGGTTTTAAAACCTCAAAATTTGGCTGCCCATATTTTAAAGTATTCAATGCCCAATTAGGTTTGCCTAAAATTTGAATAATATTTTTTAAAGACATGCTTGGAGGCATGGCTAATCCATTTCTAATATCACGGGGTCTAAATCCAAATGTTGGTACATCGCATAGAATAACCAATACAGGGCATTCTGCATCTTTGGCACGATTTATAATATCATCTCGTAATTTGTTTTCAGCCGGATGATACAATTGAAACCAAGCTTTTCCTTCAGTAATTTCACTAATGCGTTCTATACTGCTTGTGCTTACGGTACTTAGAATAAAAGGAACATTATGTTCAAACGCTGCTTTGGCTAAAATTTCAGGTGAATTAGGCCACATTAATCCTTGTAATCCAACTGGGGCAATCCCGAAAGGTGCATCGTATGTGTGACCAAATAGCTCAGTTTTCATGGAAGAACCAGTATGCTTACTCAAATAATAAGGCAACAACTCAACATCTCTAATTTCGGCTGTATTTTTAATAAGATTCACATCTTCATTACAACCACCATCAAGATATTCGAAAGCAAATTTTGGAATGCTTTTTTTTGCTTTTTTCCGTAAATCTTGAACCGATGGATATTTTTTATTAAAATAAAGCGCCATTAAAATGGATGTTTAATTAATTTTTTGAGTTTGCATTCAATTCGTAAATTTTTTCCATGAGCAACCACTTTTCTCCGGGATTGGCAGTTGGTAATGCTTTTTGATACTTCCACATTAATTTTTCCCATTCTTGAACTTTGGAATTTGAGGCATCCATTTCATCTTTTTCTTCAAATGAAAAATCCTCACCAGCCTCTAAAATCATAAAAAGTCTATTTTCAATCAAATAGATCTCCAACCTTTTTATGCCAGCATCGATAATACTTAACTCAATTTCTGGCCAAACTTTTTGGTGGTATTTCTTATAGGAATTTATAAGTTCCTTGTCGTTTAATAAATCTAACGCCAAACAATGTCTCTGCATAGTTTTAGGAATTTTCATAATTCTTAAAAACGTTCATTCCATACCAGGCTATGTAAACAAAACAAAGCAGCGGTAAAATAAATGAGAAATTCACTTCAGACACACCCATTATCGTCGTGTCAGCAACACCACTTCCTCCAGCATCTATTATCATTCCTTGTAGTTTAGGCATTAAAGCGCCACCTACAATTGCCATAATTAAGCCTGCGGACCCTACTTTAGATTGCTCTTCAGTTAAATCATTTAATGCGATTCCATAAATTGTAGGGAACATTAGTGACATGAAGAACGAAATTCCTACCAAGCAATACAAGCCAATCATACCTTCAATCGAGATAGTTCCGGCGACACAAATCATTGCCAATATTGCAAAATTTGCTAGTAATTTTCCAGGACTTAAAAAACGAAGCATATAAGTTCCAACAGCGCGTCCAACTGTAAATAAAACAAATGCAGCCATTTGATAATAACCAGCAGTGACGCTATCCATGCCAATTGCTTCTGCGTATTGGTAAATATAGGTCCAACACATAATTTGCGCACCTACATAAAGAATTTGAGAAAGAACCCCTAATACATACTTTTTGTTTTTTGCTAAAACAGAAAAAGTAAGTCCAATACTTGGCATGCCTCCTTCATCCTTAGATTGTGGCATTTTACTAACTATAAATAAAATAAATATACCGATTAAGACCAATCCAAGAATAACATATGGGTTTCTGATTACCAATAAGTCCGAAGTTCTGATTAAAACTTTAGACGCTTCATCCAAGGCACTAAAATCGGTTATATCATCTGATTGTAAATTTTTGAGTACAAATTGTTGAGCCACAAAAAGTCCGGCTATTAATCCTACCGGATTAAAGGCTTGAGCTAAATTTAAACGCTGAGTTGCAGTTTCTTTTGCACCCATAGCTAAAGCATATGGGTTTGCTGCTGTTTCAAGAAAAGCCAAACCAAAAGTTAAGATATAAAGCCCTAAACAAAAGAACCAAAACTGTTCCGTAACTGCGGCAGGATAAAATAACAATGCACCAACTGCATACAAACCTAGACCAATTAAAATTCCAACTTTATATGAATATTTACGCATAAACATGGCTGCAGGCAAAGCCATACAAAAGTAGCCTCCATAAAATGCCATTTGAACCCAAGCGGCTTCTGAATTAGATAATTCTAACACTTTTTTGAATGCTTGAACCATTGGGTCCGTTACTGCGTTGGCAAAGCCCCAAAGAGCAAAAAGAGAGGTCACTAAAATAAAAGGGACTAAAACCTCTTTAGAAACTATGGGTATTTTTTTATTGTTTTCCATTCTTATATTCTTAATAGTTAGTAATAGTTTGGTTTTTCAAGTTACTTTTAGAATGAATGATAAAAGTATTTTTTCGACGAATGTTATAATGAGCGGTCTAGATGTGTATAGCCTCCATCAACATATATCAATTGCCCGGTGGTGTGACTAGACTTATCTGACAGTAGCATCAATACCATATTTGCAATTTCATTGGTGGTAGTCATCCTGTTTTCTAAAGGAATATTTTTAGTTATACTGTCTAGTTTCTCATTAGGATTATCGAATGTTTTAATCCATTTGTCATATAAAGGGGTATAGCATTCGGCAACAATTACGGCATTAACTCGGATACTAAACGGCAATAATTCTACAGCCCATTCTCTTGTTAAAGCATTACGGCCACCATTAGATGCGGCGTATCCAGATGTGCCTCCTTGACCTGTATCTGCTATTTTAGAACCTATATTTACAACGGCACCTTTGCTTTCTTTTAAAGCGGGTAAAGCATGATGCATTATGAGATAATAATGCACTAAGTTTTTATGTAAAGAAGCAACAAAATTTTCATAATTTCCATCTGCTAGACTTACACCATCGTTTACCCCTGCATTGTTTACAACTCCATCAATTCTTCCAAATTTCTCCGTGACGGAAGCAACAGCATCTTTGCATTGTTCAGGATCTGTTAATTCTGCTATCACAGAAAATATTTTTTGTTCATTGCCTTTTGCTTCTGAAACAACTTCATCAATACTTTCTTTATTTCTACTTATTATAGCCGGAATTGCACCTTCTTTAAGCAATGCCTCCGTAATTCCAAGACCAATACCTTTTGAGCCGCCAGTAACAATAATCACTTTGTTTTTTAGATTTAAATCCATTTTATTTTATTTAGTGATGATGCCTATTTCCGCAACAAGGGCTTTTTGGTCTTTGTTTTTGACCTTATTCGCTGTTAGTTTTACAAATTTCACTCTTGATTTTTTATCAAATGAAATTTTTTGCTCAATCGGATTGGCAATAATATTAGAGAATTCTCCTTTTTTAAGTAATCTCCACTTTTTACCATTGCTGCTACCATAAAAACTATAATGTGTAATTTCGTTTTTAGACCATTTACTTTGCGAAGGAAGATACGTAAATCCCTTTATTCTTTGTGACGCTCCTAAATCAATAATCAATTCATCGTCTATTTGAGCGTTAGAATTTGGATTATCGTCTATGCTTGCTTCAAGTTTTTTATCTCCACCAACAATTGACCATTTGTTTTTACTAATGTCAAATGATTTTGAATTAATTTCACTTTTTCTATTCGTTTTACTATCCAATGCAAAAGTTTTAATGATAGTAGGTTTATGCACTTCAAAAGCCTTTGAATATTTTGATGATTCAGTAGTTGGTGTTTCACCATTTAAGGTATAATAAATATCAACCCCATCTTCAGGAACATTTAAACTTACAATTCCATTTTTATCTCTAATTATTTTAGGAGCATCTACAACCAATGGAGCATTGTATACTTCTATATTCGAAATAGTAGGACTTGCTTTTGCGTCTTCAATAGTCAATTTTAATTTAGTGGCAGTAACATCATCAAAGCGCAAAATTCGCTTATATCCAACAGTCGTTTGGTTGTCAATAGTTTCCCATTTTCCATCAACTTCTGCGTCTAATTTGAATTTTTTTACACGTTGTCCTAAAGCGATGTATTCTTGCACTACAAAGCGATTAAATGTAGTTGGTTGTTCAAAATCTATAGTCAATGAACTTTCAATAACTCCGTCTTCAGTTGCCCAATAGGTATGTTTTTCACCGTCAACAGCAGCTCTGGCAGAAAATGCCGCATCGCTTCTAGTATTAGAAGTTTCTATTTTAGCATTTAAAGCCAAATTGTTGGCAAAATCTAAGTTTAGTTGATTCGTTAATTTTTGTAATTGAGCTACATCATTTTCGTGAATTAATCCACGTGTGTCAACTGGGAAATTCAATAGAAAAGTACTATTTCTTCCGATGGAATAATAATAGATATCCAGCAGTTTTTTAAGAGAATGTACTTTATCATCTTCATAAGGATGATAATACCACCCTGGCCTAATCGATACATCAGCTTCAGCTGGCACCCAATGGGTTCCATTTTCTTGCCCCATCGAATATTTTTTAGAGTACTCTGGCATACCGCCGTAAACTGAATCTTTAAGTAGAGGAGACCAAGTGGTTTCATATGCATGACCATGCTCATTTCCAACCCATCTAGTTCCAGGCCCAGCATCACTAAAGATAATAGCGTTTGGTTGTAATTCTTTGACTAATTTATAGGTCTCTTCCCAACCATAATACGATAGTTTATCTACTTTTCTAGATTCGTTGGCACCTCCATAATAGCCGTCACCGCCATTAGCGCCATCAAACCAAACTTCAAAAATGTCGCCGTAATTAGTCAGTAATTCTGTAAGTTGATTCCTAAAATATGTGATGTATTCAGGTTTTCCATAATCAGCGTGATTTCGATCCCAAGGTGAAAGGTATACACCAAGTTTTAACCCATATTCTTTACATGCATCTGCCAATTCTCGAATAACATCACCTTTTCCATCTCGCCAAGGTGAATTTTTTACAGAATGTTCTGTGTATTCAGATGGCCATAAACAAAATCCATCATGATGTTTGGCAGTTATAATTAATCCTGTCATTCCTGCTTCTTTTGCAACTCTTGCCCATTGACGCGCATCTAGTTCAGTAGGATTAAATGTCTCAGGTTTTTTATCACCATAGCCCCATTCAATGTTTGTGAAAGTATTCATATTAAAATGCAAGAATCCGTAGAATTCCATTTCTTGCCACCTAAGTTGATCTTCAGTAGGGGTTGGGTGAACTGGACTAGGAGGGCCAGGAGTGCACGCAATTAATAATATAAGCGTAAAAAATAATAATGAGTTAGAAGTAGTTTTCATTTTTAATAATTGTTATTTAATTGTAATCCAAGTATATGAATTAGCAGGGATGCTAATTTTTAAATCTATAGTGTAATCTCTATTTAAAGAATATGTTTTAGTCGATTGCCCTTCTAAACTCACTAAAGCTTCTTTTTCTAGTCCTGTATAATACAACGGAAGATTTATTTCACGAATCATTTCTGTATCTGTTGGATTGTATAACATGGCTAAGCCTTTTGTATTTAATGATGGGTTTGTGTGTAAAATACCATCCCAGTCTTTACCTGACGGTCTTCTTAAATGAATGATGTCACTGTTTAAAATATCACGATATTTTTTATACCAATTGATGACTTTTATAACAGTTTGTTTGGTTTCTTCACTATCATATAATCGAGGTCCACGATAACAAGCCTGAACCCCAGAGCCGTAATTCTGCATCATGTGGTTTTCATAATCTCTTAAATGATCTTTTAAAGGCTCCATGGTTGCTGCCGCACCACCACCATGATATTGAGTTAGAGGTACAAAAGTCCAGTTCATACTAGGTATCCGATCCCACAAACCATCATAAATATTTTGACGACCCAACACTAATTGACGTTCTCTTGGTAAAGACCAATTCACTTCTCTATAACCAATTCCGGTTTTGTTAGTTCCTGAATTAATGTAGAAATCCGGCACATTCATATAGATTCCTTCTGAACGCATCCACATATATAAATCTTGAATTTGAGCGTATTGTTTCCATTGGGAGTCACCTAAACCGTTGTGATGTGCGTGCGTGGTTGAAGCACAAACATTACCGGGATAAGATCCATCATTTTCAAAAACTTGCATACCAGTTTTTGTAAAGAACTTTTTAATTTTTCTAAAATAGTCATAACCCCATTCGCTGCTTAGACAAGGAGAAGAGCCAAATATCATTCCACCTCGTTTTCCAGTTTCTGGGTTTATAACATCTACTTCATCACTAATCCACCTGCTAGAAAGTAAGGAATAACCGCCCAGCTCAATTCCTCTTGAATTGGCATATTCTCTAAGTTCTTTGTATTTGCTATAGTAACTTTCTTTTTCCTCCTCCATATTTAAGCCACTACCAAAACTTAGAATGATCATTTCGTAACCTGTTGCGGCACATTGATCCACCGCATTTTTAATTACTTTTTCATCAGTAGAGGTAAGGTGTAAGAAAATAGGGTTTTCTGTGGTCCAAGGTGATATAGTTCTGTACAATTTACGCTTAAAAAGACCTACACGTTCTTCATCTCTGCTATCCATTGGAGTTTCCCAAACTCTGAAAGTTGTTAGAGAATCTCCAACAGCAATACCTGTATCTGGACCTAATGGTGGACGAACTTCTAATACACATGGTAATGCTAAAGGATAATTTGTTTGCGAAGTATATCTCGTGTCTTTTTCCCAAAAGGTTGTTTTATTTGATGTTTTTGGTTGCATTGCTCCAAAAGCATAATCCGTTTCAACATGAATATTTGGTTTTACCCAATGTTCAGGAATGTCAACCAAACTTTCGCCTTCTACCATGGCCAATTGTTCCAATTTAAAATTGTTCAATTGCACCAGTAACTCCGAATTATTGATTACTTCAATCCACTTACTTAAAGTCGGGATTCCATTATACAATGCATAATGAACTTTTACAATTACCCCTTCATGAGCCAATGTAAAAACGAGTTCTTTTCCTTTTGGCATTTCTTTATTTAAAGCCCATCTCACTCTTTTCCATTCTAGGCGATCTTCAATTTCTTTGATTTCAAAATCTTGCAATAAAAACGAGTTCGGAGTGGCCGTTAATCCATCTACCCATTTCATAAGTGTATATGCATATTCCGGCTGTTTACTCAACCCTCCAATAGTATACACTTTACCATCAATTGTTAAAAGACCTTCATTAGAAACAGCTCTAAGCAAACTCTGGCCAGTCATTAAATTTGTAAAATCTATTGTAGCCAAATTTGGTGCAACTCTAAAAGTTCTAGAAATAAGTCCGTTGCTAAGAATAATATCTTTACCAGAATTGGTTTTATGAATTTTTGCTATTGCTTTACTATTGTCAATTAGCCAATCGTAATTGGGTATTGGAATTGGTAATGTAATTTCTTCCAGCTGACCTATTTTTTTAAGTAATTGAGATTCAATTGCTGAGTTTTGCTCTGGAATTTCTCCTAAATAATCTGAAGCCATAGCAACGGGTGCAACTTCAAAATATTCAAGTTCTGCATTTGCCCAAACCGCGTTATCACCACTAGAACCATCTCCTGCATCTTCTGTTATTAATTCAAGAATTCCCCCTTTTACTTTTAGGTCTATTTCTTTTGGAGCGTCTCCTACATGCATAATGCCACTATTAAACACTTCTTTTCCTTTGTGAAGCACTTTAAAAATGACACTTCCGCTATCAATTCTTCCGTCGTTACCCTCAACACCTAAAAATCGTTTTTGAGTTTCAGTAACATTATAGAATAATCGTTTACCATCAGTTAACGGAATGGTTTTTACAGTTTCTGAATTGTAATCGATATTGGTTTTAGCCACTCCGACTTGCGCCTTAAAAGTATGCGCTCCATGCATTTGAATTTTTAAACTCGCATTGCCATACATTCCAATACCATTTTTGTATTGAACCTGGTTTAATGAAAAAGATTCACCAGTAACAGTTTTGTTTGCAGAGGCAGCACTATAAGTTTGTTGCGTATGAGAAATATCTAAACTTGAAACATTAATAAATGATTGTCCATGAGATTCGAAAACGATGAATATTAATAGACATTGAAAAAAAGTGGAGTCAAAGCGAAACATATTATTTTTTTAAAGCATTTAAAATGGGAACTCCTCTCCAATAACTTGGTTGTTCTAACCCTAAAATATAGGCTATGGTCGCAGCAGTGTCATAGGTAACAATACTTGTATCTAATTTGCCATGAGGTGGAATGTTTTTTCCATAAATTATCCATGGAATTTCTACTTCTAATAAAGTTTTTCCACCATGTCCTTTGTCAATTCCTCCATGGTCTGAAGAAAATATAATTATGGTTTCATCTAACATATTCTCCTTTTTTAGTGTTGATACAATTTCTCCTACTAAGCTGTCAATTTTTTCAACTTCAGTGTAATATTCAGGCGTGTCATGTCCAATAGTATGACCAGCACCATCCGGTTGGTCAAAGTGTATAAAAGTAAAAATCGGTTTTTCTTTAGCAATGAATGCTAAGGCCTTGTTCATGGTTTCTTCGTCTGATTTACCATTGTAATCTAAATCAACCATATCGCGTTCAAACAAATACTGAATTCCACCCCATGAATACGCTACACCTTTTTTAGCGTTTGGCATTTGCGCATCTATTAAACTTATAATTGATGGATAAATTCCGCCCTCTCCAATAACTCTTGATGGGACTTCTGGTGTTTTGCTTCCCCATTCAGTATAACCATGCAGCTCAGGTCCAGACCCCATAATCATAGATGCCCAGTTCACAGCACTAGACGATGGTAATACCGATCTGGCTTCCAAAGAATACGCTCCTTTTTTCATCAATTTTCTAAGATTTGTAACTTTTGCTTTGTCAAAAGCATAGGCTCCAAAGCCATCAGAACCAATTAAGATTACGTGTTTGGCTAAAGGTTTATTTTGAGCATTGGTGTTTTGAGTAAAAACAAATAAAAAACTTAATAAGCAAAGTGTTAGAAGTTTTTTCATGTGAATTAGTTTTTTGGGTTTAATGATTGGTCTAACCAAATTGTTTGATTTGCGATTAACTTTATTTCTTTTTCAATTGAATTGTAAATAATCCTTTTTGAGATATCATCTTTAGCGGTCAAACCTAATATGATTAAGTTGCCATTTTCCCATATCATGGATACCTCGATATTTCCTCTTGCTTTTAGCCCCGATATTTTACCAGTTTCCCAATTATTGGGAAGTGTAGGTAAAACTCTAATAATTTCTTCTTCGTGCGATTGCAATAACAATTCAGCAACGGCAGCTGTATATCCAAAATTCCCATCAATTTGGAAAGGAGGGTGCATATCGAATAGATTATTTGCCAATGAGATTTCGAAGAATTTAGAAATGTTCTCTTGTGCTGATTCCTTGTCAAACAAGCGTGCGTTCAGGTTAATCATCCAAGCACGACTCCAGCCTGTTCCTGCACCGCCGTGTTCTAATCTGTATGCAATAGTGTTTTTCGCTGCTTCAAATGCTTCTGGTGTTGCCAATGAAATATCATCACCAGGGTGTAAGGCATATAAATGAGACATATGTCGATGTCCTTTTTCTGGCTCGTCATAAGGTTTGTTCCATTCTAATATTCTGCCATGGTCACCTACAATTACACCGGGATGTAGTTTTGACCTTTTCTTTTTTACCTCATCAATAAAACTATCTTCGTAACCTAAAATTTCGGTTGATTCTAAGAAATTATCAAATAATTCTCCAATAATTTGATGTCCCATAGCGGCACCAAATGAAACGGCCGAAGACACACCATTTTCATTATAATACGAGTTCTCGGGAGATGTTTCTGGAGAGGAAACCCAATAACCAGTTTCTTCATCGTACACCAACCAATCTAAATAAAATGCTGCGAATTCTTTTAACGAAGGATACACGCGTTCTTTTAAGAAGGTTTCATCTTTTGTAAATAAATAATGTTCCCATAAATGTTGAGCAGACCAACCACCTCCGTGAATCCACCCTCCCCAATAAGGTTGTGCTCCTCGCATCCAAGGTGTAGCCCATAAATCCGTTGTGTGGTGTAAAACAGAACCACGTTCTATACCAAATTGTTCTTTGGCTAAAACTTTACCGTTTGCAATTAACCGATCTAAAAAGTCGAAATAAGGCTCGTGTAACTCTGATAAATTAGTTACTTCTGCTGGCCAATAATTCATTTGTAAATTAATATTTAAATGATAATCAGCATTCCATGGAGCAGCGATATGTTCATTCCAGAGCCCTTGTAGGTTGGCAGGATTGGTTCCGGGTCTTGATGAAGAAATTAACAAATAACGTCCGTACTGAAATAGTTTTGTTGCTAAGTCTATATCTTCATTTCCGCTTTTAACCAATTCTAATCTTTTATTAATTGGTAAGGAATCTAATGTGGATTCCCCAAGACTGAAATCAACACGATTGTACAATTCTTGGTAGTCTTTAATATGGGTTTCTAAAAGATCGTTAAATGTTTTTGATACTATGTTTGCTAGCGATTCATCATTCTTTTGCTCATAATTATCATGATAATAAGAAGTGTTCGCTACAATAAATATCAATGCATTTTGCACACCTTTTAATTCTAGTATTCCGTTTTTTGAAGTAATGGAACCACTTGAGGTTTTAACTTTTAATCTGGATTCGAATTTAACTCCGTAATCAATTGCAATTGGTTCTGAATTTTTCATTCCTCCCAGCTGCGTAATCATACCTTTCATACTGATTTCATTAGAAGAAGGGTTCGAAATGTCAACTGTTTGTGTCCCTTCATCTAATGGTCTGTCCAACTTTAAACTAAAGTCCATCCCCTTCTTATTGGTTGTGTTTAATTCAATTACCAATACATCATCAGGTGCTGAGGAAAACACTTTTTGTGTGAATTCATATTTTCCTTTAGTGTAATGGGTTGAAGCCAGTGCTGTGTTTAAACTCAATTCTCTATGGTAGTTTTCAACGGATTCATTAGTGTCTTCAAATTTTATAAATAAATCACCCATAGTTTGATGTGATTTTTTTACAGATTTAAATGAAAAAGCCTCAACAATAAATTTGTCCGCTTCATCAGTTTTACCTTGATTTATCAATTCACGAATTTTAACCAAGTCTTCAGGTGTTCCTTTAGAATTACCCCAGTCATTCGGTTTTCCAGGCCAAAGAGAATCTTCATTTAACTGAATGCGTTCTTGATTTGGATCTCCAAAAACCATTGCACCCAATCGGCCATTTCCAACAGGTAATGCTTCCATCCATTTTGTTGCAGGAGTATCATACCATAGGGTTTGTTCAGAAACTGCAATTGATTTTTCCTGCTTACAAGAGTATATGCAGCAAATAATTATGGTTAAAAAAACACCAATTTTTTTCATATTATCCTTTATAAGCAATAGCGTTTTGTTTCGAAGTCCCTAAGCCTTCGATTCCTAATTCAACAACATCTCCAGATTTTAAATATTTAGGAGGATTAAATCCAAGGCCAACTCCAAATGGAGTTCCTGTAGAAATGATATCACCTGGTAAAAGCGTCATATACTGAGAAATATAACTCACCACTTCCTGGATATTAAAAACAAAATCTGAAGTATTACTATTCTGAATTTTTTCTCCATTAAGGCTTAACCATAAGTCTAAATTGTTTGGGTTTTCAATTTCATCAGCAGTTGCAATAAAAGGACCTATCGGAGCAAAGGTGTCACAACTTTTCCCTTTTACCCATTGTCCTTCTTTTTCTAATTGAAATTCACGTTCGCTATAATCATTATGCAAAACATACCCTGCAACGTGATCTAATGCATTTTCTTCTGAAACATAACTAGCCTTTTTACCAATTACCACTGCTAACTCAACTTCCCAATCAGTTTTTGTACTGTTTTTTGGAATTACAACATCATCATTCGGTCCAACAATTGCACTTGTTGCTTTAAAGAAGAGCACTGGCTCAGTCGGAATTGCCATACCGCTTTCTTCTGCATGCTTGGCATAGTTTAATCCTACACAAACTATTTTAGATGGCCTGCACAATGGAGCACCTAACCTTATAGTATTGTCAACTATAGGACAACTTTCTTGGTTTTCTTTTAACCATTTAACGAGTCTTTCAATACCATCACCACCAAAAAAAGATTCGGTATAATCTTGTCCAAATTCATTAACATCAATTCTAGTTCCATCATTTAATTGTACTCCAGGTTTTTCGTGCCCTTCGGCACCAAATCGTATTAATTTCATTTTTTTAAATATTTATTATTTTGCTTTCCACCAAAGTTCTTTCCAATGGTTTTCAGTATCATTTGTTTGCTTTAATCCTTGAGTTGACCTACCGTTATCAATAATTTCGGTTAGGTTTTGTGTTAATTCTTCAACCAATTTAGAATTACTCATTGCAATATTTGTTTGTTCACTAGGGTCTTCTACTAAATTGTATAGTTGAATTTTTGGGAGACTATCCAAAGCCTTTTTATTATTAGGTCTTGGAAAACTCCAACCACCTGAGCCGCCAGAAAGAATTAATTTGTAATCTCCTTTTCTAATGGCAAAACTTCCATTAATTGAATGATGGATAGTTTGCGTTCTTTGTTCAGTTGCATTAGTTTCAATTCCTAATGATGTCAACATAGAGTAGCTGTCTTCGCCTTCTGAACTTTCAAGTTTTATATTTGCAATTTCAGCGACTGTTGCAAAGAAATCAGTCGTACAAATGGTGTGTTCAGAAATCGTATTTGATTTTACTTTTGATGGCCATTTTACGATAAATGGAACACGATGACCACCTTCATAAATATCGGCTTTATGCCCCCTATAAATTCCGCTTGGATCGTGTCCTTTTTCTTCAAGTATTTTAAAATCGGCCTGAGGAGAACACCCATTGTCGCTAGTAAAAACAATTAAAGTATTTTCTTCTATACCTAAATCTTGTAATGATTTTGTTAGTTGTCCAATGTAATCATCAATCATAACCACGAAATCTGCATAAGGATTTAGTTTGCTTTTTCCTTGCCATTCTTCTGTAGGTAAAATTGGAGTATGAGGGGAGGGAAGAGGTAAATACAAGAAAAAAGGATTGTTGTCAGATGCCTTTTCTTTAATATAAGAAATCGACTTTCTGAAAAAATTAGGCGTTACATCGTCATGAATAAAATCATCTCCTTTTGGTCCTTCTCTCCACCAAGTATATTTTCCTTTGTCTACAGTAACCTTAGTAGGAACAGAAGTTGGTAAACTGTTTTCTACATAGACATATGGCGCCATATCTAGCGAGCCACTATGCCCATATGAATAATCGAAACCAAGATCTTTTGGACCGTTGGTTATAGGTTTGCTAAAATCAATGTTTTTATAATCGGTAGCGTTCCAGCCAGTTCCTAAAGTAGAATCTTGATTCTTTTTTGCCCAATCCCAGCCTAAATGCCATTTGCCAATATAAGCGGTGTTGTAATTTTTCTTTTTTAATAAACTAGCAATAGTTGTTCTGCTATTTGGGATTAACGCTTTTGAAGTTCCTGTTAAAACCCCGCTTTTTAGTGTTGACCTCCAATTATATCTTCCTGTTAAAATTCCATAGCGTGTTGGCGTACATACTGCGGAGGAGGTGTGAGCATCGGTAAATTTCATCCCAGTTTTTGCTAGGTTGTCAATATGCGGTGTTTCAATTTTACCATTCGGATTAAATGCCGAAATATCTCCATAACCTAAATCATCGGTAAGAATATAAATGATGTTTGGGAGTTTTTCTATAGTTTGTTCTTTTTTACATGAGATTATCAAGACAAATGCACATAAAAAAATAATACTCCTATTAAATAAAAACATCAATTTATTCATAACTATCCATTTAATTTTATGAATCCGCCATCAATAGGGTAGTCGGTACCCGTTATAAAGCTTGCTTCGTCAGAGCATAAATACAAGGCTAAATTTGCGATCTCTTCTGGCGTTCCCATTCTACCAATTGGTTGAGTTTTTGAAAGTTTTTCGAACATTTCTGCTTCTTTACCAGGGTAGTTTTTAGAAATAAATCCATCTACAAATGGAGTGTGAACTCTTCCTGGAGAAATGCAATTACAGCGAATATTGTCATTCACATAATCCTTTGCAATTGAATACGTCATGGTTAAAACAGCTCCTTTGGTCATAGAATAAGCAAATCGATCCGAGATGCCAACGGATGAAGCAATAGAGGCCAGGTTTAGAACTGCGCCACCACCATTAGATTTAAAATGAGGGATACAGGCTTTTAAACAATTGTAAACACCTTTGATATTTACATTGTACAATCTGTCTAAGTCAGCTTCTTCAACTTCTTCAATGTTTCCTACATGCGCAATTCCTGCGTTGTTGATTAATATTGAAATTGGTTGATTGCTTTGTATTTGGTTTATAATGTCGTTTACTTCTTTTTGGTTTGCAACATCACATTTATATGCATTTGCTTTTCCTCCTTTATTTTCTATTTCTGCTTTTGTTTCAAGAGCGGCTTCAATATTAAAGTCTAATATATTTACAAATGCTCCTTGCTCGGCAAATGTTTTTGAAATTGCTTTTCCAATTCCGCTTCCTCCTCCAGTAATAATGGCTGATTTTCCTACTAAACTAAATTTCATTTGATGTTTTTTAAATTTCTTCTTTCCAAATTTTTCCAACCGGAAATTCGTAATTAGTCAACGATTCTTCTTTCATTGTAATGCTATAACCAGCCATTTTCGGTGCCATATAGGCTCCATTCTTAATGACAACTGGATCTATAAAGTGTTCGTGCAAATGGTCAACAAATTCAATAATTCTATTTTCTTTTGATCCACTTATGGCAATATAATCAATCATAGATAAATGTTGAACATACTCGCATAATCCTACACCACCAGCATGTGGGCAAACTGGAATCTTAAATTTTGCGGCCATTAATAAAATGGCAAGAATTTCGTTAACGCCACCTACTCTGCAACTATCTATTTGACATATATCAATTGCACCAGCCTGCATTAATTGTTTAAACATTACTCTGTTTTGACAATGTTCTCCTGTTGCAACTTTAATTGGTGAAACAGCTTGCGCAATTTTAGCATGTCCAAGCACATCATCTGGGCTTGTAGGTTCTTCAATCCAATAAGGGTTGAATTTAGCCAAGTGTTTCATGTTTTCAATCGCTTCATCAACATCCCATTTTTGGTTGGCATCCATCATCAATTGTAAATCGTCTCCAATTTCTTCTCTAATAATGGCTGCTCTTCTCATATCGTCTTTCAAGTCTGACCCAACTTTAATTTTCATATGCTTAAAGCCTTCTTCTTTGGCATCTCTACATAACCTACGCATTTTGTCATCAGAATAACCAAGCCAGCCTGCTGAGGTTGTATAGGCAGGATAGCCATTTTGTAACAAATCATCTATACGTTCTTGCTTTGTTTCTTGCTTAGATTTGAGTAATTCTATAGCTTCAGTTGGCGTAAGAGCATCAGTTATATAAGTAAAGTCAATACAATTTACCAATTCTTCAGGAGACATATCTGCTAACAATTTCCACAATGGTTTTCCTGCTGCCTTAGCACATAAATCCCAAACGGCATTTACAACGGCACCAGTTGCTAAATGAATTACGCCTTTTTCAGGTCCAAGCCAACGTAATTGACTATCGCCAGTTATCATTTTCCAAAAATCACCCATGTTTTGAGTGAAAGATTCTAACGTTTTTCCAACAACTAAATAAGATAAAGATTCTATCGCGGCCACACACAATTCATTTCCTCTACCAATTGTAAATGTTAAACCATGTCCTTCTAACTTTTCAGGATGATCTGTTTTTAGAATTACATAAGCCGCTGAGTAATCCGGATCAGGATTCATAGCATCAGAACCATCTAAAGATTTACTTGTTGGAAATCTTACATCTTTAATTTCAACTCCGGTAATTGTAATTGATTGCATTGATTGTAATTTCTAATTAATGACTGTCAAAGTTATTTTTGAATACAGAAAAAAACAACTATTGAAATTACGAACATCAATACTTTTTTTGCAAATTTATCTAGTATTTACATTTTACGGTGATATTTTATGTATTCAGTTGGTGGCATTCCTTTAATACTTTTGAACTGTCTGTTGAAGTTAGAAATATTGTTAAATCCTGATTCAAAGCATATGGATGTAATGTCTAATTGGTTTTCAATCATAAGTTTACATGCATAGCCTACTCTTACTTCATTTAAAAAACTCGAGAATGTTTTTCTGTTTACACGTTTAAAAAAGCGACTAAAAGAAGCAGGATTCATATTGAGTACATTTGCAACATCTTGTAAATAAATTGTTTCGGTAAAGTTTTTGTACACATAGGCATAGGCTTTGGCCATATGTTCGTTATCCATATGATTAAATGAATCTATATAGCCTTGACTTGATAATAAATCAAAGCTTTTATGCTTAGCAAGAAGATTTAGCACATTTAGAAAAGCAATCGATTTTTCAAAACCATTCAGCTTTTCAAGTTTTAATATTTGATTAACCAATGACTTTTCTATATCTCTGAATCGAATTCCAAGTTTTGCCCGTTCAAACAGTTTGGAAATGTGCCGCATTTCAGGAGTTTCAAAAAAAGAGTTGCCTAAAAAGTTATTTTTAAAATGAACTACTAAGGCTTCTGCCATCAACTTGGAATTTGGTTCAAAATACCGATCATCATTCAACATCATATGAGGTAGGTTTTCTCCAATTAAAAAGAGTTCTCCTTTTTCAAACTTTTCAATATTATCTCCTATAAATCGAGTCCCAAAACTTTTTTTAACGTATACCAATTCCAATTCTGGATGAAAATGCCATAATTTTAGAAAATACGGATAACAGTTTGTTTTAACTGTAAAGGATGAGTCGTTTAAACTACTTCTATCTACTAAATGAAGTTTCATAATAATTACATTTTTTTCCTGAATGTGTAAATGTAAGCAAAAATAGTATTGGTTTAAGAGGGTAATATGTAGGTATTCGGATAAACATTGATTAATTTTGAATTCATTAAATTATAAATCCATTTGACCATGGAATTGTAGTAACCACTTTTCAATTAAACAACTATATAAATGAGTACTCTTAAATCGAGTGTAATGGCATTCTTACTTTGCCTATCAGTAAATCTTCATTCACAAAAAAATGATAGTACAAAAAAAGCGTTTTTTATTCTGTTGGATGGGATTCCAGCTGATGTGTTAGAAAAAGTGAATACGCCAAACTTAGATGAAATAAGTAAGACCGGTGGCTATGCTAGAGCCTTTGTGGGTGGTGAGAAAGATGCCTACTCGCAAACGCCAACAATTTCTGCACCGGGATATAATAGTTTGCTTACGGGTACTTGGTATCATAAGCACAATGTAAAAGGAAATTCTATTATTAATCCTAACTATAATTATTGGAGCGTATTTAAATTGGCAAAGGAGTCTAAACCGAATTTAATAACGGCTATTTTTTCTACATGGCTAGATAACAGAACTAAATTGTTAGAAGGTGCTACGGGTACTATCAACAGTTTTAAATTCGATTATTCATTTGATGGTTTTGAACATGATACTATTCAGTTTCCGCATTCAGAAGACCGAAAATTTATTTTCAATATTGATGAACATGTTTCTACACATGCGGCTGATTATGTTTTAGAAAATGGACCAGATGTATCTTGGATGTATTTAGAATTTACCGATGATATGGGACATAAATTTGGAGATAGTCCTGAAATGTATGAAGCTGTTAAGCTTGCAGATAAACAAGTAGGGCGTGTTTGGAATTCGTTGAAACAAAGAATGAAAAAATTCAATGAGGATTGGATGATAGTTATCACTACGGATCATGGTAGAAATAAAAAGGACGGTACAGGCCATGGAGGGCAAAGCGAACGGGAACGCTTAACATGGATTGTTACCAATAAAGAAACCAATGAACATTTTAAAAATAAACCTGGCATTGTAAGCATTGCGCCATCAATATTAAATCATTTAGATATTAATATTCCGGAAGAAAGGGCATTTGAGTTAGATGGGACATCGTTTATAAATGACATCACAATTAGTGATTTATCTGTAATTAAAAAAGATGATGAGTTACATTTAAATTGGAAATCTCACGGAGAAAGCGAAAAAATAAAAATTTTGTTAAGTACAACAAACAACTTTAAAGAAGGAAAAGAAGATGCGTATAAGAAAGTTAAGGAAGTAAATTCGACGGATGAGTCTGCAATAATTTCATTAGAAAACAACACATCTATATTCTATAAAGTAGTGTTGAAATCGTCTAAAAACTCAGTGAACTATTGGGTAAAATAATAACTGATTAGTTGAATTAAAAAAACTAATAATAACAAAAAAGCAGCAATTAAAATTGCTGCTTTTTTTATGAATTATAAGGTGATTTATTATTTTTTAGATCCTGAAATATCCAGTGTTCCTTCTACATAAGAAACAGTTCCTTTGAAGGATTTTTTATCAAACTCCAAATCAAATTCCACTTCGGTTTCTTCAACATACATAGAGAAAGTAACGTTTTTTCCATCGACCACTAAATTGTCTACTTCTGTTTTGTATCCACCTATTTTGGCATAACCATTTAATTCTCCATCTGCCTTTTCAAAAATTAAATCGCCTTCCTGGTAATCGTAAGGTGCATCAGGAACTTCATAAGACCAAGTACCTAATATTTTTTTAGCATTTGAATTGCTGGTTGTTGTAAAACTGGCCAAAACCAACATACAGATTAAAAGCCCAGTGGATTGCATGATTTTTTTCATAATTGATATTAAAATTTAAAGTTTAGATGGTCTAAGATATTAAATTATTCTGCATTGTTTGACTTTGCAATGATTGCATCATAAATTCAGATGATTTTTATGTAAAACTTTCATTTCATTTAGTATTTTGACCACCTCAAATTCTTAGTTACTGCAATGATCAAAAGTGTAAAAGAAATCTATAGTAAAATATTTAACTCTTATGGACATGGTTCGTTAGAAAAACATATTGGAAAAATTATTGAGTTAGATGCGTTTTTACCGTATAGTTCTACTTTTTTCTGCATTACCAATACACAGACTTTATCATTTGAGTATGTAAGTAAAAATATGTTTTCATGCTTGGGTTATACTCCCGAAGAGTTTAAAGAAAAAGGCATGCGTTATTTATGGAGTAAAATTCACCCAGACGATATTGATCTTTGGTTAAAGGCTTTAAATGAATTAATGACTTATACACTTGATTCCATTTCATTAGAATCGCGGACTAAAATGAGTTATACTTGGAATTATCGTGTTAAGAATAATAAAGGTATATATGTAAATGTTGTTCAAAACACAACTCCTTTAGAGTTCGATGCTGAAGGAAAACCAATAATTGGATTGGCACATTACACGGTGTTAAATGCTCAAATAAAAATGGATGTTTGTGCTTCGGCAAATTTACTAAACGAACAAAACGAGTATGAAACTATGTATTTTAATAATTTCTCTCAAAAACTCTTAACTGACGGTATTTCAAATCGAGAAAGAGACATTATTAGATTGTTGGTTTTGGATAAAACAAGTAAAGAAATAGCCCTTAAACTTAGTATTTCTCCAAATACCGTTGATACACATAGAAGAAATATACTAAAGAAAATGAATATTTCTTCTACTGGAGAATTGATTGGAATTTTCAAAAGCAAAACCTTTTCTATCTAAAAAATACTCAAATTGAGTATTGTGCAGTATTTTATTTGGTAGTTACTTTACACTATCTATAAGATACTTCTAAACTTTTTTACAAATCTATAGAATTGTAAGGTTTAGTTAAGATGTGTAAGGTTTATGAAAAAGAGAAAGGCTTCAAATGTTCCCACAGACAATTGGGGCCTTAATTTTTTTAGGATATCCCTATAATATATACATTGCCCATTTTAAACTAAATAGTTTCTCTTAGTTTTACTAGATTTGTTTTCAATTATTTTAACATTCTGTTAATGCAGAAATTTAATAGTTTGTTAGATTTTTGCGATTATAATTGACTAAACATGAAAAAACTATTACTCAGTTTCATTTTAATTGTGAGCGTTGCTGCGCAAGCTCAGATATTAGAGCCAGTAAAATGGAGTACAAGTGTTGAAAAAATTTCGGAGAACGAATTTGATTTAATTGCTACTGCTACAATAGATGCAGGATGGCATGTATATTCTCAAAGTGTTCCAGAATATGGTCCCATTCCAACTACTTTCGTGTTTGAAGGTTCTTCTAATTTTCTAAAAAAAGGAAATACCAAAGAGGGTAAAGGACATGAAGTGTACGATAAAGTTTTTGAATTAGATATTAAGTACTTTGAAGACGAGGCTGTATTTAAACAACGAATTCGACTGAAGACAACGGATGCATTTGTTGTTAATGGCGTGGTAGAATTTATGGTTTGTAATGATACACAATGTTTACCGCCTAATGAAGTGGATTTATCATTTGATATTCCAAAATCATAACTAAAATTTAGAATGAAAAAACTAATTATAGCACTTTTATTGTTGGTAAGTGCCACTGTAAACGCTCAGATTTACGATCCAGTAAAATGGAGTACAAGCGTTGAGAAAATTTCGGAAACGGAATATAATTTAATCTCAATAGCAACCATTGAAGAGGGCTCGCACTTATATTCTCAAGATGTACCTGATGATGGTCCAATTCCGACCTCTTTTATTTATGATGATGAAGGAGGAAAAATTAAAATCATAGGAAACACATTAGAAGAAAAAGGTATTACTGTTCAAGATGCAGTTTTTGAAATGGAGATCAAATATTTTGAACACCAAGCAAGGTTTGTTCAGAAAGTAAAGATCTCTGAAGATGTAAATAAAATCATTGGTTTTGTAGAGTTTATGGCTTGTGATGACAAACAATGTTCACCGCCAACCGAAATAGATTTAGAATTTAATCTCGATGCTGCAGTTCCTGTATCTGCATCTGCTAATAACGAGGAAATTACATCTAATGTAACATCAGATATTGACTCAAAAGTAAACGATTCAGATGCAAAAAAGAAAAAGAAAAAAGGACTTTGGGCTATCTTTTTTATAGCCTTTTTATCAGGGTTTGCAGCATTGTTAACACCATGTGTATTCCCAATGATTCCGATGACGGTAAGTTTCTTTACCAAGCAAAGTAAATCGAAGGCTGCAGGAATTAGAAATGCCGTTATTTATGGTTTATCCATCATCGCCATTTATGTTGCTTTAGGTTCTGGAGTTACGGCAATTTTTGGTGCAGATGCTTTAAATGCACTGTCTACCAATGTTTGGTTCAATCTTATTTTCTTTGTGTTATTAATTGTTTTTGCAGTTTCCTTTTTAGGTGCATTCGAAATAGTTTTACCAAGTTCTTGGGGAACAAAAGTTGATAAGCAAGCCGATAGAGGTGGCTTGGTTGGGATCTTTTTTATGGCCTTAGCACTGGCTATTGTATCTTTTTCGTGCACTGGACCCATAGTTGGGACCTTGCTTGTAGAAGCCGCATCTAAAGGAGGGATGGCACCAATAGTAGGGATGTTAGGATTTTCATTGGCTATCGCTTTACCCTTTGCATTTTTTGCCGCTTTTCCAGGTTGGTTAAATTCATTGCCAAAGTCTGGAGGATGGTTGAATACGGTTAAAGTTGTATTAGGATTTTTAGAATTAGCCTTGGCATTTAAATTCTTATCAAATGCCGATTTGGTATTGCAATTACATTGGTTAGAGCGTGAAGTTTTCTTAGCAATTTGGATTGCTATTTTTGGTACACTTACATTGTATTTATTTGGTAAAATTAAGTTGCCTCACGATAGTCCATTAACTCATATTTCTGTTGGTAGATTAAGTTTAGGTCTTGTGTCCCTATCATTTACATTGTATATGTTACCGGGTCTTTGGGGAGCGCCTTTAGATTTAATCAGTGCATTTCCGCCAGCACAACATTATAGTGAATCTCCATACGGAGTAGGGTTTGAGAAATTAGGCTCAGGAGGCGGAAGTAGTCATGTTGGAGACATTCCAGAAGGAGCACATTTAATGGCACCACATGATATTTTAGCCTTTAACGATTACGATTTAGGGTTGGCTTACGCCAGAAAAATAGGAAAACCTGTTATGTTAGATTTTACTGGACATGCTTGTGTGAATTGCAGAAAAATGGAACAAAATGTATGGGTAGAACCAGAAGTATTAAGTATTCTAAAGAATGACGTCGTTTTAATTTCTTTGTATGTAGATGACAAACGACCATTGCCAGAAGGAATGGAAATAGATTCGAAATTGCGTCCTGGTAAGAAATTAAAATACATAGGACAGAAATGGAGTGAATTACAAGCCTTGAAATATGAGACCAATTCGCAGCCTTATTATGTTTTAATGGGCCATGATGAAAAATCATTAAACGAACCAGTAGCTTATACACCTGATGTAGATGAATATTATGCTTGGTTAAAAGACGGAGTGTCTAAGTTTAAGTAAGAAAACATAAAGTATTGGCATAAAGAAGTCGCTCTAGTAGAAATTTAGAGCGGCTTTTTTTTTGTATATTTATCTTAAAAATATATGAATATGAAAAGTTCTCTGCTAACCTTAGTCTGCGTTTTTTGTGCTTTTTTAGCTGTTTTTGCACAAGAAGAATCTTCTGAAGAAGAAAAGTCTATGGATGAAATAGCAAAGGAAATGTCGAATCCGACCTTACCGATGTTCAACCTGTCTATGTTTTATGATTATCAGAAAATGACAGGAGATTTGCCAGGAGCAAGTGATCAAAGTATAAATTTATTAGGGGTGCAGCCTCCTTTACCTTTTCCGTTAAAGAATGGCAAAAATTTAATTATTCGACCATTATTTACGTTCAACTTTGCAGCGCCAGTTTATAAATCTAATGGTTTTGAATCGGCAGGAGGGTTGCATTTTGGAGATATACCGATTGATATTTTATATGCCGGTACAAATACAGAAACTGGGGTTATGTTTGGTTATGGTGCCGTTGCAAATATACCAACCAATAGCAGTAAAGACTTAAGAGGCGAATGGCGTTTAGGCCCTTCTTTATTAATTGGAAAATTAGGAGCAAAAGCAGGTGGTATTTTGATAATTAACAATTCATTTCAACTATCGGGGAGTGGAGATAAACACCATGTATTGGGTGGTCAATATGTATTTTTTGTTGGCCTCGGTAATGGATGGCAATTTGTAGCCTCACCACCGTTTTCATACAACTGGAAAACCGAAGGCTTAACTTTACCTATTGGTGGTGGTCCGTTTAGAACTATTATGATGGGAAAAACTCCTGTAAAGGTAGGCGTACAATTCAATTACTATGTATCACAACCAGATCTATTTGGGCCTAAATGGGGCCTTAGATTCAATATTACACCAAGATTGAAAAGACCTTGGTAATTATCCTTAATAATTAACAATAAAACATTATGAAAAATAAAGACAATCAGTCAAAACTAGACAGAAGAAATTTTTTAGGTCTTGCAGCAATGGGAACTGCTGCGGTGAGTCTTGGAACGCTTGCATCAAGTTGTAATTCTGCTGATGGGACTAAAAGTACAGGTGGGGCCGCAGCATCAACTACTCAAAAAAATTATCCAAAGCATTACTATCCCTATCATACGAAACCCGCTACTGTGATTGATTTTGGTTTAACACCAGATCAAGAAGCAAGAGCGAAAGAATTGCACAGTAAAATTGTGATTTTCGATTCAGAGCCAGAGGTAGATTGGTTTGACGGTTTGTATGACAACATGCTCGCTGGTGGAGCCAAAGGTGTTGGAGGTAGTATGACCGTAGATGCATTTCCATGGGCAAAAGTTCATGGATATGAGGACCCTTCAGAATTGGAGATTGAAAAATCTGGATGGTGGACTTTGGAAACGATTGCGGAAAACATGGAGTTTATCAAAGAGCTTGAAAAGACAGAAGGCAAAATGAAAGTTTGCCTTAATCATGCCGATATTTTACAAGCTGCAACTGAAGGAAAGGTTGCCCTTATGCCAGATGCCCAGAATGGGTACTATATCGGAAATCAATTAGATAATATTAAAAAGGCCTATGACCTGGGTATTAGAAGAACACAACTAGCCTATAACCGAGGAGGATGCTTAGCCAGTGGTTGTATGGACCCTAGAGATGGTGGATTGAAAACTTTTGGAAAAGAAAGCATAGAGATAATGAATGAAATAGGCATGTTGGTAGATGTTGGGCATTCTAGTTCATTAACCATGGAAGATGCGATTGATGTTTCAACAAAACCAATTACCTGTTCTCATGCTGGTTTAAGAGCAATTTCACCAAAAAACCCAAGGACACATAACGATAAAGGATTGAAAAAATTGGTAGAAAATGGAGGTGTGTTTGGTGTTGTAGGAAGTCCAAGTACATTTGGGCCTGATTTACCACAATACTCTGATGTACCTGCATTTTTAAAATGTATTGAGTATGCCGTAAACCTTCTAGGTGAAGATGCCGTTGGTTTTGCTCTAGATCAAGTGCAAGCGCCTTCGATGCCAGAATTTTTAACTTCTCCTGATTGGCCGCCATCTGCAGTTGAAAGTGTTAATGTAGAATTATGGCCTTGGTCAGATGGGTTCAAAGGAATGGAGAACCATTCTGGTTACCCTAACTTAACAAGAGGTATGATTGCTATGGGTTGGAGCGATGATCGTATCATAAAAGTAATGGGCGGGAACCATATGCGTTTGATTAAAGAAGTGATTGGTTAAGACCTGTTTTTTTAATGCTTTTAAATATTATTATTATTAATATTATGAAAAATCTATTTTTTTTAGCCATTGTATTTATGGCAATATCATTAACAGCACAAACTACTTTAATTAAAAATGTAAACATTTTTGATGGTGAAAGTAAAAAGTTATCTATGGGACAAGATGTGCTTATAGAAAAAAATTTGATTAAAGAAATTGGGCAAGACCTTAAGGCGCCAAAAGAAGCGACCGTTATTGATGGTGGTGGTCGAACATTAACACCGGGCTTTCACGATATGCACACGCATGTTGCCTTATTTAGAAACGTTACGGATTCTCGTAATAATTTAGATTTATTGTATACCGGTGCGCTTGCGGCGGCCCGCTTAGAAGGTATGCTTATGAACGGTTTTACCACTATTATGGATGTAGGTGGCCCTGCAAAATTTGCGCAAAAATTAGTGGATGAAGGAATCTATAAAGGACCAAGAATTTATCCATCAGAAGCTTTTATAACGCAAACTTCGGGGCATGGTGATTTTAGAAATCCAAATGAGATACACCCTAATTTGGCTGGAAGTAGCACACATCCTTGGGATAGTCAATTTGCTTGTATTGCCGATGGAGAAACAGAAGTAAGACGTTGTGTTCGTCAAAACCTACGTCGCGGAGCTACCCAAATAAAAATAATGGCCGGTGGTGGTGTCTCAAGTCAATTCGACCCGTTACATTCAAAACAGTCCTCGCCAGCGGAAACCAGAGCAGCAGTTGAGGCTGCCGCGTCATGGGGAACATTTGTTGCAGCTCATGCTTATACGGATAGGTCAGTAAAAGAAGCTGTGGAAAATGGTGTGAAGTATATTATACATGCACCTATGATTACAAAGGAAACTGCGGGCTTAATGGCCAAAAAAAATGTGTATATGGGAGCAACATTATCTCCCGTGTTTTCTGTCCCAAAAGAGGCATTAAAATCTATGTTATCTCCAGTAAGTTATAATAAATTCATGCAAGTTTATGACGCTTACCCAGATGGGATGAGAGCAGCAGTTAAAGAAGGGGTTACTTTGGTATTTGGTACCGATATTTTAGCCACACCAGCAACAACTATTGAAATGGATGATAGCGCCAATCAAGAGTTTGTTCAATTGGCAAAATATATGTCCAATGCAGAGGCATTAATTACGGCTACGGGTAACGCCCACAAACTCATTGGTGAGATGGGACCAAATAATCCGTATTATGAAGGTCCTACGGGGGTTATAAAAGTAGGTGCCTACGCAGATCTTATTGTAATTAATGGAAATCCATTGGAAGATATTAATTTGTTGACTACTCCTGACGAAACTTTTGATTTAATCATGAAAGATGGTGTGATTTATAAGAACACTCTGAATGAATAGAAGTCTTTTTTTAGTATTATTTACGAGTTGTTGTTTAACCATTTGGTCTCAAGAAGAGAAAAAAAGAGACTCCACGCTTTCTGGCTATAAATCAGGTATTTATTTAGCGAACCCCACTAATAAAAGTGTTGAAATGGAGTTAGACGACCGAAAAGCGCCGTACTACAGGATGGATGTGAAGGTTACGAATCCTTGGTTTGAATGGAAAAAGGGGGTGAATGAAAAAACAGGCTTACAAATAAGTGTTAATTATAGTTCCATTTTTATGGGTGCTACTTCAAAAATTTCAAGTGTTAATCAGCAGTCAACAGCAGGCGGGGTTTTTGATGCCATTTTCAATTGGAATCTTGTAAATCGTAAAAAAGGAAAGAATAAAGGATCGCTTATTTTTTGGGTAAATGCACGCCATAAATATTTTGGAGATATTGTGCCTCAAAATCTAAATTTTGAAACTGGTTCGGCAACTTTACCAATGCTCATGTTTAATGACTTTAGTGTTAGAGCCTTAGAGTTTTATTACCAGCAATCCTTTTTAAATAACCGAGCAGCGATTGTGGTTGGGAAAATTGATATGGCCGATTGGTTTACCTATAATGGTATGTTACATCCTTTAAAACATTTTTCTGATTTGGCATTTTCCGTAAATCCAACGGTAAATTGGTCCAATGTTGGTTTGGGTATTATTGCAGGCGGTTGGTTAAATAAAAAAAAGACCCTTGGATTAGTAGTAGGTCTTAACGACGTTGCTGGAGACAATCTAACAAAAGATAAATTTTTAGATTGGGGAACCTATGGTTGGAGTAATGGGAAGTTCTTGAAAATGATAGAATTGAATTATTCCCCAGGAAGAGATCAATATTATTTTCAACGAATTAGTGCAACCTACTGGCATTCTGATGAGATAATTCTTTCGGAAGATTCCTGGTACGCTTCTCCAAGTAGTTCAGGGTTTTCTATACAAGGTACATGGTTTATAAAGAATAAATATATGCCGGTAGTTACTTTAGGCATGTCAGATGGCGATGGTGCAAATACCTTGTCAAAATTAAATGTCTCGTTAATGCATGGTTGGAATTTTACATCGCATGATATGTTAGGTGTTGGAATAAATTATACAGAATCTACAATTTCAGGCGAAAGTCAATTTTTAAGTGAGGTATTTTATCGCTATACACTATCCAAAGCATTATCTATTTCACCAATTGTAAAGGCCGTAATAAACCCTGCATTAAATACAAATAAAGAGTTTTTAGGTTATTATGGCGTTCGAAGTAGAATTTCCTTTTAAATTTGATAAAAATAAAAATGATGAAAAAAATTATCACACTGCTTGGCTTAGTACTAATTTTTAGCGCATGTCAGAATAAAAAAGATTTCGTTGCAATTGATGGCTATGATGTTGTCATTATAAACGGTAGAGTCATGGATCCTGAAACTAATTTTGATGCTGTAAGAAATGTAGGGGTAAAAGATGGACGTATTGTGGCCATTACAGAGAGTGACATAAGTGGAAGTCAAACTATTGATGCTACTGGACTGGTAGTAGGGCCAGGTTTTATTGATTATGAACAACACGGACTAGATCCTTGGGGAATAAAGGTAAATTTAAGAGATGGTGTTACAACTCAAATGGATTTTGAAGTAGGAGCTCTTAATATTCCAGAATGGTACGAGAAACGAACAGGTACAACTCAAGCTAATTTTGGAACAGTTGCTGGGCAAGAATATGCACGCATGAGAATCCATGATCCTGAATTAGATTTGTCGGGTCCAGATGTATCTATGCCGTATGCATTAAGTGTACATCGAGCAGGGTCTGCAGCAGATGGTCATGAAGGATGGGCAAATGATACTTCTAGTTATGCTCAAATGAACGAAGTGCACAAAATTTTAGATGAAGAGTTAAGACAAGGTGCACTAGGTATAGGTTCTCTTATCGGTTATGCTGGTAAAGCAATTGTTAGTTATGAAATGTATACAACTCAGAAATTGGCGGGCCAATATGGAAGGGTAACGTCTGTACATCATCGTTTTCATCCAAGCGCAACACCTCCAACTGAAGGTCCAATTGGGTCTAAAGAATTAATAGCCAACGCAATGGCGTTGAATGCTCCTTTACAGATACATCATGATAATGATTTTGGATGGTGGGAAACTCAAGAGTTACTTGCGAGTGCTAGGAAGCAAGGATATAATGTATGGGCAACTTATTATCCTTGGATTGCAGGTGCCGGGAATTATGCCGCTGCTATTGTGAATCCACCAATTTGGGAAGATCTAATGGGTTATAAATATGAAGAGACTATTTACGATCCTCAGTTAGACAAATTCGTTACCAAAGAAGAGTTTCTAAAATTTGCCAAAGAAGAACCAGGTAGAACGCTTATTGCTTATTCACCGCCTAGAAAAAAATGGTTGCCAGAATGGACAAAAGTTGAAGGTTTTATTGTTGCAGGAGACGGAATGCCAGGTCTAAACAGTGAGGGAGAATTTTTGTCATGGGATGATGATTTTTCAAAATATGCAGGGCATCCAAGAGTGGCAGGAACTCATGCTGCAGTTCTAAAAATTGCAAGAGAACAAAAAGTACCGTTAATGCTTTCCTTATCTCAATTGAGTTATTGGCCAGCAAAATTTATGGGAGATACAGGGTTAAAATCGATGCAGGAAAGAGGAAGAATACAGGAAGGAATGATAGCGGATATCACAATTTTTGACGCAGAAAATGTAACTGAAAATGCAAACTTTAAATCGGGTAGTCAGGGATTGGCAACTACCGGAATTCCATATGTTTTGGTGAATGGAACGATTATAGTGAAAGATTCTAAGGTTCTTAAAGATGTATTTCCTGGGCAGCCAATTCGTTTTCCAGTTGAAGAAAACGGACGCTATGAAAAAATTTCAGAAGACGCATGGAAAAGACAAAATCTAATTAGAACCTCACCATTGAGAAAGGAAACACTTGACTCTAAATAAAATCACAGATTTAACGAATAATAAAAAACCTCCTGAAATTTCAGGAGGTTTTTTATTTTAGAATAAATTGAAATTATTTATTAAAATCTGCTACAATTTTTTCTACGTATTTGCTCGCAATCTTATCAATGTTTTTTGGATCCTTAACCTTTGTGGTTACAATTCCAATAATTTGTTCATCTGCCGGTAAATCCATATTGTAAATAACCGTTTCTAAAACATAAGTTGTAGATTTTGTTACAGAATAACCTGGCGAAGAAACAATTCCGTAGGTAGAATAGGACATTGGGTGTGCATAGTAGCCGTAAAACCCGCCATAATAACTTGGGTACATGGCACTATAAGGCATTCCGGTATAATAACCGCCACCATATTCAGAAACCGTTGTAGAAGTTTGCTTGTCTTTTAAAACCGTTAGAATAATTCCGTTAAATTTTTGTTCTTCTAAAATCAATTTTACATTATTCATTCGCTCTTCGGTCATCTCAGCATTTGGGTTCATTGTAGGAAATTTCTTATAACTCTCCGTTGCTTTAATGCCTTTAGAACGCACTTGTTTCGCAATTTCTTGCTCAAATGGAACACGCGCCGTTAGGTTGGCCGTTCTTGCAATTACTAAAATATTTTTATCGTTTATAGTACTTGCCTTTTCAGATTTCCATGAGCCTAAAACTTTAACGCTGTTACAGCTGCTAAAAATTAGTAGTGTAGTTAACACAAATAGGCTAGTTGTTAATTTTTTCATTTTTCATTTTTAGAATTACGAAAAGCAAAAATACACTAATTTTTGTTTAATAAATGGATAAAATGTCATGTACCTAAAGGTGTATTAAGGTTTGCTTGTTAAGCCCATTTTATTTTTATAGTTTTAACCAAATTCAATTTATAATTCATGGATAGAAGAGACGTACTTAAAAATATTTCATTAGGAGCAGGTGCATTGGCAATTGGCGGATTAACAACATCATTAACAAGCCCAAATACCATTGTTAAAAAGAGTTCATTAAAATTAAAAGGAAATATAAATCATTCTGCATGTCGTTGGTGTTATAGTGGAATTGAATTGGAAGAATTGGCTGAAAAATCGGCAGATATAGGATTGAAAGGATTGGACTTGTTAACTCCAGATGACTGGAATATTGCTAATAAATATGGTTTAGAATGTTCTTTAGGAACGGATAAGTTTGCCAATATTGTTCATGGATTTAACGAGCCGAAAAACCATAAAGAATTACAAGAAAAGTACACTGGATTAATTGATAAGGCTGCAGATGCAGGAGTAAAACAAGTTATTGTATTTTCTGGTAATAGGCACGGAATGGATGACGCACTTGGTTTAGAAAACTGTGCAGTTGGTTTAGATGCTTTGGTTAAGCAAGGTGAAAAGCGCGGTGTTACTTTGGTAATGGAGTTGTTGAATAGCAAAGTAGATCATAGAGATTATATGTGTGATACCTCTCCTTGGGGAGTTCAATTAGTAGAGAAAATTGGTTCAGAGAATTTCGGACTACTTTATGATATCTACCACATGCAAATAATGGAAGGGGATGTAATTGCTACCATTAGAAAATACAATAAATACTATTCGCATTATCATACAGGAGGTGTTCCTGGACGTAATGAAATTAATGATTCTCAAGAGTTAAATTATCCAGCCATTATGAAAGCAATTGTTGCTACCGGGTTTAAAGGCTATGTAGCGCAAGAGTTTATTCCGACGTATGATGATAAGATTGCAGCTTTAAGAGAAGGTATTACTATTTGTGACGTGTAAAGTCTTTAAGGGGTAATAACAGAATTACATTAAAATCATTTTAGTAAATTTACAATACCAAATTGTAAACATTGCTATTATGAAAAAAGTACTACTATTTATTGGCACGATTTTAATCGGGTTAACTTCATATGCACAAGAACGTTATTTATCCGTAAAATCAAAGGATTCCATTCATGGGCAACCGAAGTTCAAAGCAAGTTTAGGAGCGAACATTAAATTGAACGGATACTATGATGTTTTTGGTGGATTACAAGGCAATGATACTTTTAATGTAGGTCAAATTGATGTGTTTGGCGACGATGATTCTGGTAGTTTTGGAATGGATATGTATCAATCTCAGTTGAAGTTTGAAACGACTTTAATGGAGAAAAATGGAAAAGAAATTTATGCAATCGTCGAGTTTGATTTTTGGGGAGGAAATGGGCAAATGCGCTTGCGTAAAGCATATGTAGAATTTGCGAATTGGCAAATAGGGCAGGGCTGGGCCTCTTTTGGAGATGAAGCTCTTTGGCCAAATATTATGGAATGGGAAGGTCCACCTTCAGGTGTTTGGGTACGTTCACCTCATATTAAGTATTTTAATACAATTGGAGGCAATCCAGATTGGCGATTTATTTTAGCCTTAGATGCACCACAATCTGATTATAATAAATACGGAGAAATAGAGCCATTGGTAGATGATGCTCATCAAACAGTGCCAGATTTTATTGCTGGAGTTAAGCATGAAAAAGAATGGGGACATATTCGTTTTGCCACAATGATTCGAAGTATCAATTATAAATTTAATGATGTAAAAGACAACTTTATTGGTTATGGGTTTTCTTTCTCTGGAATGCTAAAAAAAGATAGAAATAACTTCCAATATCAATTTACAGGAGGTAAAGGAATCACGGCATACATTACAAGTGTAGCAGGATTTGGATATGATGGATTTCCGACTTCTGATGGAAATTTTGAGGCAACGCCTTCTTATGGTGGATGGGCATCATATGAACATTTTTGGACTCCAAAGATTCATACAAATTTTGTCTTAGGATATACCCGCTATTATACGAATGATATTGCTAGAATAATTTACGATGGAGATACCGATGATATCGCTTTAATTAATGGTGATATAGATAATAAACACGGCTATGGTATTGTAAACATTATGTACGACCCTTTTGAAAGAATGACCTTTGGTTTGGAATTAGATTATGGGTCTAAAACACTTGATGTTAATGGTACTTTAAACGGGAATGAAATAATAGACGACAAAACTAGAGACGCCATGCGAATAAGTTTTGGGTTGATGTTCTATTTCTAACGTCGTTTCTTAAGCTTGCATTTTTAGATCGTAATCCATAGAGTGTTTTCCTGAGCCATAAAGGATAAAGAAAATTGAAACTAGAAATACTAAAGACGATTCTAATAAATTCTGAGGATGAATGGTTCCGAAAAAGTTCAGTGTTACGGCCCCAATAAAAATGGGAAGTTGAACAATTAAAGATAACCTTGTTAATAGCCCAAATACCAACATTAGACCTCCTACAAAATGGAACATGCCAACATAATGTACAGACCACATTAAAGCAGAAAAACTATCAAATTGCATTTCATTTAATAATTCTACGAGAAAACTTGGGTTTCTAAAAAAGAAAACACCTTTGTAAATTAAAAAGACACCAAGTGCAATTCTTAATATGTCAATAGGGTAATAGGCATGAGAATTCGCCCATTTGTTTAATTTTTTTATCAGTTTCATAATAAAAGAGTTTAATTAAACTTATAGAGGTGCTGATAATATAAGAAAAAAATCACTGATAGAAGTGTTTATGTCAATAGTGAGTCGTTTTTAATTTAAAAATACCCGGCTGGTAACGTAATAAATTCTTATTGGAATGTCTATTGCATTTGTAATTATTAAATAAAAAAAGGAGGTCAATCGACCTCCTTTTTCTATAATTGATATTTGTTATTTTATACTGTATCCTTTAGACTCAACACATAAGGTATATGCTTTTTTGTAATCATCTAAAAGTGCTGTTTTTTTGCTTTCAACAGCTTGCTGATTTGCTGCTTCTTGCTGTGCTGCTTGTTGTTTAGAAGCACGTCTTCCTCTTAAACCTCCTACAATTGCTCCATATGCTGCTCCATCACCAGCATCTCCAGAGATAGAGCCAATTGCTGCACCTGCAGCGGCACCTCTTGCAGCACCGCGCACAGCACTACCATCTGGTCCTTTTTCAACGGGGGCTGCAGTAACCGTTGGAGGATTCAATGGATCGTATCCCGATTGCTCCTTTGCCCATAAAAAACAGTCAGACTCGTCTTTTTGAGTTTGTGTTGCGTCTTGTCCGTTGTTTGGTATAATATAAAAACCTAAACTTTTAGAAATCCCTTGAGAAGGCGGAGGAGTAGTGGTTGTAGTTGATTGCGCATTACTATTACCAAATGCAAATAATCCTAAGGCTAAGATTGATAATTTTAAATATTTCATAATTTTTTTAATTTTTAAGTTATTGATAGTTCAAATATATTGCAGAACTTTTAGTGGTAAAACGACATAGAATGTCAGTTTGTCTATTCTAGAAATTTGGAATTGATATAAACATAATCTAATTGTCGTAAAACATCTGCTTCGTTGTAGAACGTATAACTTTTTACAATTTGATTGTTTTCAATTTTATAAATGGTATTGGCCCAAATATCAACTTCATAGTTGTCCTTTTTATATTTAATATGTAATTCTGCCCAATTAGAAACCCAATTACCTTTGTTTTCTCCGGAAACTACTTCTACAAGTGCATTTCTAGATTTTTTATATTCTATACTTTCGTAAATATCACCCATGCTTGCTTCCCAATTTTTTAAGGCTAATGGCTTTGTAATGGAATCTCCAAATGAAGGCCCATAACCAATATACTTATCTGCAAGCAATGTTTCCATAGTTTTGGCATCGTTATTTTCTACAGAATGAATATATTTTTCTACAATTTCAAGTCCATTGTCACTGCTTGAGCAAGACATAAGAAATAAGGTGAATGTAAATATGATTAGGTGCTTTTTCATGGTTGTATTTTTTAATTAGACTTCAATTTTTAACTAAGTAAATTTAGTAAAAATTTACCAAGCTGAACCTACCGTAAAATAGTAAGCCCACTCCTCAGGGCCCTTTGCAATATCAACGCCTAATTTTACGCCCATACTACGAGAGGCTAAGAATCGGATACCCGATCCGGCGTTCCAAACGACTTCATTGTCGTTTTGTTCTACGGATTTAATTGCGGTACCTATTCCAGTAAACCCTACAACTCCCCATCTTGGTGCAAAATTTATGAGTTGCTCTGTTTCTACAACTAAAGAAGTCTTACCCTGATATCTAAGTGCTGGAATTCCTCGTAAACTTACATAGGGATATGCATAAAAGGGAGGTGAGCCTGTAGCGACATGCGATTCAATTCTAAGTGCCGGAACCCACCATTCATTCACCGGCCAATACATATTTATATTTAAGTTAAGTGTCCCCCAGTCTCTTCTGCTGCCCAGAACTTCTAAATTTTGGTCATAACTTAGTTCAATTTTATACCCTTCAGTTGGAGAAAGAAAATGATTTAAATTATCAAATTCGGTAACTATTGATACTCCACTATTTACAGTTTTAAATAGTTCATCTAAGTCAATACTTCGTTCTGGGAAAAAAGTTGGATTTATATAAATAGTAGATAGTTGGTATTTTCCACCAATAAAAAAGTTACTTTCTCCTAATCTAAATAATAATTCTTGTGAAAGAAAAAAAGCTTCTTGATCAAATTGGATAGGGTTTTCACTTCCTAATCCGTAATAATCCATGATGATATTTCCGTAGCCTGTAAATCCAGTAAATCGTAAATTATCTTGTTTCCAATAGCCTAAATAACCACCTCCTACTAACCAGGTTCCATTGGTAGTAATTCCTGCAATACCAGCAACCATATCTGGTTTTTCTAAAGAATCTTTTTTAGTGATATTGTGCATAACTCCAACTATAATTCCAAAACCTACGGCTGGTTCAGTAATAGGAATTGCGAGAGGGAGTAACTTACTTTTTCTTTTAACAGTATCCTTTTTTGAGAATTTTTTGATGAGGTCGTTCGTTTTTTCAACCTCATTTTGACTCGAAAGAGATAATGTAAATAAAACACTTAATAGAAAAGAGATTGTTTTAAAATACTTGAGTGTCATTTATAAAGTGTTTATGTAGGGATTGAATAGTGTAAAAGTATCATTTTTTCTTAAACGTTCTATTACCAAGCTGATCCAATTGAAATATAAAAAGCAAAGTCTTCTGGTCCTTTGGCAAAATCGGCACCTAAACGCACAGGCATACTTTCAATAGGCCTATAACGAACTCCAAATCCCAAATTCCAAATAACTTCATCATTATGAAATTCTTCGAATGACTTAAATGCAGCTCCTATCCCTGTGAATCCTACAACGCCCCATTTTTTCGTAAGATTAATTAAATGTTCAGTTTCAGCAACCATGGTTATTCTACCTTGATACCTTAATGCGGGAACTCCTCTTAGTTCCACATACGGAAATGCATAAAATGGCGGGTTACCTGTTGCAAACTTAGAATCTAGTCGTAGTGATGGCACCCAAAGATCACTCGCTCGATGATATAAATGAGAATAAAATGTAACCATACCCCAGTCTCTCTGACTTCCTAAAAACTCTAGATTTTGATCATAACTAAAATAAACCTTTGCACCGTTGGTAGGAGACAGAAAATCATTCAGATTGTCATATTCAGCGATGAAGGAAACACCACTGTTGGTTATTTTATAATCTTTTAAATCAAAAAAAAGATTAGTTTGAACATTGTGAGGAACACTTACTCTTGATAACTGATATTTTCCTCCTAAGAAAAAGTTGCTTTCTCCAAGTCTAAATTCTAATTGTTGCGTTAATAAAAATATACGTTGATCAAAATAGAATGGATTTCCGTACCCTAAATCAGAAAGGCCATAAAATTTCATAGTTACTTTTCCACCTCCCGCGTATCCAACATATCGAACAGTATCATCTTTCCAAAACCCGAAATAGCCACCACCTGTAAACCAAGTGCTGTTAGTAGTAGCGCCACCAGCTAATACAATCATGTCCGACTGAATCTCAGGATCGTCTTTTGGAACAAAAAGTAAACCACCAATAATGGCTCCATATCCAATAGCTGGTTCAGTAATTGGAATTAAAAAAGGGAGCATTTTACTTTTCTTTTCAATAGTATCATTTATGGCAAGATCAGTAATGATTTCATTTTTTTCGGTAAAATCTTCTTGACTGAAAAGATGAATCGAACAGACTATTGATAAACAAAAAAGAAGTAGTTTTTTAGTCATAAAATTATTTTATCCAAGATGAACCAACTGTTACATAAAACCCAAATTCCTCTGGCCCTCTTGCAACGTCTACGCCCATTTTTAGACCCATTTGTCGTGCAATTAAATATCGGAATCCTGATCCAACATTCCAAACAGTTTCGTCTGTATTTAAATCGTCTATCGCTTTAAACGCAGCTCCGACACCGCCAAAGCCAACAATACTCCACCTTCTAGAGATAGAGAACTCGTGTTCTGTTTCAACCAATGCAGTAAAATTTCCTTGATAGCGAACCGCTGGAACTCCTCTAAGTTTTACATATGGTTTTGCGTAAAATGGAGTATTGTCACTAGAATACAACATTTCTACTCGCAAAGCAGGAGTCCAAGTTTCGGTGCCTCCAAAATAAAATAATGAGAAGAAATTGGCTTTTGAAAAATCAATATCACTTCCTAAAAACTCAAGATTTTGATCATAACTAAAGTGAATTCTAGTTCCTTGAGTTGGAGAAAAAATATTGTCATAGTTTTCAAATTCTGAAATAAAGGAAAGACCACTATTTATCAATTCTAAATTTCCAAAATCAATATTTTCAAAAAAACGAGTGCTCGTTTTTGTTAATTGGTATTTACCACCTAAAAAGAAGTTACTATTTTTAATTCTCCAAACGGCTTGTTGTAAAAAGAACCAACTTTGAATATTATATTCTTTCGGGTTTCGCGCAAAATTTCGATCTGATAAACCATAATAGGTTAGGTTAATATTTCCATAACCTAAAATTCCTCGGTATCGTAAATTATCATTATTCCAAAAGCCTATATAACCGCCTCCTGCAAACCAAGTGTCATTTCCAGTGTACCCTCCACCAGCAGCAATAACATCTGGTTTTTTCTTATCTCCTTCTTTGTTTTCTTTTCCTAAAAAATATAGACCAATTGCTGCTGCGCCATAATCTACTGCAGGTTCCGTAATAGGCATTACTACGGGCAGAACACCATGCAGATTTAATAAAAAATTACTTAAATCTATAGCACCATCTAGACTGTCTTTAAATTTAGAAATAGGCTTGGTGTCTTGTGCATTTATTTGCACGGAAAGAAAAATAGCGCAAAGCGTAATTGTTATTTTCTTAAATAGGGTCATAGCAAATTATGATTTGTGCTATAAATTTAAAACCTCTCTTAAAGTTTTCCAACTTTAAGAGAGGTTTATTTGGGGTTAAATCTTTCGATTTGCTTATTTCATCCCATTCATGTCTTTTGCAACAATATATTTAACACCTTGCAGTGTTGCCTGTAAAGCCAAGCCTTTGTCAGCAATTTGGTACAATGTAACGCCTCTTGATACATTCATTCCTACAGCAGCAGAGCCTCCTTCTCCTTCTTTTCCAGTGTCAGCAGTTGCATCTGCTTGTCCATCAGCAGAAAATCCTACTTCTAGAAAATAGTCATATGCTTGTTTATCTTCAAAAATAAATACAGCATGGTATTTTTTGA
>MPDD01000012.1 GCA_001874265.1 Bacteroidetes bacterium MedPE-SWsnd-G1 | reverse complement strand
TTCATTGTATAAATCTTAAATAATTTATAATGTGAATAGTCTCAAGAAAATTTGGGGTCTTTCCTAAGAAAAAACATCCGGTCTTTTACTCAATTTACGCTGTCAATTTCAATATTTTCAATGAACTTCTTTTATTCTATTTCTTAGCGGCTGCAAAGATATAAACTCTTTTAATTCTGACAAAGAAAAAATAATAAAAATTTTATCTTTTTTTTCAAAACCCCTAACCGCATTTTTTAAGAACAAACCCCTAAGAATTTTAAACCCCTAAAAGCGGATGCAAAAGTAAATCTTTTTTTATTCCTGACAAGTGAAAATTAAAACTTTTTTTAATCTTTTTTCTTGCCCCGAATAAAACCCCTATCTCAATGAACTTGCTCCTAAAACCTATGCCCCAAAAGCGGATGCAAATATACTAACATTCTTTTCTTAAAACCTAATAAAACCTTGTAAAAAAACAGAATTAATTTAACTAATAACGATAGCCCTTGAATATCAACTACCTATTTCCATTATTTTTTCTGAACATGAATTAAATTACCTCGCTTAGCGGCTATATTCATATAATCAAAATCTAATTTCGATGCTTGTTTTTCCAAAGTTCCATTCACAAAAGCCCTTTGTAAGATATCTTCTATCATAAAATCCTCATCTATCAATTCTGGATTGTATTCTAATTTTAGAGATAATTTAAATAGACTCGCCGTCTTATGATACCAAAAAGCCTTCCATCCACTTCTAATCTCCTTTATTAAATCGAACGTGGTAACTCCAGTTTGCCTATGAATTAGTTTTATCAAAATACGTCCTTCCGTTCTTGTTAACTTTTTCAATTGTTCAGTAAACTCTTCCTCCATATATTTTTGAACTCTTTTTGTATACAATTTCTTCTTACGTTTAGAATCGATATTATCCAACCTTTCATTTAAAGTCGTTAATCGCTCGGCCGCCAATTTTGCAAAAGGGTAAGCTTTTATAGTTTTTTTTCTAAACCAATAATAATAACGTTTGTCATAATCGTTCTGAAACTTAACTTTATTAAGAACTGCCACTTCATCTAATTCTATGACCACCGTATCACCTTCAAAAATTATATAGTCCTTATATATATAGGAAGAGTCCTTTTTTATTTTCTTTTCGGTTTGTGAGAACCCAAAAACTCCGATTAATACAAAAAATAAACAAACAAGTTTTCTCATACCTATATATAACGTCTTTAGAGTTTGTAAAATTACAATTATTTGAAACTTGAATTAATGTAAAACGGAAATTTCAGTATTTTTGAGAAAACTTTAAGAACATGAGCAAAACAAAATCAATTTTAAATAAAAAATCAATAAACTTCCTCGAAAAATACTTGAATAACCCCTCTCCTACTGGCTACGAAAGTGAAGGTCAGAAAATTTGGATGGACTACTTAAAACCCTATGTTGATACATTTATAACAGATAGTTATGGAACAGCAGTTGGAGTGATTAATCCAGATGCAAAATTTAGAGTAGTTATAGAAGGTCATGCTGACGAAATTTCTTGGTATGTAAACTACATAACTGATGATGGATTGATCTATGTTATTAGAAATGGTGGAAGTGATCATCAGATTGCTCCTTCGAAACGAGTAAACATTCACACAAAAAAAGGAATTGTAAACGGTATTTTTGGATGGCCGGCAATTCATACAAGACTAAAAGGCAAAGAAGAAACTCCTAAACTCGATAACATTTTTATAGATGTTGGTTGTAAATCTAAAAAGGAGGTGGAAAAATTAGGTGTTCATGTAGGATGCGTTATTACCTACCCTGATGAATTCATGATTTTGAACAAAACCAATTTTGTTTGTAGAGCTCTTGATAATAGAATGGGTGGATTTATGATTGCAGAAGTTGCAAGATTGTTAAAAGAAAACAAAAAAGAACTTCCTTTTGGTTTGTACATTACAAATTCCGTTCAAGAAGAAATTGGATTACGTGGAGCCGAAATGATAACACATACCATTCAGCCTAATGTTGCCATCATTACAGATGTATGTCATGATACAACTACGCCTATGATTAATAAGAAAAAAGAAGGTGAAACAAAATCTGGAGATGGCCCTGTTATTTCATATGCACCTGCTGTACAAAATAATTTGCGTGAATTAATTATTGATACTGCAGAAAAGAATGAAATTCCATTTCAGCGCTTAGCTTCTTCAAGAGCTACAGGAACCGATACTGATGCTTTTGCATATTCTAATGGTGGAGTGCCAAGCGCATTAATTAGTTTAGCGCTAAGATATATGCACACAACTGTTGAAATGGTTGCTAAGGAAGATGTGGAAAATGTAATTAAATTAATATATGAATCATTACTTCAAATAGATCCGAACGAAGGGTTTAGTTATTTTGATTAATGGCAGATGAATTAATTGACATATTAAACAATGATTATTCATTTCAAAAAACTACCTTAAAATCTGAAGCGCATAAATATGGATGGTTGCATGCAAGCGTCCATATTTGGTTTTATACCGACTCTGAAGAATTATTATTACAGAAAAGAAGTGCTTCAAAAATTGCATTCCCAAATGTTTGGGATGTTTCAGTTGCTGGACATATTGAAGCTAGTGAGTCGCCGGAATTAAGTGCCATTAGAGAAATTAAAGAAGAAATTGGGTTGAAAATTGATAAGGCATCATTAAAACCAATTGGAACTTATCATGAACATCAACAATTTAATCCTGCCTATATAGATAATGAGTTACACTACATTTATAAGTGTAAATTAGCAAAACCGATTTCAGAATTAAAAATTCAAAAAGAAGAACTAACAGCTCTTAAATTAACCCCTATAAAATTATTTCGCCAAGAAATTAAAGAATTGAATCATGATTATGCTAAACATCCAATGGATTATTATGATCAAATCCTAAATAATCTATAATTATGAATGTGGTATTGTTAACCATTGCTCCAATCGCTTTCATCATTATTTATATCTATGTGAAAGATAAGTATGAGAAAGAACCTAAAAAATTATTGGTAAAAACCTTTTTAGGTGGTGCGATTATAAGTGTTATTGCAACAATTTTAATATCTACAATAGCGAATAAAATATTTCCGGTTTCAGATTCCTATAATCTTTTTCAGCAATTTATTAAAGCCTTTATAGTAGTTGCCTTAGTTGAAGAGTTTAGCAAATACATTGTTGTCAGATTTTACGCTCAAAAAAAAACCGCATTTAACGAACCTTTTGATGGAATTGTGTACGCAGTTATGGTTTCTATGGGGTTTGCATTTACAGAAAACATCTTATATGTAATGGACGGAGGCTTTTACACTGCTCTTGCTAGAGCTTTTACTGCGGTTCCAGCACATGCTACATTTGGAATAATAATGGGCTATTATATGGGAATTGCAAAGTTTTCTCGGCACAGAATAAAATACAACCTGTTAGGATTACTTTACGCATCGTTATTTCACGGAGCGTATGATTTTTTCTTATTCATCAATTTTATTCCTGGAATTTGGATCGGTGCTGTGCTCTCCTTAATAATAGGAATTGTATTATCAAAAAAGGCTATTAAAAAACATCAGAGCCATTCACAATTTAAATATTAAAAATATTGACATTTTTTCATAATTCAAATTCAATTCTTACAAAAACATAACTCCCCCAAAAAGAATTAATTACAGGCCTACCTACACATATCTATTGTTTCATTATTTCCTTAAAAAGACATTTTTATTAAAAATTATTTAAGTAATGTTGTAAGAAAATACATTTAATTTCGCCAAACTAATAGAAATTTAAAAATTCTTAATTCACTAAATATCATGAAGAATAATGTTTTACTAAAGCAATATATTTTTTTAATTTCTTTGTTCTTATTCATAGGCTGTTCGGGAGATTCTGATACTGACGAAATTATGAACGGGAATCAAGATACAATTGGACAACCTGACTCAAATATTGCCCCAGCATTCACTTTAAAAGACACCAATGATTCCGACATTAGCCTGTCTTCTTATAAAGGGAAAGTTGTTGTTTTATTCTTTTTTGGAAATGGATGTCCGTCTTGTAGAGCTGTTGCTCCAAAAATTCAAAATCAAATAGTTAATACGTTTTCTTCCGATGACGTGGTTGTATTGGGTCTAGATCAATGGGATGGAAATCTAGCTGCAGTCAATAATTTTAAATCAGTTACTAAAGTCACATTTCCTTTGCTTTTGAATGCGAGTAGTGTTGCCCAGGAATACCAAACATCTTATGATAGATTGTTTATTATTGATAAAGATGGAAATATAAATTTTAAAGGAAATAACCTTGCCTCTCAAAATTTATCGGCAGTGGTGGGAGGGATAAATAACCTATTACAATAATCTAGAATAACGTAATGATGAAATTCAAGATGCTTACCCTATTCATAGTTTTAAATCAATTGTCCTACTCGCAATCTGTTCGTGATTTTTCATTGAACAATGTAGATGGAGAATTAAACTCTTATAATGAGTTAAAAGGTGAAAAACTAACTATAATTGACCTTTGGGCTTCATGGTGTAAACCCTGCTTAAAATCGATGCCTAAAATTGATATCCTTTATAAAGAATATAAGAAAAAGGGAGTTGAAGTAATCGGTATTAATACTGATGGACCAAGAAGTATCTCAAAGGTAAAACCTATAGTTAAGGTACTAGATTTATCGTATGCTAACCTTACGGATTTAAATAATGCAATAATGAAAGATTTAGAAGTAGCCTCGCTTCCAACATTACTTATAGTTAATAGTAGAAACAATATTGTTTACAGGCATGAAGGATATTCTCCTGGAGATGAAGTAACAATAAAAAATAAAATAGATGAACTTCTTTTAAATACGAATTAGAAGTAATTACTTTTTAGGAAATCAAAATTTTTCAACTACTCGTAACCACACAAATGAAATACTTCTATACATTTCTCATTTTATTTTTTTGCATGCCTGTAATTGCCCAATTTTCTGGAAGTAATTTAACTGAATTACAATATGGTGAACTACCAGGTGATCCTGAAAGTTTTGGTTCCATTTATAATAAACTAAATCTTAATTATGGGTATAAAAATTTTAAGTTTAGTGCAGGGGCTCAACTTTATCAAACTCCTTATTCTGATCGAAACTATTTTGAACCAGCCTGGATAAATGCCAATTATCTGAACAAAGGATGGAATGTTAATATTGGAAATTTTAACGAAACCATAGGAAGAGGAATACTGTTGCGTTCTTATGAAATCCCAGGTGGATTGCTCGAGGATATTACATTTAGAAGTAAGAACTATTTTTATAGAGATATACTCGGTGGTTCAGTAGAATACAAAAACAAAAAATACTTTGTAAAAGGAATGTGGGGTTATTCATTAAATAATGTTATTCCTCCTACGCAAGATTTTGATCTTAGACGAGAAGATGAAATTCTGGCTTTTTCCGGCGGTTATCACTTTTACAAACAAACTTTTGAGGCATCCTTTCTAAAAGTAAAAAACAGTAAAAATGAAGCATCATATGGGCTCGGAAGTTTATCAGGTACAATTAGTCCTTCCCTTTCATATTATACAGCGTACTCATTCTATTTGGATGGCGACTTTGAAAATTATGAAGCATCAAACACCTACGCTCTATATGGTAGTTTGAATTATGCCAAAGGAAAGTTTGGTGGCAGTTTTGAAGTAAAAGATTATAGTAATTTCTTAATTGGCACGGGAATAAATGAACCCCCTGCATTGGTAAAAGAGCATACTTCAAAATTACTAAACAGAAGCACCCATGTATTAATTCCTCAAAACGAGCGAGGGATACAACTAGAGGCTTATTATCAGCCAAGTTTGTTCAATACATTTACTATAAATTACACATTAGCAGACAATTCTTTTGAAGAGCAGACATTTAAATATCGAGAAGTGTTTTTCGAAGCTACAACAAGTGTCGGCAAAGGAACAGATTTGAAATTTTTTATTGATTATGCTGAGGATCCTTTTAAAGGAGAAGACGATAGAATATCAGCAGGTGCCTTTATAGAGCAATCTTTTAATAATGATAAATATGGTGCAAAACTAGAAAGTGAATGGCAACAATTTGAAAGAGACGATTCAAATGTTCAAAATATTGCCAATACATTAACATTTAGAAAGGCATCTAAAATTTATGTAAGCATTATATCCGAAGTAAGTACAGATCCATTCTTAGTAAGTGATAGTAAATCTAAAAAATCTTGGTTCGGTGGTAGTCTTAAATATCAATTAAATAACAAGCACTCATTTCAATTATTTGGTGGTGAGCGTCGAGGCGGGCCAGCATGTAATGCTGGTGTTTGCTATGAAGTATTAGACTTTAAAGGAGTTGAACTTAGATGGAATGCCAGGTTTTAAACCTAATCCATAAACTCAACTCCCATTTCATTTTATATCAAATTGAATTACCCTACGAAAACCTAAAAATTAAAGCGCATTATCCATTATTTCTTGAACAACTTCTGGATTCAATAATGTAGATGTGTCTCCTAAATTAGAAGTATCCTTTGAGGCAATTTTACGTAATATTCTTCGCATTATCTTACCACTCCTTGTTTTAGGTAGACCAACTGTAAATTGAATTTTATCTAATTTGGCAATAGGGCCAATATGCTCGGTAATAATCTGATTGATTTCCTTTCTTAAGTTAGTATGATCTCTAGACTCGCCAGTTTCTTTCAAAATTACATATCCATAGAGAGCGTTCCCTTTAATATCATGTGGGAAACCAACAATAGCGGATTCTGCTACAGCCGGATGCTCGTTCACGGCATCCTCAATTGGTGCAGTTCCTAAATTATGTCCTGATACGATTATGACATCATCTACTCTACCTGTAATTCTATAATATCCGGTTGCATCTCTTAAAGCGCCATCTCCTGTAAAGTATTTTTTCTCATACGCTGAAAAATAAGTCTCCTTATATCGTTGATGATTCCCCCAAATGGTTCTCGCCATAGAAGGCCAAGGAAATTTAATACACAATCGACCATCAACTTGATTGCCTTGAATCTCTTCTCCATTTTCATCCATTAAGGCTGGTTGAATTCCGATAAAAGGTAACGTAGCATATGTTGGAATTGTTGGTGTTACATATGGCAACGGAGAAATCATGATTCCTCCAGTTTCTGTTTGCCACCAAGTATCGACAATTGGGCTTTTTTTATGCCCTACATTATCATTGTACCAGTGCCATGCTTCTTCATTTATTGGTTCGCCTACAGAGCCCAATACTTTTAATGAAGACAAATCATACTTATCTACATAATCTAATTTTTCTTTTGCCAAGGCTCTAATTGCTGTAGGTGCTGTATAAAATTGCGTGATTTTATGCTTTTCAACAACTTCCCAAAATCTACCATAATCCGGATAACTTGGAACGCCTTCAAACATTACTGTTGTTGCTCCATTTGCCAAGGGGCCATATACAATATAACTATGTCCAGTAATCCACCCAATATCTGCAGTACACCAATACACGTCGTTAGCACGGTAATTAAATACATTTTTAAAGGTGTATGCCGTGTAAACCATATAACCAGCAGTTGTATGCACCATACCTTTTGGTTGCCCAGTTGATCCGGAAGTATATAAAATAAATAATGGATCTTCTGCATCCATTATTTCTGGCTCACACTCTTTAGAAGCATCATCTAATAAAGGCTGCAACCATTTATCCCTACCTTCTTTCATATTGATTTCTGAATTGATTCTATTTACAACCAAAACAGTTTCTACGTTTGGACATTCTTCTAAACCTTCATCAACTATTCCTTTTAAATCAATTGTCTTTTTACCTCTGTAGGACCCATCGGAAGTAATGACCATTTTACAATCCGAATCATTAATTCTAGATGATAATGCTGTTGCTGAGAAACCTGCAAATACTACGGAATGGATAGCCCCAATACGAGCACAAGCTAATAATGAGATTGCTAATTCAGGTATCATCGGTAAATAAATGCAGACACGATCGCCTTTTTTAATTCCTTCAGATTTCAACACATTTGCAAATTGATTTACTCTTTCGTACAAACGATTATACGTAATATGTTGTGCTTCCTCATCCGGGTTATTAGGCTCGAAAAGAATTGCCGTTTTATTTCCATTTGTTCGCAAATGACGATCAATACAATTCTCCGTTATGTTTAATTTGGCACCTTCATACCATTTAATTTCAGGTTTCTTAAAATCCCACGACAAAACTTTGTCCCAACGTTTACGCCAAACAAAGTGTTCTTCTGCAATCTCCTCCCAAAATACTTTAGGCTCTCTAACGGATTTACGATACACCTTGTAATATTCTTCAAGATGTTTTATATGATAATTACTCATTAGTAGTAGTGTTTATTAGGTTAAAAGCGATTTCTAAAATCGAATCCGAAAATAATAAAATTAGCAATTTGAAAATTACTTTTTTCTATTGATGACGTGATTTTATCGACCAACTAAACTTTGAAAATAAAATATTAATGTGTTGCTTCCCCCGCTCCACTCGGAATTCTTATATTCTCAACAATTTCTTGCACTTCTTTTGGAGGTGCTGGTGTAAATTTCGAAATTACCATTGAAACAACAAAGTTTGAAATCATTGCAACAGTTCCAAACCCTTCTGGAGAAATTCCAAACCACCAATCTTCTTTAGTCCCTCCTCCAAACCAATCGAATTTGAATTTGAGCATATAAAATAACATGGATAAGATACCCACAACCATTCCGGCAATGGCTCCTTCTTTATTCATTCGTTTACTAAATATCCCTAAAACTATTGCAGGAAAAAACGAGGCCGCCGCCAAACCAAAGGCTAAAGCAACTGTTGCGGCGACAAAATCGGGTGGATTAATACCAAAATATCCAGCAACACAAACAGCCGCAACTGCAGACAAACGCGCAGCTACCAATTCTCCTTTCTCAGAAATATCTGGCTTCATCATTTTTTTAATTAAATCATGCGAAACTGAGGCTGATATTACGAGTAATAATCCCGCCGCAGTAGATAATGCAGCAGCTAATCCGCCTGCCGCTACAAGGGCAATTACCCAATTTGGAAGTTTCGCAATTTCAGGATTCGCCAGAACCATAATATCTCTATCAACCGTTAATTCGTTTAAACTCTCATCCCCAACATACTGAACTTTACCGTCTCCATTCTTGTCTTCAAAAGCGATCAATCCTGTAGTTTCCCAATTCCCGAACCACTCTGGCAACTGATCATACTCAACATTATGAACTGTTTCGATCATATTGGTTCTAGAAAACACAGCAATTGCTGGAGCAGTTGTATAAAGAATTGCAATAAATAATAAAGCCCATCCAGCAGATACACGTGCGTCGGCAACTTTTTTTACTGTAAAGAATCTAACAATAACATGAGGTAATCCTGCTGTTCCAACCATTAAGGCTGCTGTTATAAAGAACACATCTAAAGTCGATTTCGAACCCGAAGTATATTCTGCAAAACCTAAATCTCTATGCAAACCATCTAATTTATCTAACAAATACATTCCTGTTTCATCAGTTCCTCCAAAGCCTAATTGTGGAATTGGATTTCCTGTCATTTGTATAGAAATAAAAATAGCTGGAACCATAAAAGCAAAAATCAACACACAGTATTGAGCTACTTGCGTGTACGTAATTCCTTTCATGCCACCTAAAACGGCATAAAATAAAACGATAATCATTCCAATAATAACACCCGTATTTATATCAACTTCTAAAAAACGAGAGAACACCAATCCTACACCACGCATCTGTCCAGCCACATAGGTAAATGAAACAAGGAGCGCGCAAAATACGGCAACTGTTCTAGCAACATTTGAATAATACCGATCTCCGATAAAATCAGGCACCGTAAATTTTCCGAATTTTCTTAGATAAGGTGCCAACAATAATGCTAACAATACATAACCTCCGGTCCAGCCCATTAGATAAACAGAACCATCATATCCTGAGAAGGAAATAATACCTGCCATTGAAATAAAAGATGCTGCAGACATCCAATCTGCCGCAGTCGCCAAACCATTCGCCAAGGGAGAAACACCTCCTCCTGCAACATAAAATTCTTTTGTAGATCCGGCCCGTGACCAAATTGCAATACCAATATAAAGCGCAAAGGTAATTCCTACCAAAACCCAAGTCCAAGTTTGTAAGTCCATAATTATTTATCGAGGTTGTGTTTTTTGTCTAGTTTGTTCATTAAGCGAATGTATACGAATATAAGTATTACGAATACATAAATAGATCCTTGTTGAGCGAACCAAAACCCAAGTTTAAAGCCGCCAATTCTAATAGTATTCAATTCTCCAACAAATACAATTCCGAAGAGATAAGAGACAATAAACCAAATGGATAAAAGAATGGCCAGATATCTCAGGTTTGTTTTCCAATAAGCTTTATGATTGGGTGTAGACATGTTAGGTTAGTTTTGTTTCTAAAAATACATCTTTTTTAATTTAACTCACCACTCATTTAATCATTACAATCAAATCTTCTTTTGAACACATTGTAAATTGATAATTGCTTTAGTATTTTCGCTCTATGATTGAATTCTCTGAAATTATAACATCGTTAGTCGAAAACTGGGGAATTGTTTTGCTGTTTTTTTCAATTGCAATTTTATATTCATCTGTAGGATTTGGGGGTGGTTCTAGTTACTTAGCTATACTTGCACTCACTAGCTTAGCATTTACACAAATTAGAGCAACAGCCTTATTGTGCAATATTGTAGTTGTTACAAGTGGCACATTAATATATGCCAAACACGGTCTTTATAATTGGAGAAAAGTAATTCCACTAATTTCTTTTTCAATTCCCCTAGCATTTATTGGTGGTTATTTAAAAATCAATCAATCATTCTTTTTTATTCTATTGGGAATTACCTTAATTATTGCTGCATTATTTATGTGGATGTCGAGATACGTTTCGGAAAAATCAAGTGGTAAAATTTATAAGTCTTCTTTAAGTAAAGATGCATCTTATGGCGGAATTATAGGTTTTATTTCTGGAATGGTTGGTATTGGTGGTGGCATTTTTTTAGCACCATTACTTCATTTAACCAATTGGGATACGACTAAAAGAATTGCTGCTACGACCAGTTTATTTATTTTAGTAAACTCTATTGCCGGATTGGTAGGGCAAATGCAACATAATAAATTTACAATAGAATGGAATCTAACCTTAATACTATTGATTTCGGTATTTATTGGAGGACAAATAGGGTCAAGATTAAGTGCTAAAACAATCTCTCCTTTTCTATTAAAAAAATTAACAGCTGTGCTTATCGCAATTGTTGGATTACGAATTCTTTGGAAGTATGTAATTTAATACACTATTACGATGAGAGCCCCATATATATCAACAAAACACCGAAAAAGGAAAGCACCAACATTAAAATACTCGTTTGATTTCTAATTAGAAAATTCCGCCATTTTAAGAACAATGTATCTAATTTTTCTTGTGATAAATTATAAATAATTACCGGAGTAATCATACTACTACTCGCCAATACTGTGAACAATAAAGAAGCAATACCTCTATCTAACAAATCAGAAGTTAGCGCTGTTTTTATTTGAACTGCACCGGCAACAACAAGGGCTAAGTTTTTTACATTTATAGTACACATTAAAAAACCAAGCGAAATAGATCTTTTAAATCCAAATTTATCTATATGAACAAATAGTTTCGGGATTTTAATTGGATCTGTTTTTTTAGTTCCCTTTATCTTAACAATAACAGCAGCCAACAACATTGTGACACCAATTATTATTTGTACATTTTTTGAAGAACCCATCGATTTCCATGTTGCCTCCAACGGAATTGGTAACAATAAAACAGCACCTGCAATTAAATAAACCCCGACTAACCATCCAATTAAAAATGCAAAACTGTTTTGTTTCGCTTTTGGCGTAAGCAAAAGCATAAACATTGCTATTAAAGGCAGCGGACTAAGAGCTAGCCCTATTAACATAGGTATTGTTTTTAATAAAGATTCAATCAATTCTCTTTAATTAAACGGTTTATAATTATTTCTACGTGCTCTTTTTCTTTATAAAAAGTATGTGCAGCATTTCGAATTCTTGTATAATTCAGTTCCATTAGTTGAAACCAATTATTCGATGGAGCATTGGAGTCCTTTTCTCCAAAAATCAAGTTCAACTCACAATTCGGTTGACTTGTTTCCTTTCTGATTCTGGTCGAGGATACTGTCAACAACCTTTTAATTGGCAGCCCTTTTAAGCCCGCCTTCCAGCCAATAGTTCCACCAATACTAAAACCTAAAACATTAACTAATTCATTCTCTAAGTTTAAAAGGTTATTTATTGCAATTTCTAATCCTCCATTGACAAACACATTATGCAATTCACTTTCAGTTTTACCTGCCTTTTTAATTTCGGCAAGGACTAAAGCATCATAGAATACAACCTCGAAGTAATCATTTAGAATAGCCTCATAATTCTGAATCCAATTATTCTCTTTAAAACCAAATAAATCAGAAATTACAATAAGCCTAGATTTCATAAATTTTAAACGGACTTTTCCATGATAAAATCATCCATTACGTAACCAGATCCTATATTAGTAACAACGGCATCAATATTAATAAAACCCATTTTTTCATAGGCCCTAATTGCATTATCATTGTACTTATTAACGGTAAGGGCTACTTTATCCTTTTTCAATTCAACGGCCATTTCAAATACAAAATTCATCATAAACTTACCTAATCCTTTTCCTTGAAATCGTTGCAACACATAAATTTTACTTAGAAACAATTCGTTTTTTTTAGGTAAAATAGATAAATAACCTACAGGTTCATTTTTAAAATTTATGATATAATACAAATAACCAGCATGTAATTGTTCAGTCATTGTATTTGCCGACTGAAACTTTTTAAGCATGTAAGCAACTTGTTCTTCACCAATAATTGGTGTATAATGCTGCTCCCAAACTTCTTTTGCTAGTTTTTCAACCATCAAAATATCTTCTCTCGTTTCGACAACTTTTAAATGCATTCTTATTTGATAACTTTCTTCAAACTTTTCTGAACCAATTCTGTCATTACTTTGTAGCCTTCATCATTCGGATGGACACCGTCATAACCATATTCTGTAATTAACCCATTTCTTTCATCGACCATTGATGAAAAATAATCCAAATATTCATGGCCATTTTTTGCGGCATATTCTTTTAGCAAAAGATTTAAATCAATAATTTTTTGAGCAGGCTCCAATCCAGGCTTCCATGGATAATCATAAACCGGCAGAACAGAAGAAATTACAACTTTAATATTATTTGCTTCGGCAATTTCACACATCGAAAAAATATTATCGGCGATCATTTTTATTGTAGAAGGCCCCGTATTACCAGCAATATCATTTGTTCCTGCCAAAATAACGACCACTTTCGGTTTTAAATCTATCACATCTGGACGGAACCGAACAAGCATCTGCGGAGTTGTTTGTCCGCCAATACCTCTATTTACATAATTGTTTGTATTGAAAAAATCAGGATTGGTATTGTACCAACCTATTGTTATAGAATTCCCCATAAAGACAACTTCGGGATCATCTTCATCTCCGTTTAAAAACGGTGTATTGGCCTCTTTGAAACTTTCTAAATTTGCCCAGTCCTGTGCGTTTAAATTTTCCATACCTACTATATAAACAAGAAAAACTCCCAAATACAGGAGTTTCTTATATATTTTCAATGATTTTGATTTCATAAATATTATTTAGTTAAAAAAGCATTAACATTAGTATTGATTCTGTTTTCAACATCCGAAACGTCAGCTTTAACAAAGTTTTCACCTGTTATCTGCTCATATAACTCAATATACCTATTTGAAATCTCAATTAATTTTTCATCAGACATTTCCGGTATTTGCTGCCCTTCCTTTCCTTGAAAACCATTTTCTATTAACCATTGGCGCACAAACTCTTTAGATAATTGTTTTTGAGCCTCTCCTCTTTCTTGTCTTTCTTGATATCCATCTTTGTAAAAATAACGAGAAGAATCAGGTGTGTGAATTTCATCAATCAATACAATTTTACCCTCTTTAGTTTTTCCAAACTCATATTTAGTATCAACCAAAATTAGTCCACGTTCGTTTGCTATTTCACTACCACGTTGAAACAGTTTTCTAGTATAATCTTCCAATACCAAATAATCTTCTTCAGAAACGATTCCATTTGTTAAAATATCCTCTCTAGAAATATCTTCGTCATGTTCACCGTTGTCAGCCTTTGTTGAAGGTGTAATAATTGGTTCAGGGAATTTATCATTCTCTTTCATCCCTTCAGGCATAGGCATTCCACACAACAATCTTTTACCAATTTTATACTCTCTTGCTGCGTGTCCACTTAAATATCCACGAATTACCATTTCTACCTTAAACGGCTCACATAAATGACCAACAGCAACATTTGGATCTGGAATATCAACAATCCAGTTTGGAACCAAATCTGAAGTTGCATCCATCATTTTGGCGGCAATCTGATTCAAAATTTGTCCTTTAAAAGGAATTTGTCTTGGCATAATTACATCAAAAGCGGATAACCTATCGGTAGCAATCATCACTAAAACCTCATCATTAATATTATAAACCTCTCTTACTTTTCCTTTATAAATAGATTTTTGATTCGGAAAATTATAATTCGTATCGTTAATTGTATTCATTGTTGTGTTATAAAACAGACCTTTCATTTGAACAAAAGGTGACAATTCTTAAATTTTAATATTCAATTGCAAAGATACAACCCGCTATTCAGATTCTATACTTTTAAATGCTTTAATAATATGTGTAACTAACCTATGACGAACTACATCTTTATCATCTAAATAAACCATTGAAATTCCCTTAACATCTTTTAAAGCCAGCAAGGCTTCTTTTAAACCAGAAACTTGTCGATGCGGTAAATCTATCTGACCTGGATCACCCGTTATTATAAACTTGGCACTTTTTCCCATACGAGTCAAAAACATTTTCATTTGACTATGTGTGGTGTTCTGCCCTTCATCTAAAATAACAAAAGCATTATCTAAAGTTCTACCTCTCATAAATGCCAATGGCGCTATTTGAATTACTCCTTTTTCTAAATAAGAATCCAATCTTTCAAACGGAATCATATCTCTAAGGGCATCATATAAAGGCTGCATATATGGATCTAACTTCTCTTTCATATCACCTGGTAAAAAACCTAATTTTTCACCAGACTCCACAGCAGGTCGCGTTAGAATAATTCGTTTAACTTCTTTTTCTTTTAAAGCTCTAACAGCTAAAGCAACCGCAGTGTAAGTTTTCCCTGTTCCGGCAGGGCCAACAGCAAACAGCATGTCATTCTTTTGCATGTTATCTACCATCTTTTGCTGGTTCGGACTTTGTGGTTTAATTAATTTCCCGCCTACACCATGTACTAATACACCATCAGATTTTGCATGGTTTTTCGGAGCAACATCATCAGAAGCGACAATACGTTCAATACTGTTTTCGTCTAACTTATTATACTTATTAAAATGAATAATTAGCCGTTGCACCTTTTTTTCAAAAACATCCAAAATTTCAGGTTCTCCAAATGCTTTTAACTTTGTTCCTCTGGCAACAATTTTTAGTTTTGGGTAGTACTTTTTTAAAATGTCTACATTACTATTTCTTGGCCCAAACAAATCATTTGGGTTGATATCGGTAAGTTCTATTAGGCGCTCGTTCAAATGATTATTGTTTTTGGTTTTTTGTTAGAAAATTGCTTGTAAAAACGAATCAATAATAGTTGAATATTGATTAGATTTGTAAACAAATTTATAAATTTATTATTGCAACCAACAATTAACCGCAGGAAGTAATTAACAAATGTCTTTAATAACTTTAACTACCGATTTCGGATTGAAAGACCACTTTGTTGGGGCAGTAAAAGGAGCGATTTACACTGAACTTCCTGATGTCACCATAGTTGATATTTCGCACGATATTTCACCATTTAATATAGCTGAAACTGCGTATGTTATGAAAAACTCTTATAGGAGTTTTCCTGAAGGGAGTATTCATATTATTGGTGTAGATTCAGAATTAAATCAAGATACGAATCACATCGCCTTAAAACTAGACAACCACTTCTTTATCTGTCCGAATAATGGTGTAATATCAATGATTGCGTCTGATTTTAAACCGGAGAAAATTGTAGAGATTAATATTCATGATCGTGTAGAAAGTAGTTTTCCGGTATTAGATGTTTTCGTTAAAGTGGCTTGCCATATTAAAAGAGGTGGCACATTAGAAATTATTGGTAGAGTAATAGAAGATTTTAAACGATTAATTGATATCCAGCCTGTAATTTCGTCTGACAATACTAAAATTACTGGATGTGTAATTTACATAGATAATTACGGAAATGTAATTACAAATATTAATAGAAAATTGTTTAATGAAATTGGAAAAGGACGCCCTTTTACAATGCATGCTGGCCGCTATAAATTCAATAAAATATTTGAAAAATATAGCGACATTGTCAACTTTGATTTACCTGAAGAACAACGGAATCAAGATGGTCAAAAATTAATTATTTTCAATTCTTCTGATTTTATTGAAGTTTCTATTTACAGAAGTAATATGAAAACCGTTGGAGGTGCATCTAGTTTACTGGGACTTGATTACAGAGATCAATTAACTATAACTTTTGAATAAAAATACCAAACGTAAAAATAGAGCGTTTGTTTAAAGAATTACGAATACACATATGATTGCCATTTTAAAAAAAGAATTAAATGCATTTTTCTCTACTCCCATTGGTTATTTAGTCATTGCGGTATTCTTAGGGTTAAATGGTCTATTTCTTTGGGTTTTTGATGGCGATTTTAACATCTTAAATACTGGATTTGCTGATTTAAACGGATTCTTTTATTTAGCACCTTGGATTTTCATATTTCTAATTCCAGCAATTACCATGCGCATGTTTTCTGACGAATATGCCATAGGCACCATAGAAATATTAAAGACAAAACCTTTAAGCCTTTGGCAAATAATATTTGGTAAATACTTTGCAGCCTTAATACTCATTATATTTGCGATCGTACCAACTTTGGTTTACGTATACTCCATTGGGGCGCTTGGGAACTCTGCAAATAATTTTGATTTAGGAAGCCTTTTAGGTTCATATATTGGACTCTTGTTTTTGGCAAGCACATATATATCTATTGGATTATATACCTCTACTCTTTCTAAAAATCAGATTACAACCTTTATTATTGGTGTTTGCTTGTCATTGTTTTTGTATGCTGGCTTTGAAGCTATGGATTCCTTATTTGGAAATTTAGAATACACCGTTCAAAAAACAGGCATGTCAGCGCATTTTAAAAGTTTGGCTCGTGGTGTAATTGACACTAGAGATTTGATCTATTTTTTAAGTATCTCAGGATTCTTTCTTGTACTAACCAAATTTAGATTAGAACGTGCTTAATTCAAAAAACATAAAGAGAATTGGAATTCTAATCGTGTGCGTATTGGGAATAAATTTCATTTCGAATAATTTTTACCATCGTTTTGATTTAACAGAAGATGGTCGATACACGCTATCAAACCCAGCCAAAATAATTTTGGAAAATGTAAATTCTCAAATTACTATAAAAGTATACCTAGAAGGAGAATTCCCTTCTGAATTTAAGCGTTTATCTGATGAAACACGACAACTATTAGAGGAATTAAAGGTTGAAAATCCTAATATACGATTCCGCTTTATTAATCCATTAGATACAGATACCGAAGCCTTAATTGAAAGTGGACTTCAACCGAGTCAATTAACTATCGAAAAGAATGGACAGACTTCGGAAGTTATTATTTTCCCTTGGGCAACAGTACAAAAAGGCAAAAAAATTGAATTGGTTTCTTTATTAAAAGATACCAATGCACAAAGTCAAGACGAGCAATTACAGAATGCAATACAGAATTTAGAATATGCCTTTGCAGATGCTATTCATAAAATAACTGCTAAAAAAGAAAAGAAAATTGCCATTATAAAAGGAAATGGTGAACTCGATGATATTTACATTGCTGATTTTTTAAGGAAGATTGGAGAATATTATCATTTGGCTCCTTTTACACTAGACTCTGTTAAAAGCAACCCGGAAAAAACACTATCGCAATTAACTAATTTCGATTTAGCAATTATTGCAAAACCCACAGAGAAATTTACCGAAAATGAAAAATATACGCTGGATCAATTCATAACCAACGGAGGGAAATCATTATGGTTACTTGATAAAACACATGCCGAATTAGATAGCTTAATGGATACGGGAGAATCATTAGCATTTCCTAGAGATTTAAACCTGACTGATCAATTATTTAGTTATGGCGTTCGAATTAACCCTGTTCTTGTACAAGATTTATACAGTGCCAAAATTCCTTTGGCCACTGGTAGAATCGGCAATCAAACACAATACAATCAGTTATTGTGGAAATATTACCCTGTTGCCATTTCTAAAAATAACCACCCTATAAACAAACACATAGAACCAGTCAATTTTAAATTTACTAACGCTTTAGATATTTTAAACAATGATATTAACAAAACGGTCTTATTGCAAAGTTCGCCGCTATCAAAAACTGTAGGGACACCATCCATCATAAGTTTAAAAACGATTACAGAAAAACCAGATCCTAAATTATTTAATAACGGAAATATCCCATTGGCGGTGCTTTTAGAAGGTAAATTTAATTCAGCCTATAAAAACAGAGTGCAACCTTTTAGCACATCACTTCAGCAACCCATTTCCGAAGAGAATAAAATGATCGTTGTTGCCGATGGAGATGTTATTGCCAACCAAGTAACTAGAGGGGTTCCTGAGCCGCTAGGTGTTGATAAATACACTGGGCAACAATTTGGAAACAAAGAGTTTTTATTGAATTGTGTAAACTATCTATTAGACGATACAGGCTTGGTACAAATTCGCTCTAAAACTATAGAACTAAAAATGTTAGATAGAGAAAAAGCGTATCAGTCTCGTACTTTTTACCAGTTTCTAAATATTGCTTTACCTCTGTTCATTATTGCATTATTTGGACTTATTTTTAATTTCATTCGAAAGAAAAAGTATACCTAAGCACACTCATAATTTTTTGTTAAACTACTTCCTCTCCATTTTTTGATTTGGTTTATGTTTATATTTGTGTAACTAAAAACGAAATATTATGATCAAAAAATTTACTACACTACTAAGTATTTTGAGTGTTACTTTTGCGCTAAATGCCCAAATACAAACACCTCAACCGAGTCCAGGTGCAAAAATTGAGCAAACTGTTGGAATGACAACAATAAAGGTTGACTACTCACGTCCTTCTATGCGAGGAAGAGTTGTTTTTGGCGATTTAGTGCCTTACGGAAAACTTTGGAGAACTGGAGCCAATATGAGAACTTCTATATCTTTTGGAGATGACGTTACTATCGAAGGTCAAGAATTGAAGAAAGGTACATACGCAATATTTTCTATCCCATCTGAAGATTCTTGGGATGTGATATTTTACACAGAATATAATGCAGGTGGAGCACCACAGGAATTAGACAATTCTAAAGTAGCATTAAAAGTTAATGTAAAAACTGGACAAATGACAAATGCTTGGGAGTCCTTTACTATTGCATTTGGTGATTTTACTAATGATTCTGCTAACCTTTATATTGCTTGGGAAAAAACAATGGTTAGATTAAACGTTGGAGTTCCTTCAGATGCAATAGCAATGAAAAGTATTGAAACTACAATGGCAGGACCTAAGGGAGATGACTACTTTCAAGCGGCGGTTTATTACTTATCATCAGGCAAAGATTTAAATCAAGCAAAAACTTGGATAGATAAAGCTGTTGAAATGGATGGTGAAAATCAAAAATTCTGGGTTCTACGTCAGCAATCTTTAATTTATGCAGGTTTGAATAAAAAGAAAGAAGCAGTTGCCATCGCTGAAAAATCTTTGAAACTTGCTGAAAAATACAAAAACGCAGACTACGTTAAAATGAATAAAGAATCCATTGCAGAATGGTCTAAATAATTATTACAATAACTAATTAAAATCAAAACAATTATGAAATCTAAACTAATCCTATCTCTTATTATGTTAGTGTCTGCTGTAACTTTTGGACAAAAAAGTCCGGCTGAAACAGTAACAGGAACAATCGCAGAAGCGAACGTTGAAATTAAATACAGTTCGCCGAGAGTTAAGGAAAGAACAATCTATGGAAATTTAGTTCCTTATGCTAAAGTATGGAGAGCTGGTGCAAACGAAAATACTACAATTTCATTTGACAAAGCAGTGAAAGTAAATGGCCAAGATTTGGCTGCAGGAACATATGGTTTCTTTATTATTCCCAATGAAAATGATAACTGGACAGCAATTTTTAGTAATAAAAATGATGCTTGGGGTTCGTCTTCTTATAAGGAAGCAGATGATGCTTTAAGAGTAGAAGTTAAGGCAAAATCTCTAAAAGAATCATCAGAAAACTTGACTTATAAAGTAACCGAAAAAGGTGTCAAATTTGTTTGGGCTGATAAAGGGTTCATGATGAAAGTAAAATAATTCACACGAATTATATATGAAAAGGCTGCTCTGAAGAGCAGCCTTTTTTTTGTTTTGTATTCTTATCTTTGAGAATAAAATTTGATATCATGAAAATTCATTTCTCACTTTTATTTGTCCTAATTCCTCTTTTGAGTTTTTCTCAATCTGTAAATACAACTCCTTTAAAACATTTAGTAAACAAAGTTTGGAAAGCAAATGGGAATTGGGGAGATGGCAGCCCTTTTAAGCAGGAAATTTCTTTTTCATTGGATTTAAATGAATCCATTATTATTTCAAAAACGAAAGGGTCTATAGATGAAACTAAAGAAAAATACGGAAATCGCAACCATGGTGTACGAATGTATGACACCTCTTCTAGCACCTACAAATTTTGGGAATTTGATGTTTTTGGTGGTGTAACTACTGGCGACATAACCTTTATTGAAAATGACATTTATTACACCTACCAATATGGTGAAAGTATAGTTACCGATTTATGGGAATATGTAAACCAAACAAAATACAACTATAAAGTCGGCATTTTAGTAAATGATGAATGGCAAAAAGTTTTTCTAGAAACTACTTTTTCTACTGATTAATTTCCTGACTTCAATCTTGAAGTATAACTCTTAATCTCTTTAACAACCTTTGGTGCTAAAATAATAGTCGCTGTCATTGTTGGTATAGCCATTAATGCAAATACGCCATCAATCAAATTAATCATCATACTTAATGATGTTGTTGCTCCAATAACGATACTAGCGATGTAAAAATAGTTGTAATAATGTTTTTTATCTGCACCAAACAAGTACGACATACATTTTGTTCCGTAATACGAATAGGAGAACAAGGAAGAAATACTAAAAATAGCAATGCACAACAAGAGTAAATAACTTCCAATCGACGGAATGGCATTATTAAACGCCGAAGCTGTTAAACTTACTCCATTTGCTTCTGTTGTTTGCCAAACACCAGTTACTAAAATTGCTAAAGCGGTTAAAGTACATACAACGAGTGTATCAATTGCTGGGCCTAACATTGCAACTAAACCTTCTCTTACTGGCTCATCCGTTTTTGCCGCTCCATGCGCCATTGGCGCTGTTCCTATTCCGGCCTCATTAGAAAATGCTCCTCTTCGAATTCCATGGATAATTAATGCTCCTAAAACTCCTCCAAAAACAGCATCACCTTTCATATGGTTCGCTTCAAATGCATCTGTAAAAATCATTAAAAAGTATTTTGGAACTTCATTCATATTTACCACCAAAATGATAACGACCAACACAAAATATAACACCACCATAGATGGTACTAATCTAGAAGCCGTTTTACCTATTCTTTTCAAGCCTCCTAAAATAACCACAGAAGTAAGCGCAACAAGAATTAACGCGATAATAATATTAGAACCTAAGCCAACATCTACTCCATTTGGTTTTAATAAAATATCATTAATAGCTTGTGTTAGTTGATTTACATTAAAAATTGGAAAGGCTCCAATTAAACCACAAATACTAAACATAACGGCTAAAGGTTTCCATTTGGCCCCTAATCCTTCTCTTATAAAATACATCGGTCCTCCTTGTAGTTCACCTGCACTATCTTTCCCTCGATACATAATAGCCAGTGTAGACGTGAAAAATTTTGTAGACATCCCTACAATTGCACTAATCCACATCCAAAATACTGCCCCAGGACCACCAATTGATATTGCTACTGCAACTCCAGCAATATTACCCATACCTACAGTAGCAGATAAAGCAGTTGCTAAGGCCTGAAAATGACTAATTTGTCCAGGATCATTAGGGTCATCATACTTTCCACGTAATACTTGGATAGCGTGTCCTAAATAGCGAAAAGGCAAAAATTTTGACAGAATTAAAAGATACAACCCTCCTCCTATTAACAACACTAATAAGGGCAATCCCCATACAAAAGAAGCAAACGATGCTATCCAACTATCTAATAATTCCATGTAAATAAATTTTAAGTGCTAAAAATAGTAAAGTGAAAACACTATTGCCTATCGAATTTATAATAATTATCAAAAAGTAACTGACAAGTATAAACTCACATTATATAATTTTCTAATAACATTTCTGTAACTTTGCGTTTTTCCAATATTTTACATGAAAAATCAGCAAGAATATATAGATGTTTTAGGAGCGAGGGTTCACAACTTAAAGAATATTGATGTTCGTATACCACGTGAAAAATTGGTGGTTATAACCGGTCTAAGTGGTAGTGGAAAATCCTCATTAGCCTTTGATACTATCTATGCTGAAGGACAACGAAGATATATAGAAACTTTTTCTGCATATGCACGTCAATTCTTAGGCGGATTAGAACGACCGGATGTTGACAAAATTGACGGTTTATCTCCTGTAATTGCTATTGAACAGAAAACAACAAATAAAAGCCCTAGATCAACGGTAGGAACCGTAACCGAAATCTATGATTTTATGCGATTACTCTTTGCCAGAGCATCAGATGCATATTCATACAATACTGGAGAAAAAATGGTGAGTTATAGCGATGAGCATATTCGCCAACTTATTTTAAATGATTTTGATGGAAAAAGAGTAAATATCCTTGCCCCGGTAGTAAAATCTAGAAAAGGGCATTATAGAGAGTTATTTGAGCAAATTGCCAAGCAAGGTTTTGTAAAGGTTCGTGTTGATGGCGAGATTGTAGACATCGAAAAAGGAATGCGATTAGACCGTTACAAAAACCATGATATTGAAATTGTAATTGATCGTTTACAAATAAATGAATCCATCGAAAAACGTTTATCTGAATCTATTGTAACAGCATTATACTCTGGAAACAATGTAATGATGGTGTTAGAGCATGACGCTGAAAAACCTCGCTACTTTAGTAGAGAATTGATGTGTCCAACAACGGGAATTGCCTATCAAAATCCTGAACCAAATACTTTCTCATTCAACTCGCCTAAAGGGGCTTGCCAAACTTGTAATGGATTAGGAAAAATAAACATTGTTAACGAGACCAAGATTATTCCGGATAATTCTATGTCTATTAAGAATGGAGCAATTGCGCCAATTGGTGAACAAAAAAGCAGTTGGATTTTTAAACAATTAGAATTAATTGGAGAACGTTATAATTTTAAATTAACAGATCCTATATCCAAAATTCCTAAAGAAGCTTTAGATATTATTTTGAATGGAGGAAACGAGAAATTTAAGGTTGCCTCAAAAACCATGGGGATAACCCGAAATTATGAAATAGACTTTGAAGGAATCATCAATTTTATTCAAAGCCAATACAATACTTCTGAATCTACTTCTATTAAAAGATGGGCTAAAGGTTTTATGAATGAAGTTAATTGCACAACCTGCCATGGTAAACGCCTTAAAAAAGAAGCGCTTCATTTTAAAATAGATGGTAATAACATTGCCGACTTAGCACAAATGGATGTGATTGAAATGGCAAATTGGTTCAAAGATATTTCACAAAATCTAACAGAACGTCAATTAACAATTGGTTCAGAAATAATAAAAGAGATACGAACACGTATTCAGTTTTTAGTGGATGTTGGATTGGATTATCTAACCATTGACAGAACTTCGAAATCACTATCTGGCGGAGAAGCACAACGAATTAGATTAGCCACTCAAATAGGATCTCAATTAGTTGGAGTTCTATATATTTTGGACGAACCTAGTATCGGACTTCATCAACGAGATAATCAAAAATTAATCGATTCTTTGGTTAAGTTAAGAGATGTTGGCAATTCGGTATTAGTCGTTGAACATGATAAGGACATGATTGAAAAAGCTGATTATGTTTTAGATATTGGTCCTGGTGCCGGCAGACATGGCGGTGAAATTGTGAGTGAAGGTTCTTTCGAAGAATTAAAGTTGCATAAAACACTAACATCTGACTATTTAACCGAGCGAAAAAAAATAGAAATTCCAAAGCAACGAAGAAAAGGAAATGGCAATAAAATAGTTCTAAAAGGAGCAAGTGGTAATAATTTAAAAAATGTTACAGCCGAATTCCCTCTTGGTAAATTAATCTGTGTAACAGGGGTATCTGGAAGTGGAAAATCAACCTTAATAAACGGAACCCTCTACCCTATTTTAAATCATCATGTTTACCGCGGTGTAAAAAAACCGATGCCTTATAAATCCATAAAAGGTCTAGAGCATATAGATAAAATTATTGCCATAGATCAATCTCCTATAGGAAGAACGCCTCGATCTAACCCTGCAACATATACGGGTGTTTTTAGTGATATTAGAAGTATTTTTACAAAGATTCCTGAATCTCAGATTAGAGGTTATAAACCTGGTCGTTTTTCTTTTAATGTCAAGGGCGGTCGTTGTGAAACTTGCCAAGGAGGTGGTGTTAGGATTATTGAAATGAATTTTTTACCAGATGTAGAAGTTGAATGCGAAACATGTCAAGGAAAAAGATTTAACAGAGAAACCTTAGAGATTAGGCATAAAGGAAAATCTATATCTGATGTTCTAAATATGACCATAAATGAATCGGCTGATTTCTTCGAAAAATACCCGAAGATTTACAAGAAATTAAAGACAATCAAAGATGTTGGTTTGGGTTATATCACTTTAGGGCAACAGTCTACAACATTATCTGGTGGTGAAGCACAACGAATAAAATTAGCGTCTGAACTTTCCAAAAGAGATACTGGAAATACATTCTATATTTTAGACGAACCCACTACTGGCTTACATTTTGAAGATATTCGCGTACTAATGGAAGTATTGAATAAACTTACCGATAAAGGAAATACAGTATTGGTAATTGAGCATAATATGGATGTTATAAAACTCGCAGATCATATTATTGATATAGGACTCGAAGGCGGTAAAAAAGGAGGCGAAATTCTATGCACTGGAACCCCAGAATCAATTGTTAAAAACAAAAAAAGTTACACCTCTAAATTCCTAATAAAAGAACTATCTTAGCAGGCTCACTTTTTTAGAAATTGCAAAAAAATAAATGATTATGAGTCCAAATGAAGATAGAAAAATAAAAGAAAAATTCAAGCACAAAACATGGAACGAAGTTAAAACCAATGATTCTTGGGCCATTTTTAAAATTATGGCAGAATTTGTTGAGGGCTATGAAAAACTTAGTAAAATAGGTCCTTGCGTTAGTATTTTTGGTTCTGCCAGATTACGACCTGGTCATGAATATTACGAATTAGCAGAACGTACCGCATATAAATTATCACAAAATGGATATGGAGTAGTTACCGGTGGAGGACCTGGAATTATGGAGGCTGGTAATAAAGGTGCTCATAGAGGAAAAGGTGTTTCGGTTGGATTAAATATTGAATTGCCATTTGAACAACACGACAATCCATGGATCGATAAAGATAAAAATCTAGATTTCGATTATTTCTTTGTTCGTAAAGTAATGTTTGTAAAATACTCGCAAGGATTTGTTGTAATGCCAGGAGGTTTCGGAACCTTAGATGAAATGTTTGAAGCACTTACTTTAATTCAAACAAAAAAAATTGGCGCGTTCCCTATTATATTAGTTGGCACCGAGTTTTGGAGTGGATTATTAGACTGGGTTAAAGACACGCTGCTCAAAAAATATAGCAGCATTAGTGAAACGGATTTAGACCTTATTTCATTAGTTGATACCGAAGATGAAGTAATTGATGTGATAAATGAATTCTACAAAAAATATAGTTTGAGTCCAAACTTTTAAAATTCAATTTATAAATTTCTTTATTTTAACGCATTATTTATACCAAAACGGTACATTTAATGCGTTAGTAAGTTATAGAGATTTAATCCTACCAAATTGTTGTGAAGATTCAAAAAATTCTTGTCGGTTTTCTATTGCTTTGGACGTTTTTTATCCAAGCACAAACCAATGAAATAAAGATTGATGCATCTTTAGATATTGAAAATTACGCTCTTCATATACAACAGCAAATTATTTTTAATAATAACTCTGAAAAACCATTAGATACAATTTTCCTTCATAATTGGATGAATGGGTATAGAGATAATGAAACACCACTGGCAAAAAGACTAATTGAAGATTATAACAAAACACTATATTTTGCAAAAGACAAACACCGTGGAGAAACAACCATAAAAAACATTTCAATTGATTTTCAATCAATCAATTTTATTGAATATAATGGAATTGCTGATATAATTGCAATTCCACTTAATGAAACAATTCAACCTAGGGGTTCAACTCAGTTAAATCTTACCTACACAGTTAGAATCCCATCTGATAAGTATACCAGCTATGGCCGAAATCGAGAATTTTTTAATTTAAGATATTGGTATCTAGTTCCTGCAAATTATACGGATAAATGGGAGTTAATGAGCAATTTAAACATGGATGATTTGTATATGGATATTGCAGATTATGACATCAAAATTGCCGTTCCGAAGTTTTACAGATTAAGCTCTAGTTTAATCGGTACTACCGAAACAAATAATAATGATAGAATTTATCATTTAAAAGGAAAAAAACGTGTAGATATAGAACTATCGATCAGTCCAATAGTTGATTATACCAATTACGAAACGGACAATGTTATCATAGAATCTAATATGAAGTCGGTAAATTTAGATCTAAATGTTAGACGCGATATATTAGGGAGAGAAATGGCGTTTTTAGAAGAGCAACTCGGAAAATACCCTCATAAAAAACTATTTGTTGACAGGATTGCTTATTTAAAAAATCCAGTATATGGATTAAACCAACTACCTTCTTTTATTCAACCTTTTTCTGATGCTTTTGAATGGGACATTAAAATGTTTAAAATTTTATCTAAAACATATATAGACAATACGTTATTAATAAATCGTAGAGAAGATATGTGGCTAGCAGATGGAATTCAGCATTATTTAATGATGAAATATGTTGAAACCTATTACCCAGAAATAAAGGCTATTGGAAACATATCAAAAGTGTGGGGTATCAGAACTTTTAATTTGGCCAAACTAGATTTTAATGATAAATACCCTTTTGTATATCAATTCGCTGCCCGAAAAAATGTAGATCAAGCATTGAGCAAAAGTGCCGATTCCCTTTCTAATTTCAATCGTAAACTTGTAAACAAATACAAAGCAGGTCTTGGGCTAGAATACTTAGATGCCTATATAGGTAAAGATCTTATTTCAGAAAACATAAAAGAATTTTATAATGAGAATGTTCTCAAAAATAGTTCAAGTAAATCGTTTAAAAACAACTTGATTAATAGCACAGGTAAAGATCTTTCATGGTTTTTTGGAGACTATGTACAATCAAAAAAGAAAATAGACTATACCATCAAAAAGATTAACGTCGTAGGAGATTCTATCGATGTAGTGATAAAAAACAAGCGAAACATTACAGTTCCAGTAATGCTTTATGGTGTCAACAATAACGAAATTAAATATAAAAAATGGTATTCAAATATAGACTCTACGGCCACTGTAAGAATACCTAAAGACAGCATTGATAGACTCGCATTAAATTATGAGTTTAAGTATCCAGAATTAAACCTAAGAGACAACTGGAAGAGTGTTAAAAAAAGACTATTCGACCGCCCAGTTAAATTTAAATTATTTAAGGATATTGAAAACCCATATTACAATCAAATCTTTTATGATGCCAAGGGAAAATACAACTACTATGATGGTTTGCAAATTGGGTTAAACTTCTCAAACAAATCACTATTAAACAAACCATTCTCTTACAGGCTTCAACCTTTTTATGGAATAAAATCTCAAAGTTTAACTGGTTCATTTTCTTTGCTTTATGAATATACACCTGAGGAAACAGTTATAGACAGACTACAATTGGGTTTTGCCGGTAGTTATTTCCACTACGATACCGATTTGTCATATCAAACATTCTCACCCTATGCAGTTCTTAATTTTAAACGAAAGAGTTTAAGAGATGTTGGAGGTAGCGCATTAATTGCTAGTTTATCGGCGATACAAAGAGATATTGATCCTAATGAGATAGCACCAAACCCAGAAGAGTATAAATACAACATTTTCAGTTTGAGTTATGTGTATTCGAAACCTGCACTTATTGAAGATTTTAGACATGCCACAAATTTGGAATTTGAAAGTGATTTTACCAAACTATCATACGATCTCAGATATCGAAGATTAACGGATAACTTAAGACAATTTGATTTTAGATTGTTTGCAGGTGTATTTTTACGTAACAAAACTGAATCTGACTTTTTTAGTTATGGTTTATCTAAGCAAAACGATTACCTCTTCCGATTAAATTTCTTCGGTCGTTCAGAAGAATCTGGTTTTTTTAGCCAACAGTACATTACTAGTGAAGGAGGTTTTAAATCACATGTTGAAAAAAACTTTGCAAATCAATGGATGGTTTCCTTTAACTCTAGTATTGGATTATGGCGATGGATTGAGGTGTACAATGATGTGGCTTTATTGAAAAGTAAAAATGAGTCCACATTTTTTGCCTATGAGAATGGAATACGGTTAAATTTTGTACATGAAATCCTAGAAGTCTATTTTCCAGTGTATTCCAATAATGGTTGGGAAATCACTCAAGAGGCCTATCCAACAAGGATAAGATTCGTATTATCAATAAATCCTAAAAAAATTATTAATTTCGCTAGAAGAGGCTTTTTTTAGTGAAAATAATTTAAATAATACGCCTCATTTTGATAATTCATTAAATATTCTTAAATTTGCAGTCCATAAAATCATCCCATGGTCTCTGAAAAAACTTCTAAAAACACCGAACAACTTTCATTCCAGCAATTTAGAGAAGAAATCTTAAATGATTATCGGATTGCAGTATTGAGTAGAGAATGTAGTTTGCTAGGGAGAAAAGAGGTGTTGACCGGAAAAGCAAAATTTGGAATATTTGGTGACGGAAAAGAAATTCCGCAATTAGCTATGGCCAAAGCCTTTAAAAAAGGGGACTTCAGATCTGGCTATTATAGAGATCAAACTTTTATGTTTGCTCTGGGTGAATTAACACCACAACAGTTTTTTGCTGGCCTGTATGCACATCCTGATGTAAATGCTGAACCTTTTTCAGCTGGAAGACAAATGGGAGGACATTTTGCAACTCAAAGCATAAAGCCCGATGGCACATGGAACAATCTTACAGAACAATACAATACTTCTGCCGATATATCTTCAACCGCTGGTCAAATGCCAAGACTGCTCGGTTTAGCACAAGCTTCTAAAGTTTATAGAGAATTAGATACCGTAAAAGAACACAGTAAGAACTTTTCTAAAAAAGGAAATGAAATTGCTTGGGGTACTATTGGAAACGCCAGCACTAGTGAAGGATTGTTTTTTGAAACGTTTAATGCAGCAGGAGTATTACAAGTTCCTATGGTTATAAGTGTTTGGGACGACGAATATGGTATTTCGGTACATGCAAAACATCACACAACAAAAGAAAACATTTCTGAAGTTTTAAAAGGATTTCAAAGAGACTCTAAGAATAAAGGTTACGAAATAGTAACAGTTAAGGGATGGGATTACGTACAATTAATTGACACCTATAATAAAATTGCAGAATTAGCGCGTAAAGAACATGTCCCTGCTTTAATTCATGTTACAGAGGTAACACAGCCACAAGGTCATTCGACCTCTGGGTCTCATGAGCGTTATAAATCTAAAGAACGCTTGCAATGGGAAAGAGACCACGATTGTAATTTAAAAATGCGCGAATGGATTCTTGATTTTGAATTGGAATCGAATGGAGAAATCTTAAGATTTATAGACTCAGAAGACGATTTAATTGCTATTGAAAAAGCAGCTAAAAAAGAAGTGAGTATTGCAAAAAGAAACGCTTGGAAATCTTATACGGAATCCATCTATGCAGATTTACATGAAGCAATACCTTATTTAGAAAAAGCAGCGTTTAAAAGTTCTAACAAACAGTTTTTACAAAAAACCGTAAATGATTTAAAATCATTACATGAGCCTTTAAGAAAAGATATTTTTACGCTTCTTAGAAAAGCTTTACCATTCTTAGCCAATGATACTTCTGATGAGAAAAATCAGTTTTTACATTGGTTAAAAACGAAGCAACGCAACATTCAAGAAAAATATAGTTCTGAATTATACGATGACAGTTTAAATGCTACGACGGCAATTGAAGGCATTCAACCTTCTTATAGTGAAACGTCTAACCATGTCGATGCAAGAATTGTAATTCGTGATAATTTTGACGCCTTATTCAATAAATATCCTCAATTAATGACCTTCGGAGAAGATGTTGGGTTTATTGGAGATGTAAATCAAGGTTTAGAAGGATTACAAGAAAAGTTTGGAGCGATTCGGATTGCAGATACTGGTATTAGAGAAGCATCAATAATGGGACAAGGTATTGGTCTTTCTTTAAGAGGACTTCGACCAATTGTAGAAATTCAGTATTTAGATTATCTAATCTATGCACTCCAAATAATGAGTGATGATATTGCAACCTTGCGTTATAGAACTTTTGGCCAACAAGTTGCTCCTGTAATTATTAGAACTAGAGGACATAGACTTGAAGGAATTTGGCATTCTGGATCACCAATGGCTATGATGCTTGGTGCATTTAGAGGCATACACTTATTGGTCCCTAGAAACATGACAAAAGCGGCAGGCTTTTATAATACGCTCTTACAAGCTAATGAACCTGCAGTAGTAATTGAATGTTTAAATGGATATCGACTAAAAGAAGAGTTGCCAACCAATCTTGGAGAATTTACTACTCCGCTTGGAGTTGTAGAAACGTTAAAAGAAGGAGATGATATTACTATAGTTTCTTACGGATCTACTTTACGCATTGTAGAACAAGTAGCGAAAGATTTGTTACATGTAAATATAAATGTTGAAGTAATTGATGTACAATCTCTCTTACCATTTGACATTAAACATGATATTGTTAAAAGTTTACAAAAAACTAACCGGTTATTGATTGTTGACGAGGATGTTCCAGGTGGAGGTTCTGCATATATCCTGCAAGAAGTACTCGAAAACCAGAATGGATACGAATACTTAGATGCTAAACCGGCAACCTTAAGTGCTAAGGCTCACAGACCTGCTTATGGTACTGATGGTGACTATTATTCTAAACCAAATGAAAACGACATCTTTGAAGCCGCATATAAAATTATGCACGAAGCGAATCCTAAAGCATACCCTGCTTTAATTTAAAAATATTGAATTCTATATAAAAAAACTCCTTCTAAAAATAGAAGGAGTTTTTTTATACTATCTATTTGGAGGCGGAGGTGGTGGTGGAATTTCATCTAACGCTTTGTTTTCATTTAAATCATCTAAATTTGATTGAATTACCGGTAATAATGGATCTTCATTTTTCAAGGCAATTTCAATTCCTTTTTTAAATATATCAATAGCCTCCTTTTGCTTTCCAAGTCTATTTAAAGCTTCGCCATAACTGATATAAGTGTTTATTGAGTTAGGGTAAAATTCAAGCACCAAAGATAAAACATCCATTCCTAATTCGTTTTCACCGCTCTGAAAATAGTTGTATGCCTGCGCATTTAAGTAGTTTTCTGATGGCTTGTATTCTTCTCCGACCAGTTTACTATATTTATTATAATGCCTTAAAGAAGCCTCTATATAATTTCTATTCTTTATATCTACATTAAAATCGGATATCATATTAAGCAACTGTTCCAAGTCAACACCTCCTTTAATATTATCCCTCGAGAGGTTCCAATTTTTATAATTTTTTATATTCCCTCCAAAAGATTCTGAGACCCCTTCTAGCACTCCATTTTTTAATGTAAATCTTATTTTAGAATTCATATTTCTAATAGAATCCGAAATAATCACTTTTAAAAGATCATCTTCAACAACAACCTTCTTAACTTTTAACATATCAGTTCTATCAGGAGTAAAAAAAGAAATTTCGGCTTCCATACCTGTTGACTGAGAAGTTATGTCTAAAATTAACCCCAGATAAACATTATTATAGGTTGAAGTTCCATACCAACGTCCGTCAATCTTTTCCGAATTAATCTCATCTCCAATAATGATTTCAGGAATTGAGTACGTTGTCGTAGGCTCATTTAATTTTAAATAGCCACCCTTCTTTGCCAATTTACTCACAACATTCCAACTTGATTTTTGAATGAATTCTATATTCTTTTGATTTAATTGCAATAAGATTTCTTCCTCTTCAGAAGGCTCACCTCTACTTGACAATCGAAAACCTGATATTTTATTTGAAAGCCCTTCTGTTGATTCTTTAAAAATTGTTGAAAATATGGTCGAGGCAACTAAAAACGAGCCATATTCAGATGGGTGCGAGCCGTCCGGGTCGTATAAACTAAGAGAATTATTTACTCTTAATTTATCCCAAACTAACCCTACGGGCGCAAGAATTGCATCTAATTCACTTGCTATTTGGTTATATGCATGTGTCAGAATCACCTGTTCATTTGGTTTGTTTTTAGTAGACCATGTCATAAAAAAAACAGTTTTTGCTCCTATATTTTTAATTTCAGTATTGAATTTTCTAGCGTATTCAAAAAAATTATCAGTATTCCCAAAATATATATCATTATCAATAATAAGTCCCATGCCTAGTTTACTCTGTTCCTGCAAAACCACATAATCCCAATCTTTCGATTTAATAGTTTCCAAGGCATGTCCTTCTTCCCAATGTCTTTTCAATGTCATTCCGCCTTGACTTACTAATTTTATTTCAATTTCATGGTTTGGAAATTTTTCTTTGACCATTGACTTTAATAATTCTGGAGAGCTATTGTAATAAGTATAACTATTTCCAATAAAAAGAATTCTAGTTTTGGCCGAATCAGGGACATGTGAACAAGAGATAACAAATGAAAAAATCAAAGTTACTCTAGATAGCATTTTAATAAAGTGCATCAAGTTGGTTTTAATGTTGATCAAAAGTAGCAAGAAATAATCGTACCAAAAGTTAAATTTTATGTATTAAAATAAAGTTTGTTGAGTCAACTTTTTGGTACATTTACAATAAACTTTGAAAATTCATGATTCATCTCATTGTTGGCAATACTGGCTCTGGAAAGACAACCTACTCCAATCAATTAAAAGAAAAGGTCAAAGGGATTATCTTTTCTATAGATAAGTGGAACAACACCTTATTCTTACCTGACAAGACTGATAAAGATGGCTTGGAATGGTTTCTAGAACGTATTGGAAGATCTGAAAAATTGATTCTAGATTTAGTTAATCAATTAGAACAATCTGGAACTGATTCAATTTTAGACTTAGGGTTATCAAAGGTGGAACATCGTCAAAAATTTCGAAATTTTGCAAATACGAATGGATATGAAATCAAACTTCATTATCTCGACATTCCCAAAGAAACTCGACTTCAACGAGTTTTAAAAAGAAACTCTGAAAAGGGAGACACTTTTGAATTTGAAGTTACACAAGAGAATTTTGATTTTATGGAAACATGGTTTGAAAAACCAACACAAAAAGAACTGGAACAGGCTATTCTCATAAAAAGTTAAATAAATTTCTTCCTACTTTATTTTCACTATTTTTATCCATCAAATTTTTATTTCAAATGAAAAAAACTATCCTTCTATTTTGTTCTGTCCTTGTTAGCGCAATTACATACGGACAATCTCGTACAATAACTGTAGATTCCACCGTTATTACAAAACATGAAACAACTGCAAACGGAGTATCATTTCCATATACTGCCACTATCGGAACGCAGCCTGTTTGGAATAATGACGGAGACGTCGTTGCTTCGTTATTTTATACGTATTACAAACGAACAGATATTAAAGATGACACAAGCAGGCCGTTATTAATTTCGTTTAATGGAGGGCCTGGTTCTGCTTCTGTTTGGATGCATGTTGCATATACAGGGCCAAAAATTTTAAAAATTGACGATGAAGGTTACCCAGTTCAACCTTATGGTGTAAAATCGAATCCGTATTCAGTATTAGATGTTGCAGACATATTATATGTAAACCCTGTAAATACGGGCTATTCTAGAATGGTAAAAGACCAAGAAGGAAATTACCCAGACCGAAAACAATTTTTTGGTGTGAACGCGGATATCCAATATTTAGCAGAATGGATAAACACCTTTGTGACAAGAAATAACAGGTGGAGATCACCTAAATATATTATCGGTGAAAGTTATGGAGGAACAAGAGTTGCTGGTTTAGCAAAAGCACTACAAGGTTCGCAATGGATGTATTTAAACGGTGTTATTATGGTTTCTCCTGCAGATTATAAAGTGTTGCGTCAAGACAATCCTGTTTCTAATGGAATAAATCTACCTTATTTTACTGCTGCAGCTTGGCATCAAAAGGCATTAAGTGCAGATTTACAAAACAAAGATTTATTAGAAATTTTGCCTGAAGTTGAAGCATACGCAATTAATGAATTGATTCCCGCATTATCAAAAGGAGGCTCATTAAGTGCTGCCGACAAAGATGCAATAGCAACAGAAGTCGCACGCTATTCAGGACTCTCAAAACAAGCCGTACTAGATAATAATTTAGCGGTACCTACCTCCTATTTTTGGAAAGAATTGAAGCGAGATAAAGGATTTACAGTGGGTCGATTGGATTCTAGATATTTAGGGATTGATAAAAAAAATGCTGGGGATAGCCCAGATTACAATTCTGAAATTACTTCGTGGCTACATTCCTTTACTCCAGCCATTAATTATTATTTACGTGAAGAACTAAATTATAAAACAGATTTAAAATACAACATGTTTGGAAGTGTGCGTCCTTGGGATAACAGTAATGATAATACAAGAGAAAACTTGCGTCAGGCTATGGCAGAGAATCCTAACTTACATGTATTGTATCAATCTGGCTATTACGATGGTGCAACAACTTATTTTAATGCAAAATATTCTATGTGGCAATTAGATCCAAGTGGCAAAATGAAAGACAGACTTTCGTTTAAAGGTTACAGAAGTGGCCATATGATGTATCTGAGAAAAGAAGATTTGGAAGCCTCTAACAAACATTTAAGAGAATTTATTCTTAATACAATTCCAAAAGAAGGCGTACCTGCTAAATATTAATTTCTTAACAACTTAAGTCCTATTGCGCATTGCAAACATTTTTGTGGTGCGCAATAGTTGTTTTTTAACTCTAGTAAAGCCTGTGTTTCAAATGCGCTTGATGTTGGGAAAGACAGTATTTTAAAATTGTTAATTATACTATTCTTTTCAGGCTTCACTTCTTGAATCAATCTTAAAAACGGAACAGGTTCAAATTTACCTACATGCTTAAAATAGACAAACCTCAGCGGAATTATAGTGTTGATTAACAGTAAATCTACAAATGATTTTGTGAGGTTTTTGTTACTTTTTTTGGAATCAGTTTCAAATGTATAATGTGTTTCCCAATACTTAGAAGTCGCAACTTTAAAATAAGTATAGAAATCACTTAAAGAATTTAATTTCATTACATCGGCAAATAGTTGCTTTTTTTCAAAAAATAAGTTGGCTAATTGCGCTGCTCTAATGGTTGGAAAATTGGTGGGTCGCAATCTAAAATACTGCACTTTGGTTATCGGTAGGCCTAACTTGTATTTTTTAACCTGATACTCATACTCCTTTTTCAAATTCAAGTAATAATCGTTTTCTACAATTTCATTTAGTAATCCTAATTGTCCAAAAAACAAACTTTCCAATCGTGTTAGACTTTGAGATTCCTTTCTAACAATTGCAAAGTCTAATGCATCGGCCATTTTAAAAAAGGGTTCAGCATTCACTTTTAAACCAAAATTCTTAGCCAATAATTGAAACAATACCTGCTCCCAATTAAACTCGCTTTTATTCAGTAATTTATTTACTTCTAAAGCCTTTCTCTCAATTCGCTCTATATATAAACGCTCTAACCAATTGTTAATGGTAAAATCATCTAATAAATCTAATGACTTTTCGCAGTTGATAAAACTTTTTGATTTTGAAAACAACTTCTGGTAGTTGTTCAACAATTCCTTCGAAACAATTTTATTTAATTCGATGGTAGGCAAAACATTATTCGCTTTGTCAAAAACTGCAACATCATTGTTCCAAACAACATGTAAAATCAAGGCATCATAATTACTGTCATTCTCATGCCCATGGACATACCAATCTGATGCATTTACATGAATTTCAATATTTCCGGCCCACAATTGATCGTCTATTCTAATTCTTGCATTCAAGAAATCAGGACCTGTATGCAAATTGTGTGTGCCAACAGAAACTACAGAAATTGGCTTACCTGAGACCGTTTTCATACTAGACGTATAAAACAACTTGTGCTTCCAAATAAAATGGAGTAATTCTTCTTTCATAGCAAACAAAAGGATTCATTAAATATACAAATTTTATACATCGATTGATTATTCTAATCAGATTACCGCTTTAAGTTTTCATTTTTACCTTTCCTTTGCATAATTATTATAGAACAATGGATAGTATAGAAAAATTAAAATGGCGTTATGCCACGAAAAAATTTAATCGTGATAAAAAGTTATCTAATGAACAATTAGATGTTCTCAAAAACGCATTCAATTTAACGGCAACTTCTTATGGACTGCAACCTCTTAAATTATTAGTGATTTCAAACCAAGAAGTTAAAGATAATTTGGTTGAACACGCCTTTAACCAATCGCAAGTTGCAGACTGTTCTCATCTCTTGGTTATTTGCATAAAAACAGATATTGATAGTAATTATGTCGATAGAAAATTTAATCTCGAAATAAAGGAGCGTGGACTAGAACCTGAAGTGCTATCTGATTTTAGAGCCTATTTAAAGAAAACGATCGAAAATCAATCACAAGAAGATAAAGATAATGCTGCAAAAAACCAGGCATATATTGCCTTAGGTAATTTAATGACCGTTTGTGCACTTGAAGAAATTGACTCTTGTCCAATGGAAGGTTTTTTACCTCACAAATTTGATGAAGCCCTTAATCTAAAGGATAAAAATCTTAAATCAGTACTTTTATTACCCGCTGGATTTAGAGCGGAAGACGACTTTATGAGTTCTCTTAAAAAAGTTAGACTGCCAATTGAAGAATCAATTATTACAATCGATTAATAATTCAATTTTAAGATTCTTATAAGTATCTTCGCAACATATTCAAATACTTAACTTATTACCATGATTAGAACTATTGAACCTAAACAAGTTTGGAAAAACTTTGCTGATTTAAACGCCATTCCTCGTGCTTCTAAAAAGGAAGAACAAGTGAGAGCCTTTATGCTTGATTTTGGAAAAAAATTAGGATTGGAAACAACCATAGATAAAGTTCAAAATGTTTTAATTAAAAAACCTGCAACCCAAGGCATGGAAAACCGTAAGTCTGTGGTATTGCAAAGTCATTTAGACATGGTGCATCAAAAAAATAATGACACTGATTTCGATTTTGATACAGAAGGTATTAAAATGTTTGTTGACGGAGATTGGGTAAAAGCTGAAGGAACAACTTTAGGGGCGGACAACGGTCTTGGTGTTGCTGCGATTATGGGGGTCTTAGAATCTACCGATATCGCCCACCCAGCAATTGAAGCATTATTTACTATTGATGAAGAGACTGGAATGACTGGTGCTATGGGATTAGAACCCGGTTTTTTAAGTGGTGACATTTTATTAAACCTAGACACAGAAGAAGATGATGAAATTGGTGTAGGTTGTGCTGGAGGAGTTGATGTAACTGCATCTAAAAAATACGAACAGCAAAAAGTATCTGAAGGCGTTACGTATAAAATTACTGTAAAAGGTTTGCAAGGAGGCCATTCCGGAATGGATATTCATAAAGGTTTTGGAAATTCAAATAAGTTGATGAACCGTCTTTTGGATGCTACCAAAGATTTTATTCAAATCTCTGAAATTGACGGAGGAAGTTTAAGAAATGCCATTCCAAGAGAGAGCAATGCTGTAGTAGTTGTAAAAGATACCGCAGAATTCGAACAAATATTTAAAACCACTTCATCTGAAATTTACAACGAGTACAGTTCAATTGAAAAAGATTTAGTTATCAGTTATAGTATTTCAGATGCCGCTGGATTTGTTTTATCTTCAAAAGATCAAGATATAATTATTCAAACTATGTACGCTTTGCATAATGGTGTATACAGAATGAGCCCAGATATTGAAGATTTAGTAGAGACTTCAAATAACATTGCGAGAGTAATTGTTAAGGATGGTGAAATCCAAATCTTATGTTTAACACGTTCTTCTGTTGAAACTGGCAAATGGGATATGGCTAAAACTTTAGAAAGCACCTTTAATCTTGGTGGTTTTAATGTAGAGTACTCGGGATCTTATCCTGGTTGGAAACCGAACCCAGACTCTGCTATTTTAAAAGTAATGAAACCTTTATATGAAAACTTGTTTAACTCAAAAGCAAACATTTTGGCTTGCCATGCTGGCTTAGAATGTGGCTTATTGGGAACGCATTATCCAGAAATGGATATGATTTCTTTTGGTCCGAATATTAGAGGCGCACATTCACCTGATGAAAGAGCACAAATCAGTTCCACTAAAAAATTCTGGAAATTCTTAATTGAAATTTTAAAGAATATTCCAGTTAAAGCATAACAGAATGGGAAAGAAAGTGATTATTACTGGTGCCAGTGGTATGGTTGGTAAAGGTGTTTTATTAGAGTGTTTAGAATCCGATTTAATTGATTCTGTTTTAGTCATTAACCGAAACCCTTTAAATCTTAAACATTCCAAACTAAAAGAAGTACTATTAAAAGATTTTACTAAGGTTCAAGACATTAAGAAGACCTTAAACGGATATGATGCTTGCTTTTTCTGTATGGGAATTTCTTCAATAGGAATAAGTGAGACTGACTTTAACGCAATTACATTCGAACCTGTTAAAGCGTTCACTGATGTATTGTATACTGTAAACCCTAAACTAGTTTTCAATTATGTTTCAGGTACCGGAACAGACAGTTCTGAGACAAGTAAAACCATGTGGGCGAGGGTTAAGGGAAAGACGGAAAATTATATTTTAAATAAAGGTTTTAAAGATGCATACGCTTTTAGACCAAATATGATTATTCCCGAAAAAGGCATTAAGTCTAAAACTGGTTGGTACAATAGTATCTATGTTCTATTGCGTCCATTCTTTCCGTTATTAAAAAAGTCAAAAAACATTACTACCACTACCCGATTAGGACAAGCAATGATTAATTCAATAATTCATCCAATTGAATTAAAGCACTTAGAAAATAAAGATATAAATCAACTTTCCAATATTTCGACGGTCAATTAATTAGGCTTTCTTCATTTATTCTTTTTACCTTGTGATTAGAATTTATTTGTAATGATAAAGCAATTCATTTTTATTTTCTGCTTTCTAAACTTGTTGAATTCCTATTCGCAAGAAGTTACCTTATACAAGCAATTTGGTGGTCACATAGATTTTACCATAATTGGAAATACCATGAATCTAGATGAGAATGGCGCATTTTCTAATTGTGTTATAAATACATCTTCTAGTGCGACTTTGAATTTAACCGATGATGAAACAATTAAAGGAGCATACTTGTATTGGGCTGGTTCTGGACCGGGAGATTTTGGGGTTCAATTAAATAATGAAAGTATTACTTCACAACGAAATTTTAGTGCTGTTTTAGAAACAGTTAACCTTCCATATTTTAGTGCTTTTTATGATGTTACGGCACAAATCATATCTGAAAGAAATACAGAATACACTTTAAGCGAGCTAGATCTTACTGATATCATTTCGGCTTATTGCCCTAACGGAACTAATTTTGCCGGGTGGGCAATTTTGGTAATTTATGAAAACCCAAACCTACCTCTAAATCAAATTAATATTTATGATGGCTTAGAGTACGTACCTAATGAACTTTCAATTTCATTAAATAATATTGATGTAATTGACACCATTGATTCTAAAATTGGATTTATTGCTTGGGAAGGGGACGCTTTTCTAAGTGTAAATGAGTCACTTTATATTAACGGAAACCTTATAGGAAACCCGCCATTAAACCCAAATGATAACGCATTTAATGGTACCAATACTTATACAAATTCTGATGAACTCTACAATATGGATTTGGATGAGTACAGCATTCAAAACAATATTGCAATCGGCGATGACACTGTAAATATTCAATTGACATCTGGGCAAGATTTTGTGATGATCAATACTATCATTACAAAACTCAATAGTCAATTGCCAGATGCAACAATAAGTATTGACAATTTTCAAATTACCTCTTGCAACAATAGAGAAACGCAATGCTATGTAACAGTTTACAATAATAACAGCACCAAAGAACTCCCTGTAAATACATCAATAACTATATATGGTGACGAGAATTTGTTAGCTACTACATTTACTACTTCAATCATACCAATCAATGGCTCAGAATCCATTGAAATTCCCCTTATAATTCCAGAAAGTATTTTACAAGATTTTGAATTGAAAGCAGTTGTAAATGAAATAAATCCAGTTCTAGAAATTAGAACTGACAACAATGAAGATTTTCTCTTTATTAATTATCCTTTACCACCAGTTTTAGAGGTCCAAAGCCCAATTGAAAACTGCAACTTAGGGTTTGAAAAAGGAATTTTTGACTTCTCTGATATTTACACCGAAATAATAACTACAGTAGGATCAGACGTAACCATAACGTTTTACCCAACCGAAGAGGATTATTTAAATGATACTGCACCAATTAATCCCAATTTTGACTACGAGAACATCTCAAATCCACAAACAATTTATATTAAAGCAACAAACGATTTAACAGGGTGCTACTCTTATGTAACACTTCCAATATCTGTATATAATTGTCCGCCATTTATCCCAGATGGTTTCTCTCCAAATGGTGATGGAATCAATGATGAATTTAATATTAGTGGATTGTATGATATTTTCACATCCTTTAATCTAGAAATATATAATCGTTGGGGTACATTGGTTTATGATACCAATCAAAACAAAGAACCTTGGAATGGTCGTTTATATAACACAAAAGAACTCGTACCTACCGGAGTTTATTATTACATCTTATATCCGAACGACTCAAATTACAAAACCGTTCAAGGATCCGTTTATGTAAGTCGCTAAAATTAATTTACTACCCCTGACATAATTTGTCACTGCTCACTTTAATTTTGTGGTATATTTAAACTTTAAAATCAAAAAATCATGAAAAACACAGTGAATTGGTTCGAAATTCCAGTTACAAATTACGAAAGAGCAAAAACATTTTACAACACTATTTTAAATCTGGTAATCCAAGATTACCATATGCCAGAAAAAAATATGGAATATGGCATGTTTCCGTATGACATGCAAGGTAATGGCGTTGGAGGAGCCATTGTAAAAATGGAAGGTCTTAATCCATCTTCAGATGGATCAACTGTTTATTTAAATGGTGGAGATGATTTAAGCGTTGCATTAGAAAAGGTTGAATCTGCTGGAGGCACTATAATTTTGCCAAAAATGGATATTGATGAAAACGGATTTATTGCCCAGTTTATAGATACTGAAGGAAATCGTGTTGCCTTACATTCAATGAATTAAAATTTATTAGAAAGATAGTGAACCGATGGTTCACTATCTTTGGTTTATGACACAACTTTCGAGACTCATATCTATTCTTACTTTATTAAAATCGAAGCGATTGTTAACGGCAACTGAATTGTCAAATCGTTTTGATGTGAGCATTCGAACTATTTATAGAGATATTCGAAAATTAGAGGAAGCGGGTATACCGGTAATAACCATTGAGGGTAAAGGTTACGCATTGATGGATGGATATACCGTCGCTCCAGTTCAATTCACAGAAAAACAAGCAAACGCACTAATCACTGCTCAGCATTTAATCAAACAAAGTAATGATCAATCTTTTATAAAAGATTTTGAAGAAGCCCTGACTAAAATCAAATCTGTATTTAGAAGTTCCATTCAAGAAAAGAGTGAATTACTTAATGAAAACATTCATGTATTCAACACAAAAAATGAAACGATTAGTAGCAATGCTTTGTCTGAATTTCAATTAGCGATTACCAACTTTAATTTCGTAGAAATACATTATTCAAAAGTGTATACCGATGAAAAATCATTTCGAAAGATTGAACCTTGTGCCCTATACTCCACGCAGAATAAATGGATTTTAATTGCTTGGTGTCATTTAAGAAAGGATTACAGAGCGTTTAGATTGGATAGAATTCAACATTTTAAAATTCTACAAGAAAAATTTGAAGACCGAAAGTTTAGTCTAATCGATTTTCATAAAAATGAAAATTACCCAGATACATAAAAAATGGATAAAACTATATGTGAAAGAATAATCGCTATTTGCGATGCAAAAATCGATAAAAAAGGAGATGGAGTTGGCGTCTCATTTTATGCGTTTTTTGAAAACAAAAACAACAATCCTGAAGCCTTGTTTAAAGTTGCCAAATGGTGGATAAAAAAAGAAAAACTAGATCACTTCGAAAAAGCCGTTAAGATAAAAAAACTCGTAAAAGAATTAGACCCATACAATTAACAAAACGAGGGAATATCGTATTGATTTTCATTCAATTAAATTCATTAATTTTGGATGTGAGGTTAAAACTATTCATATTATTTTTTTCGATTGGGATCTTATCCTTTTCACAAGGCGAAGCCAATAATTGGTTTTTTGGTGAAAACGCTGGTTTAAAATTTAGCAATAGTGGGACTCCTTCGGCTCAAAGTGGTACACTAAATACTTTAGAAGGATGCGCATCAATATCAGACTCAAACGGCAATCTTTTATTTTATTCCGATGGCACAACTGTGTACACTAAAACGCATCAAATTATGGAAAACGGAACGGATCTAAAAGGGCATAGTTCTAGTACGCAATCTGCCATAATTGTTCCCAACCCCCTAGATGAGAATATTTACTATTTATTTACAGTTGGTCAATTTAGAGATGCCGGTTTTCATTATTACACTATAGATTTATCTAAAAACAACGGAGAAGGCGCTGTTGTTGGAGACGAAGTAAATTTAGATCCAACGGACGGAACATATACCAAAACTTGGACAGAAAAAATTACTGCGGTGAAATCTAATGATTGTGATTATTGGGTTATCTCGGTGGTCGAAAACAAAATATTAGCCTATAGAGTCGATGAAAATGGTGTAAATACCGACCCCGTAAGTTCTAGTGGAAGTTTCTTTGCTTATAACACTAGAGGTTATTTAAAAGTATCTCCAAATGGCAAAAAGTTAGCCATTGCTCATCAAGGAATCGTGCAAGATGATCGAAAAGTTATCCTATATGACTTTAACAGAGATACTGGAGAAGCAACCAATGAAAACATAATCTATCAAAGTCAAAATGATGAACAACCTTATGGTTTAGAGTTCTCTGCCGAAACCAAGATGCTTTATATGACCACAACAGATTTTGTCGGTAGTACAACTGAAGATGAAGACTCTGACGCTCCACAAAACGGAACTTATAGATTATATCAATTTGAATTGGACAAACCATCAATTTCAAGGACCAAAACATTAATTTACACTGAAAAAGAAGCCTTTAGAGGTGCTCTTCAATTGGGTCCTGACAAAAAAATATACGCAACAATTCCGGAAACTTATTTTAAAGGAACTACATTTTTAGATGTAATTCATGAACCTGAAAAAAAAGGAAGTGCTTGCAGATTTAGAAAAGGGTATATTTATTTAGGTGGAAAATTTTCGATGCAGGGTCTCCCGCCATTTATTCAATCCATTTTTGCCGAAGATGAGATTAATATTGTAAACCCTTTTGAAGAAGTAGATCTTACAAGTAGCGAATTGGCTATTTGTGAAAACTCAGAATACACGCTCTCAGGGCCAGATATTCCAGACGGCGATTACAGTTGGTCCTTTAACAATGGATCGGGAGAAATTCCAATACCACTACCTACACCGCGACATCAATTAACAATCAGTTCCAATTCTCCATCAAACATTGGTAAATACACATTGACTATAGAAACAAATGATAAATGCAATTTAATTCTTAAAGGAGAAGCAAATCTTTCTTTCATAAACCCTCCAAACACCAAACCATTAGCAACTTTAATTAAATGTGACCTATTCGATTCAAACCCTAGTGATGGATTGACCTTTTTTAATTTGAAAGAAAGTTTGGATGAGCTCACTTATAATGATTCGGAAAATTTCAGTGTTCATTACTATTTAACCGATTCTGATGCGAAAAATGATCAATTCAATCAAAATGCGCTACCCAATGTGTTTTCAAGCACAATTCCAAACCAAACTATAACTGCTAAACTTTTTTATCAAAACTCAAAATGTTATAGTTTAAGTAAAGTAGAATTGATCGCGAATGTCAGCATTGTTGAAACCACCACTGACTTAATTGAGTGCGAAATTGAAAATGACGAAGCTTCTTTTGATTTAAAAACAAAAAAAACAGAAATTATAAATGCTCTTAACATCGGGAATAATGTTGCCGTTTACTTTTATGATTCCATAGAAAATGCTTTGAATGAAACGAATGTTTTAGGAGATTTTAAGAATTCAGCCGGTGAAACTATCTATTTTAATATTACACAGAACGGTATTTGTTATGGTTCTGGAGAATTTAATTTAATTGTAAGTACATTTCCAGATTTAGACCTAGAAGAAAACTATATTTTATGTAAGTCTGATTATCCAATAAAAATTAACGCGGGAGTACCAATAGATATTCAACACAATTACGAGTATATATGGAGTACAGGAGCATTAACACATGAAATTGAAGTTAAATCTGAAGCGGATATATCGCTAATTATTAGAGCCAAATTAAATGCTTGTGAGTTTATTAAAACATTTGAAATCCAAAACGCCCCAATTCCTTCCATAGTAGATTATGAGGTTGTTTCTAACACTTCTGGAAACACTATTCACATTATTACTGATACAGATTTTGAGAACCTATATGCTATTGGAAGTCCGCTAAACCCATATAAATCAATAAACTCATTTGAAAATTTAGTACCTGGAGTATATGATGTTTTTGTTAAAAACAAGTATGAATGCAGCACGGTATCTAAGAAAATATATGTACTTGGATTTCCTAAATTCTTTACGCCAAATGATGATGGATATAACGACCATTGGCAACTAATTGGTTTAGATCAGATAAATTTTTCTTTTTCAGACATTCAAATTTTTGATCGTTTTGGCAAACATTTAAAATCCATTGCTCCAAATGGACATTGGTCTGGTATATACAATGATATTGAACTGCCTTCTTCAGATTATTGGTTTTCATTCAATGTAACCGACAAAGAAAATATTACAAAAAATTACAAAGGACATTTCAGTCTCATCCGACGTTAATATTTTATAATTTTAATGGCTATCATTATTTAGAATAGTAGATTTACTGCATGGAATTTAAACTAAAATCAGAATTTAAACCAACGGGTGATCAACCCGAAGCAATTGCTCAATTAGTAGATGGATTGAATAATGGAGACGATAGTCAAGTTTTGCTTGGTGTTACTGGGTCTGGTAAAACGTTTACCGTTGCCAATGTGATTGAAAAAGTGGATAGACCTACTTTGGTTTTGGCACACAACAAAACATTAGCCGCCCAATTATATTCTGAGTTTAAGCAGTTCTTTCCGAACAATGCCGTCGAGTATTTCGTTTCTTATTACGATTACTACCAACCAGAAGCGTACATACCTGTTACAGGAACGTTTATTGAAAAAGATCTATCAATAAACGATGATATAGAACGCATGAGAATTAGCACCTCCTCTGCCCTATTATCTGGTCGTAGAGATGTTTTAGTAGTTGCTTCAGTATCTTGTTTATATGGGATTGGAAACCCGATTGAATTTAAAAAGAATGTAATTGAAATTGAAGAGGATATGCAAATATCCAGGACTAAATTCTTACATCAACTCGTTCAAAGTTTATACTCAAGAACAGAAATGGAAATTAGCAGTGGTACTTTTAAAGTAAAGGGAGATATTGTTACTGTATATCCATCTTATGGAGATTACGCTTATCGCATACATTTCTTTGGTGATGAAATTGAAGAAATCGAAAGTTTTGATTTACAAAACAACGAAGTAGTAGAAAAGTTTGAAAACTTAACCATTTACCCTGCCAATCTTTTTGTGACTTCGCCAGATGTGATGCAGAATGCCATTCATCAAATTCAAGAAGATCTGATGAAACAGCATGACTATTTTAAAGAAATCGGTAAACATTTAGAAGCAAAAAGATTAAAAGAACGGACAGAATTCGATTTAGAAATGATTCGTGAATTGGGTTATTGTTCAGGAATAGAAAACTATTCTAGATATTTAGATGGTAGAGAAGCAGGTACAAGACCGTTCTGTCTTCTAGATTATTTTCCTGATGATTATTTAATGATTATAGATGAAAGTCATGTTACCATTCCACAAACACATGCCATGTATGGTGGTGACAGAAGTAGAAAAGAAAATTTGGTAGAATTTGGGTTTAGACTGCCTGCAGCTATGGATAATAGACCTCTAAAATTTGAAGAGTTTGAAGCCATTCAAAATCAAACAATATATGTGAGCGCTACACCTGCAGATTACGAACTACAGAAAACAGAAGGTCTTTTTGTTGAACAAGTAATTAGACCTACCGGGCTTTTAGACCCAATAATTGATGTAAGACCTAGTTTAAATCAAATTGATGATTTAATTGAGGAAATTCAAATAAGAGTTGAAAAAGATGAACGAACTTTAGTTACAACGCTGACTAAGAGAATGGCTGAAGAGTTAACAAAATATTTAAGTCGAATCCAAATTCGCTGTCGTTATATTCATTCTGATGTTGACACTTTGGAACGTGTTGAAATAATGCAAGATTTAAGAAAAGGTTTATTCGATGTTTTAATTGGTGTAAACCTGTTAAGAGAAGGATTGGATTTACCAGAAGTTTCTTTGGTGGCAATTTTAGATGCAGATAAAGAAGGGTTTCTAAGAAGTCATAGATCTTTAACACAAACCATTGGTCGTGCTGCAAGAAACGTTGAAGGCAAAGCTATTTTATATGCTGATAAAATTACCAACAGCATGCAATTGACTATTGATGAAACAACACGGAGAAGAGAAAAGCAAATTGCTTACAATACTGCTAACAACATTACACCTAAACAAATTAAGAAGGCCATTGACAATTCATTGATTAAAACCAATGTTTCTTCATTCCACTATGATAATTCTAATAAGGCTGCAGAAGAAGAAGCTCAATATTTATCTAAAGGAGAAATTGAACAACGTATTAGAGACAAGCGCAAATTAATGGAAGAAGCCGCTAAGGCATTAGATTTTCTAGTCGCTGCTCAATTACGAGATGAAATAAAAGAATTACAAACACACTTATAAGAAAAGTCATTCAATAATTAAGGGGCTTTTAAATTCTTAATTCCAAACATGATTCAACAACCAATCTTCTACATCTGGCATATATGTTTCATATTGACATCCCGCAAAATGGTCTAAACCAGCAATACGGACAAATGTAATATCTGACCCTGCGTCAATAGAACCATCAATAAACCCCTGTGTTAATTCAACATCAAATAACTCATCATCCTCTCCATGAAATGCATAAATTGGGATATCAAATTTTGTATAACCATTTGCAGTTGATGTGTCATATGACGTCGCCAAAGGAATTGCAGCAGAAAATATATCAGCATAATATTGTGCGAAGAAAAAACTCCCATTACCGCCATCACTATACCCCATTACGACGATTTTTGAAGTATCAACATGTAAAAATTGAGATACCATATCTACCAAAGCCAAAACTTGTACTTGATTAAACTCATCATACCATTGGTATCCACTACTATTAGGCCTAATTATATACGGCTTAATATTTTCCATTCCCGGAATAATCAAACAGCTTGTAGTTTTATGCGCATCAGCGAGAATATTTCTTGCCCCTCCATGCAAATCCAATATTAAAGGCCTTTTATTATTGGCACTAGCATCGACTGGTTGAACAATTCTAAAATTCCAAAAAACACCTTCTACTAAAGATTCTAATGTTAAGTCATTCGCACCGTCATTTATCACTAAATTATTAAAATCCTCTCTAACATCTGCAGCAGTTCTGGGTTCTTTTGGCGGAGTGTCGTCATCAGAACTACAACTGGCAATTGAAATTATAGAGCATAATACAAGACAATACCAAATATTTTTCATCTTTAAAGTATAATGATTAGATTTTAAATTTAATTCTAATCCATTTAGACTCAAAAAAATAAATGTTAAAAAAACAAAAAGCCGCGAAAATCACGGCTTTTTTAAATTTATGTTTTAAGGAATTAGTTTCCTTTATTATAGTCTGCTAAAAACTTAGCCAATCCAATATCAGTCAATGGATGTTTTAATAAACCTTCAATAGCACTTAAAGGCCCTGTCATCACATCTGCACCAATCTTAGCACAATCCATAATATGCATTGTATGTCTTACAGAAGCCGCTAAAATTTGCGTATCAAAACCATAGTTGTCATAAATTAATCTAATCTCAGAAATTAAATTCAATCCATCTGTAGAAATATCATCTAAACGACCAATAAATGGTGACATATATGTTGCTCCTGCTTTTGCCGCTAACAATGCTTGTCCAGCAGAAAAAATCAAGGTTACGTTTGTTTTGATTCCTTTTTCAGAAAAATACTTACATGCTTTCACCCCATCTTTAATCATAGGAATCTTCACTACAATTTGTGGATGTAAAGCAGCCAAGGCTTCACCTTCTTTAATCATTCCCTCAAAATCAGTTGAAATTACTTCAGCACTCACATCACCTTCAACAATATTACAGATGTCTACGTAATGCTTTAAAATATTTTCTTGGCCGGTAATACCTTCCTTAGCCATTAATGATGGGTTGGTCGTAACACCATCTAAAATCCCTAAGGCTTGAGCCTCTCTAATTTGATCTAAATTCGCTGTGTCAATAAAAAACTTCATGAGTATATTTTGAGTTAAATTTTATGATGCAAAGATATGAAAAACTAACACTTTGCCACTTGATGTTTAAACAAATAAGTAAAGATTTACTAAAATGTTTCGAACTACAATTTATAATGATTCATCAATAATTTTTCATACATCCTATCCGGTAATATTCGCTTTAAAACTATGGAAAACTTCTGCATAAAATCCCCTACCTTATAGTGTAGTTTTGGTTTTTTAGTATTGATAATCTTATAAACAGTTTTCGCCATTTCAATTGGATCTCCGCCTTCATCTACATGTGCATCCATAAGGTCAAGGTTCAATTGGTAGTTTTCTTTATAAGCAGAATTCTTGAAAACCGGGGTATGATAGCGACCGCTTGCAATACTTGTCGCAAAATCGCCTGGTGCTACATTGGTAACATTTATTCCAAACCTTTTCGTCTCCATACTTATGGCTTCTGTAACCAATTCTAAAGCACCTTTAGTCGCAGAGTAAATCCCACGATAAGGTAAGCCCATATAACCAGCAATTGAAGTAACATTAATGATCAATCCAGATTTCTGATTTCTCATAATTGGCAAAACCGCCTTAGCAACATCAATTGCTCCGAATAAATTCGTATCAAATACTTTACGCATTTCATCTGTCGGTGTATCTTCAATGGGGCCAGTAATACCCATTCCGGCATTATTTACCAACACATCTAATCTACCTTCTTTAGTCATAACTTCGGCAATTGCATTAGATATAGATTTTGGATTGTTAACATCCAAAGCAACTAAATTAAAAGGATGATTTTTAATATTATCAGGATTTCTACTAGTTCCATAAACTATATATCCTTTTTCAGATAAAAATTCTCCAATAGATTTTCCAATACCAGATGAACCTCCGGTTATAAATATAACTTTACTCATAAGGGTAAAAATAAGTGGTTTTGATCAATAAAAAAATGAGAAAAAGAAGAAAGTTTCGGGTACAAAAAATGGCAAGCGACCTACATCACACTGCTACAACCTAATACCCTTGCTGCGTTCCCGCCCTGGGGGATTCAAAGGGAGCTAGTTGTGTAGGACTTGCCGCTGCAAATTTACAATCAATTTTGGCAATGCACAACCAATTTTTATTCTTTTTTGTGTAACATTTGTAAGAAACTAACTACTAATCATTTTATAAATAAAAAATACTTCAAACTCAAATACTTATAGTTTTTAGTATATTTGTTCAACTAATTAAACTACTTAAAAAAATGGAAAATCAAACAGTCTCTTCAAAATCAATTATGCTTAGTAAAGGTGTTATGCTTGGAATTGCTTCAATTCTACTAGCGGTTACAGTCTATGCCTTAGGTCAGTCTTACGACCAACCTTTTTGGGCTACATTGGTAAGTATAGTTTTAACTATTGTTGTAATAGCAATGGGGTTAAAAGAGTTTAAAGGTGGAAATGGTGGGTTCTTAAAACTAGGTGAAGCATTAAAAATTGGTCTCGGAATATCTCTTATTTCAGCTATCGTTTATGTAATTTACTTTATGGTATTCATCAATTTTATAGAGCCAAACTTTTATGAAAATATGTATGCGGTTCAAGAATCAGCCTGGATTGATGCAGGGATGACTGATGAACAAATAGATGGTGCTAAATCTATGTTTGAGACAATGGCAAATCCAATGGTTACTTCTGGAATTGTGCTAATTTCTAGTTTGTTTTTTGGGTTTATTACTTCGCTGATTGTAGGTTTAATTATGAAAAAGTCTAACGAAGAAGTTACTAGTATCTAGAAAAAAATATTAAATGAATATATCTGTAGTCATTCCTTTGTTGAATGAAGACGAATCTTTAAATGAATTATACGATTGGATTGTACATGTTGTGCAATCCAATCGTTATTCTTACGAAATCCTGTTTATAGATGACGGTTCAACCGACAACTCTTGGAAGGTAATTCAAGAATTATCTAAAAAAGATCGCCATGTTAAAGGAATTAAATTCCAAACAAATTACGGCAAGTCACAGGCCTTAAATGCGGGATTTAAAATTGCACAGGGTAATGTTGTCATTACCATGGACGCTGATTTACAAGACAGTCCAGACGAGATTCCTGAATTGTATAACCTCATAACTAAAGAAGGTTACGACCTCATCTCTGGTTGGAAGAAAAAACGCTACGATTCTAAAATTCGTAAAAATATTCCATCAAAATTATTTAATTGGGCTGCTAGAAAAACATCTGGATTAAAACTACATGATTTTAATTGTGGATTGAAGGCTTATAGCAATGAGGTAGTAAAGAATGTTGATGTATATGGAGAAATGCATCGTTATATTCCGGTATTGGCTAAAAATGCTGGTTTCAATAAAATCGATGAAAAGGTTGTTCAACATCAAGCTAGAAAATACGGAGAAACAAAATTTGGTATGGACCGTTTTATCAATGGGTTCTTAGATTTAATTACCATTTGGTTTTTATCCAAATTCGGCAAACGACCAATGCACTTATTTGGATTATTAGGAAGTCTAATGTTCGCAGTTGGTTTCTTTTCGGCAGTTTATATTGGTGTTATGAAATTATTGCGTTTGTTCGTTTTTCATACGCCTACTAAGTTAGTAACTGAAAACCCTTGGTTTTATATCGCTTTAACCACTATGGTTATCGGTACGCTTTTCTTTTTATCAGGATTTATTGGAGAACTGATATTGCGATCTAAAAGAGATGAAAGTCTTTATAAGATTAGTGAAAAGTTACACTTATAATCTTTTCATAAATCTCTATATTTGTCTTTAAACTTAAGAAGTTCTACATTCCTATGATTACTCAAGAAATATTATCAAAAGCTCAAAGTTGGTTATCTGCTACATTTGATGCAGAAACGCAGCAAGAAATTCAAAACTTAATTGATAACAATCCGGATGAATTGGCGGATCGTTTTTATAAAAACACAGAATTCGGAACTGGTGGTATGCGTGGTATGATGGGAGCAGGAACCAATCGTATAAATAAATATACATTGGGAAGAGCTACGCAAGGCTTGTCAAATTATTTAAATCAAAATTTTCCTAATAAAGAACTAAAAGTTGTCATTGCGTACGATTGTCGTCATAACAGTCAAAAATTTGCACATATTGTTGCGAGCGTGTTTGCTGCCAATGGAATTAAGGCATTTGTATTTGATAGCTTAAGGCCAACTCCAGAACTTTCTTTTGCGGTTAGACATTTAGGTTGTGATGCAGGGATTGTTTTAACAGCATCTCATAATCCTCCAGAATATAATGGGTATAAAGTATATTGGTCAGATGGTGGTCAAATTGTTCCTCCACACGACGATAAAATAATTGCTGAAGTAAACAAGTTAGATTTTTCTGAAATAAAATATACAGAAGATACAAGCCTAATAGAAATAATTGGGCCTGAGGTTGATGATGCATTTGTCAATGGCGCTGTGGAAAATGGAAAAATTCCATCATTGTCTAACAGAGATAATTTAAAAATTGTTTTTACTTCATTACACGGTACTTCAATAGTATCTATGCCAGAAACACTGAAACGGGCCGGTTATACAGATGTTCATATTGTTGAAGAGCAGAGAGAACCTAATGGAGATTTTCCGACCGTAGAATCTCCAAATCCTGAAGAACCTGCAGCATTAAAAATGGCTACAGATTTGGCTGATAAAATTGGAGCAGATATTGTAATAGGAACAGATCCAGATTGTGATAGATTAGGTGTTGCTGTAAGAAATTTAAATGGTGATATGACCTTACTCAATGGAAATCAAACCATGAGCGTTATGACCGATTTTCTTATTAAAAAATGGAAAAACGAAGGTCGTTTAAACGGAAATCAATTTGTAGGCTCTACCATTGTTTCTTCAGAATTGGTGAATAGAATTGCTGAAGGTTATGGTGTTGAAACCAAAGTTGGATTGACAGGGTTTAAATGGATTGCAAAAATGATTCGAGATTTTGATTCAATGGACTTTATTGGTGGTGGTGAAGAGAGTTTCGGATATATGGTAGGAGATTTTGTAAGAGATAAAGATGCTGTTACCGCTACCCTACTAGCTTGTGAAATTGCTGCATGGGCAAAAGAAAATGGAAGTTCGTTTTATAATGAATTACTAAATATTTACGCCAAAAATGGTTTCTATAAAGAACACCTAATTTCAATTGTTAAAAAAGGTATGGATGGCGCTGAGCAAATCAGTAATATGGTGAAAGGTATGCGTGAGAATCCCCTTACGGAAATTGATGGTGAAAAAATTGAAACTTTAAGTGATTATCAATCTTCTATCCGAAAAAATTTAATCACAGGTGAAGAAATTACAATGGACATTCCAAAATCTAACGTACTCATTTACCAAACTGAAAGTGGTACTCGTATAGCCGCAAGGCCAAGTGGTACAGAGCCTAAAATTAAATTCTATTTTAGTGTTAACACAAAGTTAGCAAATACAGCTATTGCATCTCAAGTTGAGGCGGAATTAGCAGCCAAAATAGAACGTATTATTCAAGAAATGAATTTGATTTAATGACTTATTTCAAGAAAATATTGGCGTTTGCCAAACCTTATACAAGATTTATTTGGCTAAACGTAATTTTCAACATTTTATATGCCATTTTTAATGTTCTGTCAGTTTTAGGTTTTATTCCGGTATTAGGAATTTTATTTGGACAGGAAGAAAAGGTGTATGAAAAACCAACTTACGAAGGAATTAAATCCATTTATAATTTTGTTCAAAATTCACTTAATTATAGGGTTACTGAAATGATGGAAAGTGGAGGGATTGACAAAGCCTTACTTTTTATTTGTATTCTTTCATTCAGTTTATTTTTCTTTAAAAACTTCTTTAGATACTTAGCTTCATTTGTTCTAGCCTATTTAAGAAACGGAATTGTTAAGGACTTAAGAGATAAACTTTATAGAAAAATTGTAGAATTGCCAATTGCCTATTTTTCAGAAAAGAAAAAAGGTGACGTTATTGCCAGAATGACTTCAGACGTGCAAGAAATTGAAGTTTCTTTTTTGACTTCTTTAGAAACCATTGTCAGAGAACCTTTAACAATTGTATTAACCTTAGTATCTATGTTTGCTATTAGCGTTAAATTAACGCTATTTGTTTTTATTCTTTTACCTGTTTCTGGTTTTATCATATCATCTATAAGTAAAAAACTAAAAGCAAATTCTTTATTAGCACAAAAAGAAAATGGTAATTTCTTGTCTTTTATAGAAGAAACCCTAACTGGGTTAAGGGTCATAAAAGGTTTTAATGCAGAGGAACGAATCGAAAATAAATTCAATAATTCCACCAAGAAGTATCGGAATTTAATGACAAGTGTATTACATAGAAAAACATTGGCATCACCAATGAGTGAATTCTTAGGAACAACTACGATTATCGCAATTTTATGGTTTGGTGGCCGCTTGGTTTTAGGAGAAAATAGCGATATGACTCCTCAAGAGTTTTTTGGATATATAGGTTTGTTTTATTTAGTATTGAATCCTGCCAAGGCAATTGCAACGGCATATTCTAATATTCAACGAGGAGATGCTTCTGCAGAACGTATTTTAGAAGTCTTAGAAACTGAAAACACCATTGTTGATGCAAAAAATGCTATTGATAAAGTTGAGTTTGAAAAATCAATTTCATTTAACAATATTTCTTTTAAATATGAAGACGAATATGTGTTGAAAGATTTTTCATTAACAGTTAACAAAGGTCAAACTGTTGCCTTAGTTGGTCAGTCTGGAAGAGGTAAATCTACCATTGCAAATCTTATAACTCGATTTTATGATGTAAATAAAGGAACTATTACAATAGATGATATTGATATTAAAGATATTAGCAAGAAATCTTTAAGAGGCTTAATGGGAATTGTAACACAAGATTCAATCCTTTTTAATGACACCATTAAAAACAATATCAGTTTAGGAGTTGAAAATCCTAATGATAAAGACATACTAGAAGCGTCATCAATTGCGAATGCACATGAATTTATAAAAGATTTACCTGAACAATACAATACAAACACTGGAGACAGTGGAAACAAGTTATCGGGAGGTCAAAAACAACGTTTATCTATTGCTAGAGCTGTATTGAAAAATCCACCAATAATGGTGCTTGATGAAGCGACTTCTGCGTTGGATACTGAAAGTGAACAATTGGTTCAATTGGCCTTAGAAAAAATGATGCAAAACAGAACTTCGTTGGTTATTGCTCACAGACTTTCTACCATTCAGAAAGCAGATAAAATTGTTGTATTGAAAAAAGGTAAAATTGTTGAACAAGGAAAACACGAAGAATTACTAGCCCTAAATGGCACGTATCATAAATTAGTAACCATGCAATCTTTAGCCTAATGAAGGAACATATCTTTATAAACGGACATAAACATGTTTCACATCAACACGAAAGTTTTGATGCCGATACTATGAAGAATCGCAGTAAAGAATTTTACAAATGGCTAGACTCAAGAAGGTCTGTTAGAGAATATTCTGATAAAGAAGTCTCGAAAGAGGTTATCGAGAATATTATGATGAGTGCATCGACTGCTCCTTCTGGAGCTCACAAACAACCATGGACATTTTGTGCTATTTCTAGTGCTGAAATTAAATCGAAAATTAGAGAAGCAGCAGAAGCTGAAGAAAAAGAAACTTATTCTAAAAGAATGAGTGATCGTTGGAGAAAAGATTTAGAACCGTTAGGAACAGATGACAATAAGCCTTTTTTGGAAATTGCACCATGGCTTATTGTAGTATTTAAAAGGGTTTATGAGCATGAAAATGGCGAAAAACACAATAATTATTATGTAAATGAATCTGTTGGTATTGCATCTGGTATGTTAATCTCGGCTATTCATAATGCAGGACTAGTTACGTTGACACATACCCCTAGCCCAATGAATTTTCTTACTAAAGTATTGGAAAGACCTTCTAACGAGCGACCGTTTCTTTTGCTTCCTGTTGGATACCCAAAAGAGCCTATTTACGTTCCGAAGATCGACCGTAAAGGCCTGGATGAAATTAGTGTTTTTTACGAGTAAAAAGTGAACTTTTAAACAATAATAAAAAAATCTAAGCCCTTTTCAGACCAAGGCTATCGGCTTTAGAAAGCATGAATTGAAATGCCTCATCGTAGTCATTTGCTATTTCACCTTCTAAGATTGCTTCTTTAATAGCATCTTTAATTTGGCCTATTTCCCTACATGGTTTTAATTCGAAAGTTTTCATTTTCAATTCACCAGAAATTGGTGGCTGAAAATTACGAACATGATCACGTTCTTCTACTTCCTTAATCTTTTGACGGACCAATTCAAAGTTTTTATGATAACGCTTGAATTTCTTAGGGTTCTTAGTAGTAATGTCCGCTTCGCATAAAGTCATTAAACTATCTATATCTTCACCTGCATCAAAAATAAGTCTACGTACTGCCGAATCTGTAACTTCAGATGCTAGTACTATTGGTCTAGAACTTAACAATACCATCTTCTGAACAAATTTCATCTTGTTGTTCAAAGGCATCCTTAATCGTTTAAACAATTTATAAACCATCTTAGAACCTACAAACTCATGCGCATGAAAAGTCCAACCTACTTTCTTATCAAATTTCTTTGTTGGCGCCTTTCCAATATCATGCAATAATGCTGCCCAACGAAGCCAAATATCTTGCGTGTGTTCAGAAATATTATCAACAACCTCAAATGTGTGGTAAAAGTTATCTTTATGTTTTTGCCCATCGACATCCTCTACTCCTTTTAATGCCGTAACTTCAGGAAGGATTTGATTCAATAGATCACATTTATACAATAATAAAAATCCTATTGAAGGCTTTGGTGAAGCAATAATTTTATTCAGTTCATCAACAATTCGTTCCCTTGTTATAATCTTTAATCGTTCAGAATGTTCAGAGATTGCCAAAAGAGAATCTTCTTCAATTCTAAAATTCAACTGTGTGGCAAATCTAATTGCTCGCATCATTCTTAAGGGGTCATCAGAATAAGTAATACCTGGCTCTAATGGTGTTCTTATTATTTTATTTTCTAAATCTTTAATTCCACCAAAAGGATCAAGTAAATCTCCTCGAGAGTTCTCGTTTAAACTAATGGCCAAGGCGTTAATTGTAAAGTCTCTGCGATTTTGATCATCCTCTAAAGTTCCATTTTCTACTATTGGGTTTCTACTATCTTCAGCATAAGACTCTCTTCTTGCTCCAACAAATTCAACTTCAATATCGTCGTAGCGTAACATCGCTGTACCATAGGTTTTAAAAACCTGCACCTTAGGTCGATTTGGCAATAGCTTAGCAACTTCTTGCGCGAGTTCAATTCCACTTCCAACGGCTACGATATCTACATCTTTTGCAGTTCCTCGTTTTAAAATAAAATCGCGAACAAACCCACCAATTACGTAAGATTCTATACTTAAATTGGAGGAAGCCTTTGAAATAAATTCAAATATAGGATGTGTAATAGCTACAGAATAATTCATAGATAAATGGCTTACTAAGCTCTTAGTACTTCAATTTCTCCAGAAGGTAAGACTTTCACTATTTTTGAAGGTAACTGACTCCCTGAATGATTCGGCAAATTTACAACATAGTCTACGCTCTCCAAAATTGCTTTGTCTATTTCTTGAAAAGATTGTGGTGTTGGCTCACCGCTAATATTCGCAGAAGTCGAAACCAATGGTTTGCCAAATCTACGAATCAGTTCTTGACAAAATTCATCCTTAACAATACGGATAGCAACAGTATTATCATCTGCGATGCAGTTTTTCGCTATTCCCTTAGGGTTTGAATAAATAACGGTGGTTGGCCGCGTAGAATTCGCTAAAAAACCATGTATCTCATTGGATATTTCCACATAATCCTGAAGCATTTCTATCGAATCTACTAATAAGATTAAACTTTTTGAACTGGGCCTTTTCTTTATTTCAAAAACTTTCTCTACAACAACTTTGTTTGTAGCGTCGCATCCAATACCCCAAACAGTATCTGTAGGATAAAGCAAGGTATTGCCTTTGTTCAGAAATAAAACTGCTTTTTTAAATTCTTCATTCATTGGACATTTTTTTTGTTTCAATACATGAATTATAGCTGTGTAGAATTGCTAGCGCAAATTATGATTTAATAACCACAACTTAATAAACCTTGTAAGAACACCGTAGGATTGTGTAACGGCAATTACAAATCCAGGAAAGCCATCTAAAATCCCTAACCTAATAAAATAATGAATAAAAAATCGAGCAATTGGTTTTACAAAAATATGAAAAGCATTTACCTTCTTATTCTTACGTTTTAATTGCTCGGCTTGCAACCAAGCATATTGATTTAATTTATTGATATAATGATCAAACCCCCTGTAAGAATAATGCTCTAATTTACTTTTAAAGAAACCTAATTTACCGTTCGCTTTTATAACTTCATGAACTAAGTTACCATTATATCTGCAGAAATTCCTGTTAAACAAACGAGCAACTTTATCTCGTTGCCAACCACTATATTTTATTTTTCTTCCGCCAAAATAAAAGGTTCTATACACATAAAATCCAACAAAATCCTTTGGGTCTTTTAAAGCATTTAATATTTCAACTTTTAAATTAGGAGTAACACGTTCATCGGCATCTAAAAGGTAAATCCAATCATTTTCAGCCTGATCTATTGCAAAATTCTTCTGTGAAGAAAAATCATCAAATTCTCTCTGAATTAACCGAATGTCATACTGTTCTGCCAACTCTACCGTCCTATCAGTACTAAAGGAATCAATAACAATTATCTCATCAGCAAAACTAACGGACTTTATAGCATCTTCAATATGTATTTCCTCGTTAAAGGTTGGTATAATAGCAGTTACTTTCAAGTGTTCTTTTTCAAATATAAAATTAAACCGCTACATTATTTTCGCGAAGTGCATCATTTAATGATGTTTTCTTATTTGTACTTTCTTTTCTTTTTCCAATAATTAAGGCACAAGGTACATTAAATGTTCCAGATTTAAACTTCTTTGGATATGATCCCGGAATCACAACTGATCTAGCAGGAACCCTTCCTTTCATTTCTATAGGTTCATCACCTGTAACATCAATAATTTTTGTACTCATTGTTAAAACAACATTTGCTCCAAGCACGGCTTCCTTTTCTACTCGCACTCCTTCAACAACAATACAACGAGATCCTACAAAAACATCATCTTCTATAATTACTGGTGCTGCTTGTAATGGCTCTAATACACCTCCAATACCAACACCACCACTTAAATGTACATTTTTCCCAATTTGAGCGCAACTACCTACAGTTGCCCAAGTATCTACCATAGTTCCTTCGTCTACATAAGCTCCTATATTTACATAACTTGGCATTAATATAGTACCTGAAGAAATATAGGATCCATGTCTCGCTACTGCATGTGGTACAACTCTAATTCCTCTTTCAGCATAATTCTTTTTTAATGGAATTTTATCATGAAATTCGAAAATCCCAACTTCTAATGTTTCCATTTTCTGAATAGGAAAATACATTACAACAGCTTTTTTTACCCATTCATTAACTTGCCATCCTCCTTCAATTGGTTCAGCAACTCTTAAGCTACCTTTATCTAATAAATCAACTACCTCTCTTATCGTTTTTTGAGTTGACACTTCTTTTAATAATTCACGGTTTTCCCATGCATTTTCAATAATCTGTTGAATTCCTTTCATTCCATTAAAAAATTAGAAATACAAAGATAATTATCCCCAATAAATTATTCTTCATAAAACCACTTTTATTTATTAGTAGTATTTTTGTATCAAAATAAATGGTAAAATGGGAAGATTACTCGCAATAGATTACGGAAAAATAAGAACGGGTATTGCCATTACGGACGAATTAAAACTGATTGCCTCTGGGCTTACTACGGTAAATACCAAAGAGTTATTTTCGTTTTTAAATTCCTATTTATCAAAAGAAAAAGTTGACGCAATTATTGTTGGAGAACCCAAGCAAATGAACAATACTCCGAGTGAAAGTGAAGCGTTGATTATTCCATTTTTAAAAAAGTTAAATTTAACGTTTCCAAAAACTCCTGTAAAAAGGGTCGATGAAAGATTTACATCAAAACTAGCTTTTCAAAGTATGATTGATAGCGGGCTTGGAAAAAAACAGCGAAAAAATAAGGCGTTAATTGATGAAATTAGTGCTACAATTATTTTACAAACATATTTAGATCAAAAGTAATTATGAATTTATTTAGAAGCATATATGTTTATATAAAACGTAAAAACAGGGTTTATTCAAAAAATAAGATTGTTGTAGTTGAAAAGGAACAATTGAAAAACACTGAATTTGTAATAGTTGCCGACGATTGTTGGGGTGCTGCCGTATATCAATGGTATGGACGTTCTTACAACAGTCCCTTTGCTGGCGTTGGAATTTATGGCGATTGCTTCATTAAATTGCTATCGGATTTTGACGAATACATGAAGAAGGAGTTGAAATTTGTTACCGAAACTAAATACCCTCAAAGACCCCTTAACTACCCTATGGCGCTTTTAGGTGATGTAGAGTTACATTTTACGCATTACAAAACCAAAGAAGATGCTGGCACCAAATGGGAAAGACGCACACAAAGAATGTTAGAAGTAACTGATAAGGACAACTACTTTTTTAAAATGAGCGATGTTTGGGGAGCCTCTGAAGAGAACTATGAAGCCTTTCACAAACTCCCATTTAAAAACAAGGTTTCATATATTCCTAAAAACAAAAAAGACCATAAACTAGAAAATCAAGTAGGTATTGTAGAGCCTCATAAGGTTTATAAAACTACCGTGCCAAATGGTGTAAAACTTTTCAAAATTTCCTTCTTGTATTTCGATTTAACAGAATGGTTGTTAAACAAAAAAGTAGTTAGAACCCGATTTAAATCTTAATCTAAATCTAGATATAAAACTTCTTATTGTTTCTATCTAAAATCGTACTTTTGCAACCGATAAAATTTAAAAAATGATATTACCTATAATTGCATACGGAGATCCTGTTTTAAGAAAAGTTGGAGCAGATATTGATGCATCTTATCCAAATTTGTCAGAGTTAATTGAAAATATGTGGCAAACAATGGAGAACGCTCATGGAGTTGGATTAGCAGCGCCTCAAATTGGAAAAGCAATTCGTATCTTTTTAGTTGATACTACTCCGTTTGCAGATGATGAAGATTTAAGTGAAGAAGAACGAACATTTTTAGGTGAATTTAAAAAAGTATTTATCAATGCCAAAATTACCAGTGAAACCGGTGATGAATGGGTTTTTAATGAAGGATGTCTTAGTATTCCTGATGTTAGAGAAGATGTTTTTAGACATGAAAATTTAACAATTGAGTATTTGGATGAGAACTTTGAACCTCAAAAAGATGAATTGAAAGGGTTGGCAGCAAGAGTTGTTCAACACGAATACGATCATATAGAAGGAATCTTATTCACCGACAAACTATCGTCTTTAAAAAAGCGACTGATAAAGAAGAAATTAGAGAATATATCAAAAGGAAAAATAAAATCGGATTATAGAATGCGTTTCTACAATCCTAAGAAAAGATAATAAGTATGAGTTTAGAAAAAGTAATTTCAGTTACAGGAAAACCAGGGTTGTATGAAATCATTGCACAATCTAAAGGAGGTATTATTGTAGAATCAATGTTGGACAAGAAACGTTTTCCAATAAATGCTATGCACAATGTAAGCGTATTAGATAATATTGCAATCTATACTTACGAAGAAGAAATCCCTTTAAAATTTGTTTTAAAATCAATTTTTGACAAAGAGGAAGGAAAGGAAAGTATCAGCCCTAAAGAAAGTAGTGCAAAATTAACGGCATACTTTTCTGAAGTCTTACCAAATTATGATGATGAGCGTGTTTATCCATCAAACATTAAAAAAGTATTACAGTGGTATAACTTATTGGTAAAAAACAATTTCGATTTTAGCACAATTACTGAAGACGAAGAGACTGAAACCGAAGCATAGATGAATTCAAGATCGCAACAACTAAAGGCCATAGATAGATTATTAACTATAATGGACGAGTTGCGTGAAAAATGTCCATGGGACAAAAAACAAACACTACAATCATTGCGTCATTTAACCATAGAAGAAACCTATGAGTTGGGTGACGCAATTTTAGATAATGACCTTAACGAGGTAAAAAAAGAGTTAGGCGATTTATTACTTCATATTATTTTTTATGCCAAGATAGGTTCTGAAACCAATGATTTTGACATAGCAGATGTCGCTCATGAAATTTCAGAAAAATTGATCCACCGTCATCCTCATATATATGGAGATGTAGAAGTAAAAGACGAAGAAGAAGTTAAGCGAAATTGGGAAAAATTAAAACTTAAAGAGGGTAAAACTTCAGTTTTAGAAGGGGTTCCTGGTTCTTTACCTGCAATGGTAAAAGCAAATAGGATTCAAGATAAAGTTGCCGGTGTAGGATTTGATTGGGAACATCCAGAACAAGTATGGGAAAAAGTTCAAGAAGAACTTTCTGAATTGAATGAAGAAGTTAAAAGTGACCATCAAAATAATATGGAAGCAGAATTTGGTGATGTGTTATTTTCAATGATTAATTATGCCCGCTTTATTAATGTAAACCCTGAAAATGCATTAGAACGTACCAATAAAAAGTTTATTAAACGTTTTCAATTTTTAGAAGAAGCCGCTAAAAAAGAAGGAAAAGAACTTTCAGATATGACATTGGCCGAAATGGATGTTTACTGGAATGCTTCTAAAAAAATCCATAAATAAATATGGCCTTTTTTATTCGACAAGAAGTACAACAAGATTTCCCATTCGTTTTTGATCTTATTAAAAAAGCATTCGAAAACGATCCGCATTCGGATAACAAAGAACAACATATTGTAGATAGATTAAGAAGATCTTCATCTTTTATCCCTGAACTATCTTTAATTGCAGTCTCTAGCAATAAAATAGTTGGTCATATTTTACTGACTCCAATAAAGATAAAAAATGAAACAACTGATTTTAAATCTTTGGCACTTGCACCGGTTTCGGTATCTCCCGATTTTCAAAACCAAGGTCTTGGTAGCAAACTCATAGTAGTCGCACATGAAATTGCCTTAAATTTAGGGTTTGAATCGGTTGTCGTTATAGGTCATGAGAACTATTATCCTAAATTTGGATATAAAAAAGCAAAAGATTACAATATTTCAGTTCCCTTTGAAGTTCCAGGTGAAAACTGTATGGCAATTGAATTACGTAAAGATTCCTTAAAAAATGTCTATGGAATGGTAGTTTACCCTTCTGAGTTTATGTAGTAAAAAACTATTTCAAAGAAATAAATTCTTATTTTTCAAGTCTAAATTGAAAAATAAATGAAAAAATCAACAATAATTGGGACGCTTATTTTGGTTTGCTTCTTAATAATTCCAGGATGCACTAGTAGTGAAGAAAAAAACATAAATGATACTAAATTAAGACACGTCGTCCTTTTCAAGTTTAAAGATTCGGCAACAAAAGAAGAGGTTAAGGTGGCTAATGATGCGTTTTTGGCGTTACCTGATAAAATTGCTGAAATCAAAGATTTTGAATGGGGATTGAATAATAGCCCTGAAAATCATCATCAAGGCCTGACTCACTGCTATATCCTAACTTTTGAATCTGAGGAAGACCTTGCCGTCTATTTACCGCACCCAGACCACAAAGCATTTGGCGAAATTTTAGGACCAATTCTAGACAAAGTAGTTGTTGTAGATTATTGGACTAAATAAATAAGATTTAAAAAAAAAACCAATTAGTAAACTAATTGGTTTTTTTTTTAATTATAACCTTTTTGCTCCTTTAACTTTTTGTTTTGTTAAAGCTATATCTATTACTTCACTCATTTCTTGAACATAATGAAAAGTAACACCTTTTAAATAACGTTGATTAATTTCATCGACATCTTTCTTATTATCGGCACATAAAATTATCTCTTTAATATTTGCGCGTTTCGCAGCCAATATTTTCTCTTTTATACCTCCTACTGGTAATACCTTTCCTCTTAAAGTAATCTCTCCAGACATTGCAATCCTAGATTTTACTTTTCTCTGTGTAAATACTGACACCAAAGATGTTAACATCGTAATTCCAGCACTTGGTCCATCTTTAGGCGTTGCTCCTTCAGGAACATGTATATGAACTTTATTTTCATCAATAATTTTTGAATCGATACCAAAACTATCCGCTTTAGCACGAATATACTCCATTGCAATAGTCGCAGACTCTTTCATAACTGTTCCAAGGTTTCCAGTAATCGTCAATCCTTTTCCTTTAGAGATTATGGACTCTATAAATAAAATATCTCCACCTAGCCTTGTCCATGCCAGACCAGTTACAACACCAGCAACATTATTATTTTCATATTTATCACGTTCTAAATGAGAAACGCCTAATATTTTTTCAACATCTTCAGAAGAAATAGCAGTGTTATACTCTTCCTCCATTGCGATGGATTTTGCCGCATACCTTACAACTTTAGCTATTTGTTTATCTAATCCTCTAACACCAGACTCTCGCGTATAGCCCTCAACAATCTTCTCTAATTCTGCTTTTTTAATTTGAATATTTTTAGCTTCTAATCCATGTTCTTTTATCTGCTTAGGTAGCAAATGTCTTTTCCCTATTTCAACTTTTTCTTCAATTGTATAGCCACTTACATTTATAATTTCCATTCTATCCTTTAGCGCCCATGGAATTGTAGATAAACTATTAGCAGTTGCAACAAATAAAATCTTTGACAAATCATATCCAATTTCTAAATAATTGTCATAGAATTCAGAATTTTGTTCTGGATCTAACACCTCTAACATCGCGGCCGATGGGTCTCCATTATGAGAACTTGCTGCTAACTTGTCAATTTCATCTAAAACAAATACAGGATTTGACGTACCCGCCTTCTTCAAACTTTGTAACAATCTACCTGGCATTGCTCCGATATACGTTTTTCTGTGCCCGCGAATCTCTGCTTCATCTCTCAAACCACCTAAAGACATACGCACATATTCTCTACCTAAAGATTCTGCGATAGACTTACCCAAAGAAGTTTTACCAACTCCCGGAGGTCCATATAAACAAATGATTGGTGATTTCATATCACCCTTCAACTTTAATACAGCCAAGTGTTCAATAATTCTATCTTTTACTTTTTCCAGACCAAAATGATCTCGATCCAAAATCTTTTGAGCACGCTTTAAATCGAATAAATCCGTTGAATATTCAGACCACGGTAATTCTAACATTAAATCCAAATAGTTACGTTGTACAGAGTACTCTGCTACTTGAGGATTCATGCGTTGCAATCTTCCAATTTCCTTATCAAACTTCTCTCCTATTTCTTGAGGCCATTTTTTCTTAAGTGCTTTTTCCTTCATCTCAGCAATTTCCTCTTCATAAGAAACTCCTCCTAATTCTTCCTGAATTGTTTTTAATTGCTGATTTAAATAATACTCGCGTTGCTGTTGATCCATATCAGAGCGCGTTTTAGACTGAATATCTTGACGCAACTCTAACTTCTGCATTTCTTTAGACATCAACTTTAATGTGCGCAGTGCTCTTTCTTGTAAATTGTTGATGTTTACTAATTCTTGTTTCTCTGCAACCGACAAGTTCATATTAGATGAAACAAAATTCACTAAAAATGGACTGCTTTCAATGTTTTTAATGGCGAACGAAGCTTCCGACGGTAAACTTGGATTTATTTTTATAATCTTCAAAGCCATCGATTTAATCGATTCTATAATCGCATCAAATTCTGGATCTTTAATTTGAGATCTATCCTCTTCTATTTTTTTAGTAGTTGCCTTTAAATAAGGTTCTTCCTGGGTAATAACATCTACCTCAAATCGTTTTGTACCTTGTATAATAACTGTTGTATTTCCATCAGGCATTTTTAACATTTTCAGAATACGTGCTACCGTTCCCACTTTATGAATATCATCAATAGATGGATTTTCAACGGTTTCGTTCTTTTGTGCTACAACGCCAATAATTTTATTTCCTTTATTGGCATCTTTTATCAATTGAATAGATTTATCTCTACCAGCCGTAATTGGAATCACAACACCCGGAAACAACACTGTGTTTCTTAACGGTAAAATTGGTAATTCATCAGGAATATCCTCTTTATTTATCTTCTCTTCATCCTCTGGCGTCATTAATGGAATTAATTCTGCTTCATCATCAAACATTCTCTGAAATGACAGATTGTCTATTTTTAAAAATTTAGAATCGCTCATATGTATATTATAGTCATTTTGTCATTTCTTAAATTAATAAAATTAAATAACAAAATTGATTTACTTATTATTAAATTGTAATTCAACAAGTTAACCGTTCTCAATCAACCTATTTGGTATACTAAGGACAATAGTTATGCCATTAAATAAATTAATAACGTAAATTTATTTTCACTAAAGTGTAACAGTTTAACTTCTAATTTGTCTTTTTAACAGAAACGATTCAATTGCAACATACTAACCAACATACGAGTGAACTTTTACTTCGTTGTAAAAATGAAGAACAAAGTGCCCAATTCGAAATTTATAAGCTGTATTATAAAGCAATGTATAATACTGCCCTTAGAATTTTGAACAACAGTTTTGAAGCTGAAGATATGATGCAAGAATCGTTTTTAATTGCATTCACAAAATTGGGCACTTTTAAAGGAGAAGTTGCCTTTGGAGCTTGGTTAAAGCGAATTGTAATAAACAAATGTTTAACGCAATTGAAAAAGAACAATCGTTTTGAAGAAGTAAAATTAGAAGTAAAAAGAAATGAATCTGTTGAAGAAGTTATTGAAGCAGAATCTTTAGAACCAAAATTAATTTTGAATGCTATTAATGGATTAAAAGATAATTATAGAATTGCATTGAATTTACACCTCATTGAAGGTTATGATTATGAAGAAATTTCAGAAATAATGGATATCTCTTATGAAAATAGTAGAACCACAATTTCTAGAGCAAAAAGCAAATTACGAACAACATTAACAACACAATATGCATAGTCCAGAATCTAAATTTGACAACTTATTCGATCAAGATTTTGATATTTCAGAACCAACAATTGGTCATTTCAACAGGTTTGAAAAACGATTACAAGAACGAGACATTTCTAAATCGAACACAAACTCTAATTGGAAATGGATTTCGATTGCTGCTTCTATTGCATTGTTGTTTGGAATTTGGTTTGGACAGTCGACAACGAGTAATGGTCTAGAATTGGCTGATGTTTCACCTCAAATGGAAGAAACACAAACTTACTTTACTTCATTAATTAGATCGGAAATTGAAAAGGTAAACTCAGAAAAAAATGCAGACAATCAAACAATGATTAATGATGCATTTGTTCAACTAGACAAACTAGAAAGACACTATGACGAATTAACCATAGAATTGAAAAATAGCAATGCTGATAAACGAATCATTTTTGCAATGATCTCTAATTTTCAGCAACGCGCAGAAGTTTTACAAAATTTATTAGAACAAATAGAAAACAACAAACAATTAAAAACAACAACATATGAAAACTTTAGTTAAAATTACTTTACTATTATTATTTGTCCCAAGTGTTGTATTGGCAAACAACTTAAAAGGGAAATACACAAAAACAAAAACCATTAATAAAGAGTTTACAGTAAACGCTGATGCGTTAGTTTCATTAAGTAATAAGTATGGAAGCATCGATATTAAACCGTCTAACCAAAACAAGGTTACCTTAGAAATTATCATTACAACTAGCAGTAATAGTGAATCTAAGGCCGTAGATAGGTTAAATTCTATCTCGGTAAACATTTCCGGAAGCAATAGTTCTGTATCGGCTCAAACTAAATTTGAAAAGAAGAGCAACTGGAATTTATTTGGTAACAATAATTCTTCGAGCATGGATATTAAATACATTGTAAAAATGCCCGTTAGCAACAAACTTGATGTTAGTATGGATTACGGAAATGTTATGATTGAAAAACTTGAAGGTAGAGCAAATATTAATATTGATTATGGCAAACTAATAGCTGGTGAATTGTTAAGTAATAATACAGACATTAACTTAGACTATTCAAGGGGCTCTTCTGTTGAAACGATGGGTGATGGAACTATAAATATTGATTATTCATCTATTGACATACAAAATGCTGGTAATATTGATTTAAATACTGATTACAGTGATACATCATTCGAAAACGTAGGAGATTTGATTTACAATACGGATTACGGAAGTATTAAAGCACAAAACGCAAATTCTATAAGTGGTGATAGTGACTATGCAAGCTTAAAATTTGGAAAAATTGCAAAATCATTAGAGGTTTCTGCTGATTATGGAAGTTTAAAAGTAGAAGAAATGGGACAAAATTTTTCTAAAATAGTAATTGATACTGACTATATAGGAATTAAAATCGGCGTAGATGCTAATGCTTCATTTAGTTATAATATAAGTAGTAAATATGGAGGTATTTCCTTGCCAGATAATGTAACAAACACAAGAGAAATCATTAAAAACACGAGTAAACAATATGAAGGTTCGTATAACGGTACAAAAGGAAATGTATCCATAACAACATCTTATGGAAGTGTAAAAATTTATAAAAACTAATAAATAAAACTAGATATGAAAACCATTAAAATTATTGCAATCTGTTTAACAACATTGCTAACTATCAATGCAAACGCCAAGGAAAAAATTAGAGGTAACGGAAAAGTTATAACCGAAAACAGAACAACTGGAGAATATGACAAGATTTCTATTGGAGGATCTTTTGAAGTCGAATTAGTTTCTGGAAAAGAAGGAAACATAACTATAAAAGTTGAAGAGAATTTAGCACCTTATTTAATTACTAAAGTTGAAAAAGGAGAATTAAAAATAAAATGGAAAAAAGGGAAGAATATTTCTCATAAAAAAACCATTTATATAACAATTCCGTTTGAAGATATAAATGCAGTTGCTTTTGGCGGCTCCGGAAATGTGGTCGGGAAAGACCCTATTAAGTCTGACAATCTTGCTCTAAGTCTTGCTGGATCGGGAGACATGGACTTAATGGTAGCTGCAAATACAATGGGAGCAAATTTAGCAGGTTCTGGTTCAATTGATCTTCAAGGATCAACAGACTCTATTAAATACGCTATTGCCGGGTCTGGAAATATAAGAGGGTATGAATTAGAGGTAGGTGATGCAAACGTAGCTATCTCAGGATCAGGTAATGTTTCAGCAACCATTAATGGTAAATTAAATGCCAAAATTTCTGGTTCCGGAAACGTGCGTTACAAAGGAAATCCATCTACAGAGAGTGTTAAAGTCTCGGGTTCAGGTAGCGTCTCAAAAAAGAATTAAATTGCTTTTGATCTAACCAAAACTAAAAAAAGCCAAGTTTTTAACTTGGCTTTTTCTATTAAAAATTTCTATACTTCTCAGTATCATCAAAAACTTGCTGTAAAATAGTTTCATCTTTTTCATCAAAGTCGAGTTGTTTACGCTTCATAACCGCTGTTGCAACCTCTTTTACCTTATTCATTTGATACACTGAAAAACCTTTAGTTCCACCCCAAGCAAAGGATGGAATAAAATTTCGTTGAAAGCCTGCTCCAAAAATATTAGCACTTACACCAACAACTGTTCCCGTATTAAACATAGTATTAATTCCACATTTAGAATGATCTCCCATCATTAAACCACAAAACTGCAAACCTGTCTTTGCGAATCGATCACTTTCATAACTCCAAAGCCTAACTTCTGCATAATTATTCTTTAAATTAGAATTATTTGTATCTGCTCCTAAATTACACCATTCTCCAATTACTGAATTTCCTAAATACCCTTCATGTCCTTTATTTGAATATCCAAAAATTACCGAATTCTTTACTTCTCCTCCAACGGTACAATTTGGACCTATTGTTGTTGCCTGATAAATTTTTGCTCCCATTTTTAGGGCAGAATTCTCTCCAAGCGAAAATGGACCTCTCACATTACACCCTTCCATAACTACGGCGTTTTTACCAATATAAATTGGGCCATCTATAGCATTTAAAGATCCTATGGTTAATTCTACACCTTCCTCTATAAAAATATTTTCTTTATTAAAACACTGGATAGAATCTGGAACAGTTTCAGAATCACGACCTTCCGTTATTAAATCAAAATCTAATTGAATAGCTTCTGCGTTCTTAGAAAAAATATCCCAAGTATTCTTTATTTGTAAGATCTCTTTTTCAAAAACAATCTGATTATAGGTGTCAAAATTATCAACCTCTTGTGAATCCGTTGCAAAAAAAGCAATAATAGTGTCATTCTGAACAACAGCTTCATTCTTTTTTAAACCTTTAACAACTTCAACCAATGCATCTGTAGGCAAAAACGAAGCGTTAATCATAATGTTCTGCTCCATTTCCACCATAGGAAATTTCAATTCTAAATACTCCTCTGTCAAAGTACTAGTAGAATGCCCTAGGTGGCGCTCCCATTTTTCTCGAATTGTAAGAATTCCAATTCTAATATCTGCAACCGGTCTTGTATATGTAAACGGTAGTAAAGTTTCACGAACTTCACCATCAAATAGAATATAATTCATTTTCAATTTTAATTTTGAGCAAATATAAAACAATGAATTATATCAAATGAGTTTTTTTAGAGTATTCAACAAAGACTTAAAGGTCATATTTTATATAAATAAAAATCTAGTATATGTAATTTATTAGCCATAGTTACGTCTTATTAAAAAAC
>MPDD01000011.1 GCA_001874265.1 Bacteroidetes bacterium MedPE-SWsnd-G1 | reverse complement strand
ATTGATATTTTGTCTTTATAATTTAATTATATTGAACTTTATTGATAATAATGTAATTTCAAATCAATTTTTTTTGACTTTCAATAATGAGTAAAGGTTAGAATTTTGTACATTTGTGCATCAAAAAAATCAACGCAATGGCAAAATTTGAATTGAAATTACCTAAGATGGGCGAAAGTGTTGCGGAAGCAACCATAACCGCTTGGCTTAAAGAAGTTGGAGATACGATAGAATTGGATGATTCTGTTGTTGAAATTGCAACGGATAAGGTAGATTCTGAAGTGCCAAGTGAGGTAGAAGGTGTTTTGCTAGAAAAGCGATTTGAAAAGGATGATGTTGTTCAGGTTGGTGATACCATAGCAATTATTGAAACAGATGGAGAGGGAGCAGCGATACCTGCTCCTGTGGTGGAAGCCGCTCCAGTGGTAGAAGCGGTTGAGGAAATTGAGCAATCTATCGAGGTTGTAAAAGAAACCGTTACCGCTCCTATTGAAAAAACGGGGGAATCAGGAAAATTCTATTCACCATTAGTGAGAAACATTGCAGAAGCGGAAGGTGTATCTATGGAAGAACTAGAATCTTTAGCAGGTTCTGGTAAAGATGGCCGAGTAACAAAAGCAGATATTTTAGGATATATTGAGAAAAGGTCTAGCGCTTCAAAAACAGTTGAGTCACCTCAAGTTGAGTCGATTGGTCTAACTGCTTCAAAACCAGTAGCTGCACCTAAACAAACTACTCCGTTAGTTGTAAGTGGAGAAGATGAAATCATAGAAATGAGCCGTATGGGGAAATTGATTGCGAAGCATATGGTAGATTCTGTTCAAACAGCGGCACATGTGCAATCCTTTATAGAGGTAGATGTAACTAATGTGGCGAAATGGAGAACTAAAGTGAAAGATCAGTTCTTAGCAAGAGAAGGAGAAAAGTTAACCTTTACTCCAATCTTTATGCAAGCAGTTGCCCAGGCATTAAAGCAATTCCCATTAATCAACATCTCAACGGATGGAGAGACAGTTGTAAAGAAAAAGAATATCAATTTAGGAATGGCCACTGCGTTACCAGATGGTAATTTGATTGTACCTGTTATAAAGAACGCAGATCAGTTGAATTTAGTGGGGATGGCAAAAGCTGTAAACGCTTTGGCAAATAAAGCCAGAACAAATTCATTAAGTCCTGACGATATTCAAGGAGGTACATATACTGTTACAAATGTAGGTGGATTTGGTAGCGTAATGGGTACACCAATTATCAATCAGCCGCAAGTAGGTATTTTGGCATTGGGTGCCATTAGAAAGATGCCGGCTGTTATAGAAACTTCTGAAGGAGATTTTATTGGGATTCGTCAAAAAATGTTCTTATCTCATTCTTATGACCATAGAGTTGTAAACGGAGCTTTAGGTGGAATGTTCATTAAACACATAAAAGAATACTTAGAGGCTTGGGATGTAAATGCATCATTTTAAAGTCTAGTTCATATAAAGAAGAAAACCTCCAATTTTGGAGGTTTTTTTATGCTCCAAAAAAAGAATTTGAAAAAATCACACTAATTTGCAACATCACAAATTATGTCTCGTCTTTAATAATAGAAACACTAACTGATCAAGCGCAACGTGAAAATTCACCATTTAGGAATCATAGAGAAGTGCAAGAAGCACGATCGAAGAGCACAATTGAAATTGTACAATCAATATTGTGATGCAATGTATAACGTGGCATACCGATTTATGAAAAACTCTCAGGACGCTGAGGATGCAATGCAGGAAGCCTTTATTAAGGCATTCAAAAAAATTGACTCATATAAAGGTGAAGTGACATTTGGCGCATGGTTAAAAAAGATAGTGATTCATACGAGTATTGATATGTTAAAGTCAGCAAAATTAAAATTTGCCGATGTAGACGATAATTATTTGAATGTGGTTAGTGATGATGATTGGGAAATTGAAGATGGAATCTCGATTGAAGAAATTAAATCAGCGATTGCTCAATTACCACAAAAATACGAACTGGTACTCTCGTTGTTTTTAATTGAAGGATATGATCATTCAGAGATTTCCTCAATATTAGATATATCGGAAGTGAATTCAAGAACTCAATTATTAAGGGGTAAAAAGAAATTAAAAGAATCGTTAAAACAAACTAATAATGGGACAGGATATTAGAAAACTTTTTGAAGAAGCACCTGAAATGGTTTCAAGAGAAATTCCAAAAGGTCACAAAAATAGATTTGAAACAAGATTGGATGAAGAGTTTCCAAAAAAGAAACCAACCTTTTTCTTTATGAAAATCGCAGCATCTATAGCATTGATGTTAAGTTTAGGATTCAGTGGGTATTATTACTTTAATACAATTGAAAGTAACGCAACTCAGATTAATTCGATGGCGGATATTTCTCCAGATCTTAAAAAAGTTGAGGATTATTATTTAACACATATCAATTATCAGTTTTCTAAAATTAAGATTACAGATGAAAACAGAGCGTTTTTAGATGCCTATTTTGATGAGTTAGGAACTTTGCAAGAATCGTATAAAAAAGTAATAGCAACAATTGATACAGAAGAAGAAATAAGTGAAGAAACTATAGATGCCTTAATAGGTAATTTACAATCGCGATTAAAACTGATGTATAAGTTAAAAGCACAATTAAAGAAATTAGACAATTTAAACAAACAACAAGATGAAAGCAACAAAGCATAATTTAATCATTGCACTTTTATTGTGTGCAACTGTTGGGTTCTCCCAAACAAGAACTAAAAAAATTACAGAAGCATTTAATGTGAAAGACGATGTTATTGTAGAAATTAATGCACATGACAGTGATGTTACTGTTGAGCATTGGGATAGAAATGAAGTACATGTAGAGGCGGTTTTATCTATAGACGGGGTTTCTGAGGAAGAAGCAGATGAATATTTCGATAGTTGGGAAATAGAAGCTTTAGGGAATTCTAATAAGGTAATTATTTATTCGAAGCCAGATTTTAATGGGATTGCGTTTGAGATGGATTTTGGAGATTTTGATATTGACATTCCTGAAATGAATTTCGAATTCGATTTTGAGCCGGTAATTGCATATGCGTTAAAATTTGACTCTTTGAATTATCCTGCGCCTCCTGAAATGCCTGCAGTTGCTATGGAAGTCTTGAAAAAGATTGAATGGGATCAAAAGGCCTATGAAAAAGATAAAGAAGGTTACTTGAAAAAGTGGGAAAAAGAACAAGAAAAATGGGAGAAGGAAATTGAGGAGAAGTATGAACCAATGATGGAGCAATACGAAAAGGAAATGGAAAAGTGGGCTGAAGAATTTGAGAAAAAATACGAGCCAAAAATGAAGGAGTATGAGGCCGAAATGGAGAAATGGGAAAAGGATTTTGAAGAAAGAATTGAGCCTAAGTTGAAGAAGTTTGAGGAAGAAATGGAAGTGAAGGAAAAGAAAATTGAGAAGCAGGCTAAAGAACTAGAAAAACAAATAGAGGCAAAGCAGGCGAAAATGGATAAAATGAAAAAGAAAATCACCATCAAAATTCCTAAAGGAGCCAAAGTAGATGTTGATACTAAAGAGGGTAAAATTATTTTACCTAACAATGTAAAAAAAGCCTAATCGATAAACTGGTAGTGTAGTTTAATCATGAAGAACCAATAACTTTTTTAGTTATTGGTTTTTTCATTCGGTGACTTTAAGTCTTGCAGTGGCCTTAACGTCAATTTTAGAATATGTCCCTTCTTGGTAACTTAAATATCCAGAAATTCCAATCATAGCCGCATTATCTGTTGTATATTCAAATTTGGGTATATAAGTAGACCATCCGTATTTTTGCTCTCCGTCTTTAATCATTTTCCGAATCTCAGAATTAGCACTTACACCTCCTGCAATTGCAATTTGTTTTATGCCCGTAAGTTTTACCGCGTTTTTAAGTTTTCCTAATAGAATTTGAACGATTGTATATTGAATACTCGCACAAATATCATTTAAGTTTTCTTCAACAAAATTGGGGTTTTCCTTAGTGTTTTTCTGTATAAATCTCAGAATGCCTGTTTTTAACCCGCTAAAACTAAATTCAAGTTTTCCAACTTTTGGTTTGGTAAAAGGAAATGCTTTTGGGTTGCCTTGTTTCGCATATTTATCTATATAAGGTCCGGCAGGGTAGGGTAAACCAAGGATTTTACCAGACTTGTCAAATGCTTCCCCAACGGCATCGTCAAGCGTTTCTCCTAAAATTTCCATATCAAAATAATCATTCACTTTTACAATCTGTGTATGACCTCCACTTATGGTTAAACACAAAAACGGAAAAGTTGGTTTTTGCTGATTATCATCATCTATAAAATGCGCTAAAATATGACCTTGCATATGGTTTACACCTATCAATGGTATGTTTAAGCCTTGAGCAAAAGACTTGGCAAATGACGTCCCAACAAGTAAAGAACCCATTAATCCAGGTCCGCGTGTAAATGCTATGGCATTTAATTGTTTTTTGTCGATATTTGCTCTTTGGATTGCCTGTTGAACTACTGGAATGATATTTTGTTGATGCGCTCGTGAAGCCAATTCTGGAACAACCCCGCCATAAGCAGCGTGTATTTCCTGATTTGCTACAACATTTGATAAAACTTTTCCGTTGCATAATACGGCAGCACTTGTATCATCGCAAGATGATTCAATTCCTAAAATATAAACTGATGAGTTACTCATTATAAAAATTAAGGCATGAAAATTGCCGTTAAATTGCAAAGTTAAAGCATATCAAACGAACAAAAAAAATAGCACTTCGAATTTTCCGCTGGTTTGCGGTTTTGTTTGTGTTGATTTCCATTTTATTGGCCATTCCAGCCGTTCAAACAAAGTTGGGGAAATTAGCGACCAATATTTTAAATGAAGATTACAATACCAATATAACAGTTCACAAAGTAAAATTATCGCTTTTTGGAGATGTAGATTTAAAAGAGATTGAAATTTTAGATCACCATTTAGATTCTATGATTTTTGTTGAAAAATTAACAACTTCAATTTTTAGTTATCGGAATATTTTAAAAAACAAATTTGAATTCAGTGATATTGAACTTGAAGGTGTTAATTTTTTAATTAGAACACATAAAGGTGAGGATAGAGATGCATTTGTTCAATTTATTGAAAGTTTTGACGAAGAAAAATCAGACTCTATTCCATCAGACTTTCTGTTAACTGCAGATTCGGTTATTTTAGAAGATTTTAATCTTAAGATTTACGACGAGAATAAATTGGATGATGTACCGGTTGCATTCAGAAATGTGACAGGTCCTATCGAAAATTTTAAAATTGATGGTCCAAATTTTAATGGAGATATACGAGGATTAAGTTTTGTAGAAAACCATGAAATAGAGGTGGAAAGTTTAATTTCTGATTTTTCATATACTAGAGAAAAGATGAGTTTGTTCCAGACAGAACTATCAACAGAAAACTCTAAGGTAACAGCAGATATTGTATTTTTTAGAGATGGCTCTTTTAAAGATTTTAATAATAAGGTAAAATTTAAAGGAGATATAAAATCAGCAGACTTGTCCTTAGAAGATTTACGAAAGTTTTATGGAGAGTTTGGTCATAACAATGTGCTGCATTTTAAAACAAAATTAGAAGGTACTTTAAACGATTTTAAAACTAGAGGATTCCAATTAGAATCGGATTTAAGAACAATAATAGTAGGAGATTTTCATGTAAAAAATGCATTTGAATCAGAAAATGGATTTTCTATCTATGCCGATTTGAATAATTTGGTTTCAGAATATGATAACCTTAAAAATTTACTTCCAAATATTCTTTCAAAATCAGTTCCAACTTCCTTTAAAGATTTGGGTAGATTTGGAATAAGTGGCACTTCGTTTATTTCTAATTCTGAAATAAATACTGATATCGAAATAAATACAGATTTGGGGTCTATTATTACCGATTTGCATCTGACCGATATAAATAATATAGATAATGCGAGTTATAAAGGAAATCTTAAAATTATAGAATTTGATTTGGGTAAAATTGCGAATGATTCTTTAATTGGGAAAATTTCTTTAGATGCAGATATTGATGGTTATGGATTTACTTTTGAAAACTTAAATACGGTGGTTGTAGGAGAAGTATATGAGCATAATTACAAAGGATATTCGTATAATAATATTGATGTAAATGGTCGTTTTCAAAATAAGAAGTTTGAAGGAGAATTAATTGTAAGCGATGAGAATTTGCAATTAAAATTTAATGGATTGGCAGATTTATCTAAGGAGATTTACAAATTTGATTTTAGAACTACAGTAGGACATGCTGATTTTAATCAATTGAACTTATTTACAAGAGATTCAGTTGCAATTTTGAAAGGAGATATAGATATTGATTTGCGGGGCAATTCTTTTGAAAATGTGGTTGGTTCAATAAATTTTAAAGAATCCTCATACAATAATGAAATTGGAAATTACTATTTCGAAGATTTTGATATTACATCAGAGAATGTTGATTCTATTAAGGTTGTAAAAATTAATTCTACAGATATTATAAACGGTGAAATTCGTGGTAATTTTAAATTTATTGAATTACCAAACCTTACTCAAAATGCCTTGGGAAGTATATATACGAATTATAGTCCGAATAAGGTTACTTCGGGTCAGTTTTTAGATTTTGAATTTGATATCAAAAATAAAATTGTAGAAGTATTTTTCCCTGAAGTTATATTATCAAAAAACACACTCATAAGTGGATTTGTAAATTCAGATGATGCGGACTTTAAATTAAACTTAAAATCACCTAAGATTGAGGCTTATGAAAACACGGTAGATGATATTCGACTGCAAATTGATAATAAAAACCCGTTGTTTAATACTCAGTTGACTATTGATAAGGTTTCATCTAAAAATTATAAGATTTCAAAATTAAACTTGGTTAACGTTACCTTAAACGACACGTTGTTTTTTAGGACGGAATTTTTTGGAGGGATTAAAGGAGATGATAAATACGATTTAGGTTTTTATCATACAATTGATGAAAATAATAACTCTGTAGTAGGTTTAAATAGTTCTGAAATTGATTTTAGAGGAACAAAGTGGTTATTGAACCCAACTGAAAATAAACAGAATAGAATGATATTTAATAATCAGTTTAGTCAATTTGAAGTGCTTGACTTTGAAATGGTTTCTGATGAGCAAAAAGTTGTGTTTAAAGGGTATTCTAAGGCCTTAGATAATAAACATTTTAACCTGGAATTAGACAATGTAAAGTTAGAAGGTATAACTCCAGACCTGGAAGATTGGCAGTTTGAGGGGTTGATAGATGGGGATATAAATTATACTATAAATGAAAATGGTGTGTTGCCAATTGCGAATGTGACCATCGAAAATTTTATTGTCAACGATTCTTATCAAGGAGACCTAGACGTAAGTATGAGAGGGCGAAATTCAAGTGAAACCTTTAATATTAATCTTTCTTTAGGGCATAATGATTTTGATTCCTTATTTGCAAACGGAGTTTTAGATTTTGCACCGGAAGAACCAACAGTAGATGTTGCTTTTGAATTCGAGAAGTTTAAGTTGGATATTTTGAGTCCAATTGGAGATGAAAACTTTGAAGACATGAGAGGTCATATATATGGAAATGCTCGACTTTCAGGCTTATTAGCAAATCCGGATATGGATGGGGAATTTTATTTATTTGATGCCGGATTGGCGATGCCTTATTTAAATGTGAATTATGATTTTGAAGGGACTACTATTGTTAATTTACATGGTCAAACTTTTGAGATAATTGATTTGACATTAAAAGATGATGTAAAAGGAACTAGAGGAACATTATTAGGATCTATATCACATGACTATTTTACAGATTGGAAGTTGGATTTGAATTTAAATACAGATAATTTATTAGTATTAAATACAGAGCAAACCGAAGAGTCATTGTATTACGGTCAAGGATATATCGATGGAGGTGCTAGAATAGAAGGTTTTACAGATAACTTAACTATTGATGTAAATGGAAAAACTAATAAAGGTACTCGTTTTGTAATTCCAATGAGTTCTTCGAGTACGGTTGATAATACTGGTATTGTGACGTTTACAACAGGTATTCAACAAGGAGAGGAAAGAGAAATACCTGATGAAGTGTTGTTTGAAAGATTAAAAGGATTGAAGTTGAACTTTAACCTCCAAGTGACGAAGGATGCCGAAATTGAAATGGTGTTAGACAATGTAACCGGAAGTATGCTAAAAGGAAGTGGTACAGGAGATTTGCAAATAGCCATTGATATGAATGGTATGTTTAATATGTACGGTGATTTTATTATTGATAAGGGCTTGTATAACTTTAACTTTAAAGATGTTATTAATAAAGAATTTACTGCAACTAGAGGTGGACGAATTTCATGGAACGGAAATCCTTATGAAGCGGATATTGACATTGAAACAATTTTTAGAGTATATGCAAACCCTAAATATTTATTGGAAAATGTTTATACAAGTAGGGATATTGCTGTTGATTTAGTAGCAAGATTCTCAGGTGAATTGTTTAATTCTAAACAAGAGTATGACATTTTAATGCCAGATGCAGATTCTGAAATTAAAGCAGAATTAGATTTTAAATTGAATGGGAGTAATGATTTTAATACCAAGATGAACAATTTTGGATCGCTTTTAATATTTGGTTCTTTTTATAGTGATGAAAGTACTTTAGGAGATAATAGTAGGATGTTAATTGCAGGTATAAGTGAAGAGTTTTTGTCGAGTGCTCTAACCAATATTATTAATTCTAATAATAACAATGTAAAGATTGGTGTTACCTATGACATTGGAAGTCCTACCTCTGATATTCAAAATTTGGAAACGGATGACCAACTTGGATTTACTGTAGCTACCCAAATAAACGATCGAATTTTAATTGATGGTAAATTAGGAGTTCCAGTTGGTTCGAATAATCAATCTGGTTTGGTAGGAGAAGTAGAAATAGAATTTTTATTAAATGAGGAAGGGACTTTAAGATCTAGTGTGTTTAATAGACAAAACGAAATACAATATTCTGAAGAAGAGGAAGGGTATACACAGGGAGTTGGTCTTACATACCAATTCGATTTTGATACAAGTTCTGAGTTTTTAGAGCGTCTTGGACTGAAAAAGACTCAAGCAAAGAAAGATTCTTTAGCGGCGATTAAAAAAGATAGTATTCCGGTTAAAAAGTCTGTAGTAGGTTTTAAAAATTAAATAACTTTTCCTTTTTATTTTGATGCAATAACTGAGATTTCAACATTTACAAATTTTGGTAAGTTTGCAACTTCAACTGTTTCTCTGGCCGGAGCCGTTTCTGCGTTGAAATAAGAGCCATAGACTTCATTTATTTCTGAAAAATTATGCATATCCGAAATAAAAATAGTCGTTTTAAAAACATTTTCAAAGTTCATATCCGCCGCGTGCAAAACTGCTTGTAAGTTTTGCATTACTTGTTCAGTTTCAGATTTAATTGAATCGAGCACTAATTCATCAGATTTAGGATTTATGGCAATCTGACCAGAAGTATACAAAATATTTCCAACTAAAGTCGCTTGATTATATGGCCCGATTGGAGCAGGCGCATTTGAAGTGTTAATTATTTTTTTCATAGAAATTGAATTGTGAAATGTTAGAATAGTCTTCTATCTGGTTGTTTACGTTTGTCGTATTTAACATCGCTAAAGACACCCGATTTAATACCTATATAAAAATTATATGTAGTTCTTGGCCCGAATGGTACCCAGTTAAAACTCATGCGCCAACTATCTAAATCTCTATTAAAACGCAATTGAGTATATGTAAATCCATGATTTTTAAAATCGTATCCGGAACTAAAACCCATCTGCCATTTAGGAGTTAATTCTATATCTCCAGAAAACATTAAAGAATGCGACGTAATTTCATTTTGACCTATTGTATTGGAATAATTCATTGCATAAGCAAATCGAACACTCCAAGGCATTGTTGAGTTATAAATTTTAGAAGTTTTATTTTCTTCGCTATTGTCTTGATTTCTTGGGTCGTTAGTAGCTCTTAAATCTTCCCCAAAAATTCCATCAGAGCCAGTGTCATCTCTTGCCGCACTATTATTTTGGTTCGTTTCATTTTTTGAAGATTTACTCTTAATTGAATAGTTCATAGTTAAACCTGCATTCGTAAGCCTAAATAGACTACCACCATTGTCAATATTAAAACGATCTATTCGTCTGCCGTTCACATCTAATCCATATGGATCCATTGTTGCTCTTAAATTAACCGCCATTTTATCTTTAAAAAACGCAGTACCGGCACTCATATTTAAAGGGCTCCATTTTAAAGTGTCTGCCGCCATATTATAATTAGTGCTAAGGCTTAGAGTTTTTAATAAACTTATTTTTTGTGCTTCTGTTTCGGTGGAATCTTTAGATCTAACTTTTGCTTCAAAAATATTATTTACAGATAATCCTAAACTATTAGATATACCTCTCGATGGACCTCCATAAATTCCATTTTCCAAGGGGGAATATTCTCTAATATCTGTTGGGTCATCACTATATTGATATTCCTCGTAATATTGAGGGAAATCTGGTCTGTAGCTATAGGAAACAGAAGGACGCATTGTATGCCTAATCGCTTCTATTTTACTACCTTTTTTAAAGACGAAATCACCATAAATAGTAGTAGAAATAGATGCTCCAGCATTATACTCTCTAAAAGCGTTAAATCCTTTTATTGTATCTGTAACAACTTCGTCAGTGGTGTCATCATAGTACTTGTTGACTTTGTCAAAATACCAAACTTCCTTGTATCGAGCATTTGGTGCAAGTGTAAAATGCTTTAAAAGCTTCGTACTTGTGCTTAAATTCGCATCATGTTGCATACCGGTTTGCGCTGTTTCAAACATTTCACTTTTAAAGAAGAACTCGTCGGTTGTATTAATTCTATAGTCTCCCTTAAAATTATAAGTAGTTCCTAAATTTTGTAACATTCCTTTTTTTGCACCATTTTTAGGGGCAAATGGATAGATCCTGTCCATACTTACTTGAAGTGAAGGTAAAGACATAATGATACTCTCTGTATTGGTATTCTGAGAGTGCGTCATGGAAGACGTTAAATTAAATGGTGTTCCCACAAATCGTCTTTGATAAGAGATGGAGGAACTAAGAGTATTATTTAAGAATGCATTACTGTTGTATTCATTTAAGGACTGTCTATAATAAGTACTACTACCTAAGTTCACAGAAGCACTGAATCTGGCATTTGGGTTCGATTTTCCATCTTGGCTATGGCTCCACCTTATATTATAATTAGAACTTCTATTATAATCATCTAATCCTCTAATACTATTATATAAATTTTCATATCTAAAACCAAAACTTCCGTTAAATTTATAACGAACATTATAATTACTTTGCGCATTAATACCCCAACTTCCGTTGGTATAAAGATCACCCATTAATGCTAAATCAAAATATTCATTTAATGCTAAGTAATACCCTCCGTTTTGCAAGTAAAAACCTTGTTCTCTTGTACTACCATAAGAAGGCATGATTATTCCAGATGTTCTACCTTTAGTCAGTGGGAAATAAGAAAAGGGCAGAATTAGTGGAGTAGGTACTTCGGCAATAATGAATTGAGATTTACCTCCAACAATTTTTTTATCTGGTACTAGTTTTCCTTTATCTACCCTTATTTCATAATCAGGAATAGGTTTTTTAGAGGTTGTTATGGAAATGTTAGAAACATAAATGGTTGAATCATTTACTTTCTTCATAATCCCAGTTTTTGTATCTAAGCCAGTAATTTCCGAAAGTGTACCCCAAGCCAACGCTTTTTCAGTTTTTGTATTCAGTTTAATTGAGTCGTGAGTGGATTCTTGCCCGTCTTGAACAACAATAGGTCTTTGAATATATCCAGTACTATCTTTAATACCTCTCGCCATTACCATATTGGTCTCGCTATTAATTGTTATTAGGCCGGCTTTAATATTAATATTGCCATAATCAACTTCTGCGTTATAATATAATGTCATTAAACTTCTATCTAAACTATAACTTTGAGTGCTATCTGCGTTATGAGATAAGATTGATTCAATTGCTCCTTTTGGTTTTATAACGCTATCTAACTGAATAGAATCTTTAGGTTGGACTAGATTTTTTTCGTTTTTTCCAATGGTATCGGTACTTGAAGTTGTAATAGGAGGGGTGTTTTGCGCCGAAGCAAATTGTCCTGCAAAACTGATAAAGAACAGTGTAAAAAGTATTTTTGATAAATTTAATTGCAATGCTTTAAATACTTTATCGTTTTATTTAAAATAATAGGTTAAATTGTTATGAAACTCACCATTTTTGTTAAATTCGCTGATGTGTTTCAGTATCAAATTTTAATCATTAGAATTAAGGTTGGCTCATTAATTGCAGCCCCTTCTATAAGATGCCAAAAATAACTAAAATATATTGATGTACTTACAGATGTTTCACAAATTTAATACCAAAACGAATGCACTTCTAGTTTTCGTATTTTTCATGTTTTTTATTTTTGGTAATACGAATTTATTTGGTCAATCTAAAGTGTATACGGTTGTATTAGATGCTGGGCATGGTGGGCATGATCCGGGTAAAAGTGTACGCAGTAAGCATTATTATGAAAAAGAGATAGCCTTAAACATTACATTAGAGGTTGGTAAGATTCTTGAAAAAGAGGGAAACATCAATGTTATTTATACTCGAAAAAAAGATGTGTTTGTAGATTTATACGAACGGGGAAGAATAGCGAATAAGGCAGATGCTGATTTGTTTGTATCTATACATTGTAATGCTCATCACACTCAAGCTTCAGGAACAGAAACTTGGGTACTTGGTTTGCATGCTAATAGACAAAATTTAGAAGTCGCAAAAAAGGAGAATGAAGTGATTTTATTAGAAGACAACTATAAAGAGAACTACAAAGGATTTGACCCTAGCTCTCCCGAAACTATTATAGGAATTACTTTAATGCAAGAAGAATATTTAGATCAAAGCTTAGATTTGGCAAATATTGTACAAAAAAGTATGATTAAAGATGTAAAACGTAAGGATAGAGGAGTGAAACAAGCGGCCTTTATAGTATTGCATCAGACATATATGCCAAGCATTTTAATAGAGACAGGTTTCGTAACAAATACGGCTGAAGGTAAATACTTGAACACTAAGAATGGACAATCTAATTATGCGAAATCTATCGCAAAAGGAGTTTATAACTATGTAAAGCAAATAGACTATAACTCGGTTGCTAAAGAAGATGTGGTTATTCAAAATTCGCAAGAAGATGCAAGAAACAATTCGGATATTGTGTTTAAAGTTCAGATTGCTTCAGGTAGAAGAAAACTAGAAACAAAATCATATAACTTTAACGGCCTTAAGGGAGTTGAACGAGTTACAGTTGGAAAATCATATAAATATTATTTGGGTAGAACTTCAGATTTTACGCAAATTAAAAAGGACCATCAATTGGCAAAAAAGAAAGGATATAAGTCGGCCTTTGTTGTAGCCTTTAAAAATGGTGAGAAAATAAGTGTTGAAGAAGCACTAAAAACAGAGTAAAATTGTATTTTTACTCTTATAGATTATTATGAATAATTAATTCAAAACAAAATATTGCTATTTTGAAATTAACAAGAGAATTTAAAACAGGATTTGTTTCAGTTATTATAATTGGAGTGTTTATATGGGGTTATAATTTTATGAAAGGTCAAAACCTTTTTAATACGGCTCCAAGAACTTATTTTGCAAAATATGCGAACGTAGATGGATTAAATACTGCGAGTAATGTTACCATAAACGGATTGCCAGTTGGTAAGGTTTTAGAAATTACTTTTGATAAAGATCCTATGAACCGAGGACAATTAATTGTTGAATTTGGAGTAGATAATGATTTCGAATTTTCAGATAAGAGCATTGTTAAAATTTATAGCACAAGTTTAATGGGTGGTAAAGCCTTGGCAATTATGCCTTCTTATGAAGGAGAAATTGCAAAATCTGGATCTTATTTAAAAGGAGATACGGAATTAGATATGTTTGCTTCTTTAAGCGAAACGTTAGGGTCAGTTCAGGCAAAAGTTGAAAGTGTTTTGGTAAATGCAGACTCTTTATTACTTGGGTTGAATCAGGTTTTAAATGCAGAGGCTCGTAAAGATTTACAAGAAACATTTTCAGGTTTAAATAAAACGGTGGCTAATTTTAAAACGGCTTCGGATTCTTTAGATGAAATTTTAAATGAAAACAAAGAGAAATTAAATACATCTCTGTCTAATGTCGAAACAATTACTACCAATTTTGCAAAAATTTCAGACTCATTAGCCAATGCTAACCTCGGTGAGACTATGGCCAAGTTAGAAATTACAGTTAATTCATTTAATGCCATTTTAACCGGAATGGAAAATGGAGAAGGATCTTTGGGTAAATTGTTGAAAGATGAAGCCTTGTATACGAATTTAGAAAATGCGGCGAAGGAAATGGAAGAGTTGCTGCGTGAAATGAAAGAACATCCAAAACGTTTTGTTCATTTTTCTATGTTCGGTAAAAAAGACAAAGGATATCAATCAGAAGAAAAAGAATAACATGTCATGACCTGGATTAAAACCATTCCTTTTCAAGAAGCCACAGGTCGCTTATTAAAGTTATACAAAAAGGTTACTGGGCCAGATAATAATGTAGATAACATTCTGATGGCACATAGTCTTAGACTACATACAATGACTGGCCATATGGCTTTGTATAAAAATGTGCTTCACAATAGTAATAACACCCTGCCAAAATGGTATTTAGAAACCATTGGAGTTTATGTTAGCCTTTTAAATAATTGTCCGTATTGCATAGATCATCATTTTGCAGGTTTAACTCGTTTGATAAATGATAAAGAAAAGGCTCTTACATTGAAAAAAGGGTTGGAAATAAATAAATTTAATGAGTTGTTGGAGGCTAGATTTGTTGAAGGATTGAAATATGCTAAAAAATTAACTCAATTAAAAGAAAAGGTTTCTGAGTCAGATATTTTATTGTTGAAAACGTTAAATTTGACTGACGGAGAAATACTTGAAATAAATCAAGTTACGGCCTATTTTAATTATGCAAATAGAACGGTTTTAGGATTGGGTATTTCTTCTGACGGAGATATTATTGGTTTGTCGCCAAATGATAGTGCAGATGAAGATAATTGGAATCATCAATAAATTATGGAATATATAGATAATATCATTTTTGCCATACTGCTTTTTGCTGGTATTGCTTTTTTTGTTCGAAACGTAAAAAAGTTAAAACGAAACATTGATTTAGGAAAAGATATAGATCGTTCTGATCGCAAAAATGAGCGTTGGAATAATATGTTTCGCATTGCATTAGGACAAGGTAAAATGACCCGCAGACCTGTTTCGGGTTTACTTCATATTATTGTGTATGTAGGGTTTGTCATTATTAATATAGAGGTGTTAGAAATTATTATTGATGGCTTGTTTGGTACGCATAGAGTTTTAAGTTTTATGGGAGGTTTTTATGGCTTTCTAATAGGAACTTTTGAAGTATTAGCGGTCCTAGTTCTATTTTCGGTAATCGTTTTTTGGATTCGTAGAATGGTGCTAAGAATTCCAAGGTTTTGGAATAAGGAGATGAAAGGGTTTCCAAAGAACGACGGATTGTATATTCTTTATTTTGAAATGGTTTTAATGACTTTGTTCTTGTTCATGAATGCTACAGATCATCAATTTCAATTAGCAAAGAACGGGAATGTTATTAGTCAATATTTGTACCCTTTTGTGTTAGAAAATCCACCTATAGTTTTGCATTATATAGAACGTACGTTTTGGTGGTTGCATATTGGAGGTATATTAATATTCTTGAACTATTTATATTATTCAAAGCACTTGCATATTCTACTAGCCTTTCCTAATACATTTTTTGCAAATTTGAATCCGAAAGGACAATTTACAAATGATGCAACGGTTATGAAAGAGGTAAAGTTAATGATGGACCCAGATGCTGATCCTTTTGCAGCGCCACAAGAAGGTGAAGATGAAGGAGAGCCGGAAAAGTTCGGAGCAAGCGATGTTACTGATTTAAATTGGGTGCAATTACTCAATGCATATACCTGTACAGAATGCGGTAGATGTACTTCTTCTTGCCCCGCAAATTTAACTGGAAAGGAATTATCACCAAGAGCCATAATGATGAAAACGAGAGATCGTTTGGAGGAAGTAGGAAAGAATATAGATGCTAATGGTGGGGAGTTTAAAGATGATGGTAAGCAGTTATTAAACGATTATATTACACCTGAAGAACTTTGGGCTTGTACCAGTTGTAATGCTTGTGTAGAAGAGTGCCCGGTAAGTATAGATCCATTGTCTATTATTATGGATATGAGACGCTATTTGGTAATGGAACAGTCGGCTGCACCTCAGGAATTGAATATGATGATGACCAATATTGAAAATAATGGGGCACCTTGGCAGTACAACCAAATGGATCGATTGAATTGGAAAGATGAATAGATTTGTAAATGTCTGTTCGAGCGGAGTCGAAAACTTATTTTTTATTAGAAAAACTTGGAGAAAATGAACGTACCAACAATGGCAGAAATGATGGCTCAAGGCAAACAACCAGAAGTGTTGTTTTGGGTAGGATCTGCGGGAAGTTATGACGATAGAGCAAAGAAAATCACACGTGCTTTTGTTAAGATACTTAACAAAGCAAATGTCGATTTTGCTGTTTTAGGAACTGAGGAGAGTTCGACAGGAGATGCTGCTAAAAGAGCGGGGAATGAAATGGTTTTTCAAATGCAGGCAATGACAAACATTGAGATTTTAAATGCATATGAAATAAAGAAAATCGTGACATGTGATCCTCATTCATTTAATACTTTAAAAAACGAATATCCAGAATTAGGAGGCACTTACGAAGTCTATCATCACACCCAATATATTCAACAATTAATTTCTGAAGGAAGACTAGAGTTAAATGGTTCTATGGATAATGACCGGGTTACTTTTCATGACCCTTGTTATTTAGGAAGAGCGAATGATGAATACGAATCACCTAGAGAATTGATTAAAAGGTTGGGCGTAAATTTAGTTGAGATGAAACGCAATAAAAGAAATGCGCTTTGTTGTGGAGCAGGTGGTGCCCAAATGTTTAAAGAACCAGAAAAAGGTGATTTAGATGTGAATGTATTAAGAACTAGAGATGCTCTAAAAACAAATCCTAAAATCATTGCAACGGGTTGTCCATATTGCAACACTATGATGACAGATGGAGTGAAAGCAGAAAACAAAGAAGAAAGTGTTGAGGTCTTGGATATTGCTGAATTAATAGCGAATTCAGAAAATCTTTAAATCCTAATCATTCTGAACCCATTTAAGAAATTGATCTCTTTTTTAACTTCATCGTTCAAAGAAATATTATAAATGTTTAAAAGTTTCATTCATGCGGCGCGTTTAAGAACGGTGCCACTTTCACTTTCAGGAATAATATTAGGTAGTTTTTTAGTAGCTTCTGAAAATATTTTTAATTGGAAAATTTGTGCTTTGGCCTTGTTTACCACTGTGGGCTTACAAGTACTCTCTAATTTTGCAAATGATTACGGAGATGGTGTAAAAGGCACAGATAATGAAGATAGAATAGGACCTGAACGCGCATTACAAAGTGGAGCCATATCTCCGAAACAAATGTTATTAGCAATTAAAATTACAGGGGTAATAACGCTTATTATTGCAGTTTTGTTGATCTATGTATCATTTGGTAGTGAAGACTTTGGACATTCTTTGTTGTTTTTTGCATTAGGAATAGCCAGTATTATAGCCGCAATAAAATACACCATGGGCAAAAATGCTTATGGATATAGCGGATTAGGAGATGTATTTGTGTTTTTATTTTTTGGCTTACTAAGTGTTTGTGGTTCGTACTTTTTATTTGCGAAGCAATTACCAATTTCACTTTTTTTACCAGCGGCTTCTATAGGGATGTTAAGTGCAGGAGTGCTGAACTTAAATAACATGCGCGATCGTGAATCTGATGCGAAATCAGGTAAAAATACGTTGGTGGTTAAAATAGGGGCAGAGTTTGCAAAATATTATCATTACTACTTAATTGCAGGTTCTTTTTTGTTTGCTTTATTGTTTGTAACCATAAAGTTTACTTCAGCAATTCAGTTTTTATTTTTGATTGCTTATGTTCCAATTTTCAGACATTTATTCACAGTTTATAAGAATAATGAGCCTAAAGATTTAGATCCTGAATTGAAGAAATTAGCGCTTTCGACTTTTCTTTTTGCGCTGTTGTTAGGGTTAGGCTTTGTCTTGTGAAAATTTATAGACATCATTTATTAAAATTTAAATCACTGAATAATTATTTAAGAAGTTTAAAACTTCGTGTAATTTTTGTGCCCTCTCTCAAATCACTATTGTAACAATCAACTGTAATTTGATATACTAGATTTTTTTCTTTTACGTAGATTAAGCCAACATAAACAGGGATTTTTTGTCCACCTTCCTTGTCATATCCTCTAATATAGTAGGAGTTTGGTTGGTCTGGCATAGTGTTTCCAGCACCTAAATCTGTAAAACCGAAATCCAAAGCAACTTTTTTAGACAATGCTTTTAAATCTTCTAAAATTCCATCAGGTGCTTTGGTAACATCTATTTTTTGAATATCAACAGCAAAATTATTGTTTTGATAGCCAATTACATCTTCAGATTCGGTGGCATAAGAAGGTAAATATTCTGTTGATTCGAATTGAATATTAAATTCTTCAGAAATTGTTTTGTGTTGTGCTATTGTGTTCAGACCAACGGTAAATAATATAAAAAATAAAATGGATTGTTTCATTGCAAATTAATTTGTTGGGTAAATTTAATAAAACAATTTTTTATATACTTGATTTTAAAGTGTTGTTTGCTTGAAGAACATGTCTATAATTATGATAAATAACCACTCTTAAGGTATCTCCAAGTTTAAGTTTTAACCATTTGCTTATACTGATGCTGGTTTTTATTTTATTTAGACTTTTGTGTTTAGCTAAATCTAAAATTTTTAACAGTTCATGCTGTTGGATTAAAAATTTTTCTAAACAATTATGTTCTAAAGCACTGCCTGAAGGATTCTTATCTTTTAACGTTTTCATTTTATTTAGTGGTTGTCTTGGCAGCATTAATTTCGCAAAATAGTTTCCGATAAGACCTGGTCTAAAATTGTTTTCAAATGTTGATTCAGAACTAGATAGTTGATTCTCTATTTCAGGCAAATAAAAATCACCATAAAGATTTAAATGCTCAATGCATTCTAGTATACTCCATGATGTCGAATCGGATTTCCAATTCAATTTTGTTAGTGGTAATTTTTGATATACTTCAACTTCTGAAATATTGTTTAATGTAATTTTTTCGAGTTCTTGTAAGAGATCTGTTGCGTTCATATCAGTTGTGAATTAGAATACAAATATGATACTGCAATTGAATAAAAACATTGATTCAAATTAAGATTTTTTAATTCTAGACAAAGTTTCAGGAGCCATTCTTAAATAAGACGCAATGTATTTGTTCGGTATTTCCTGAAAAAGTTGAGGACTCCTTTCCAAAACTCTTTGATACCTTTCAACAGGAGAGTTTGTTAAAATATCTCTTTCTCGTTCCATTTGTTGTAATACAAAATTTCGAGAAGTAGTGTATAGGTTTCCTTAAACTCAGAAGAACTATTTATGAGGTGAAAAAATGCTTCTTTGGAGATGACCTTAAGTTTGGTTCTCTTTAGTGCTTGCATATAGAAATCTGAGGGTTGTTCATTTAAAAATGAATCGAGGGAGGCAATTAAATTGTTGGTATATCCAAAACGGATAGTGTGTTCTTCAATTGCATCGATTACAAAGATGCGAATACTTCCTTCAATTACTAAATAAATATTCGTATCAATACTGCCGGCAGTTTTTAAGTAATCATTACGCCCAATTTCAATTTCATCGATCCAAAGTTCTTTTTCTGAAATTGTGTGGATTAATTTTGAAATTGGATTCATAATTTTTCTTTAAAGTAAATTTACAAAATCGCCTATAGTTTAGTTGTAAAGTGGACGAAGTTTTCAATATTATTTTTTTGTAACTTGCAAAGACACATAAAAAATAGTTACTGATTATGGAAATTACCTTTTTAGGACATGCATGTTTGCAAATTGAAATTGCCAATAAAATTTTAATAGTTGATCCATTTATAACCGGTAATGAACTGGCAAATTCGATAGATGTGAATAATATAAAAGCTGATTTTATTTTGATAACGCATGCCCATCAAGATCATATTTTAGATGTGGAAACTATTGCAAAAAATACGGATGCCAAAATAGTTTCTAATTATGAAATTGTAACGCATTATGGAAATAAGGGTTTTGAAGGCCATCCTATGAACCATGGTGGTTCTTGGCAGTTCGATTTTGGGAAACTTACTTATACCAATGCTATTCATACCAGTTCTTTTCCTGATGGCACTTATGGAGGTCAGCCTGGAGGTTTTATCATAGAATCGGATTCCGGTAATTTGTACATAGCTGGAGATACAGCACTTACAATGGATATGAAATTAGTGCCGATGCAATGCGCAATTGATATGGCAGTTTTACCAATTGGGGATAATTTTACTATGGGGATTGATAGTGCTATTATTGCTTCAGAATTTGTGGGTTGTAACAATATTTTAGGGTATCATTTCGATACGTTTGGATATATTAAAATTGATCATGAACAGGCGATTTCAAAATTTGAAAAAGCTGGTAAAAAATTAAACCTATTAGAGATAGGGCAGAGTTTATCTGTATAAATAGAATTTAGTTAATAACTTTAAAACTAGTAAAGATGAATACAGTTTTATACATAATTGTAGGTATAGTAGCTTTGATATTCGTGCTGTCAGTAATTGCACCAAAAAGCTATGATGTTAGTAGAAGTATTGTTATAAAAAGGCCTTTGGCCGAGGTTTATAATTATCTAAAACTGCTTAAAAAGCAACATGAATGGAGTCCTTGGGCTGAGAAAGATCCGAATATGGAGAAAACGTACATCGGAACGGATGGAGAAGTGGGTTTTATTTCTGCTTGGGTAGGGAACAAGGATGTTGGCTCTGGAGAGCAAGAGATCACTGGTTTAAAAGAAAATGAAGAAGTAGCAAGTCAATTACGTTTTCTAAAACCTTGGAAATCTACATCTGATGCTTATTTAAGGGTTTCAGAAACAAAAGAAGGTACTGAGGTGGTTTGGGGTTTTAGTGGAAATAATAAGTTTCCTATAAGTATTATGATGTTGTTTATGAATATGGATAAGGCCGTTGGGGGTGATTTCGAATTTGGATTAGCCAAGTTGAAAAAAAATCTAGAGGGGTAATCTAGAAGAGAAATAAACAAAATAAAAAAGTAATAAATATGAAAACTAATTTAGTTGGCTGGTTTGAAATACCAGTATCGAGTATGGAGCGTGCAGTAAAATTTTATGAAACTGTCTTTGGTCTAAATGTTCATGTGGAGCAATTCGGACCAATGTTAATGGGTTGGTTCCCGCATGACGATAAAAAGTTTGGTGCTGGTGGTGCTTTGGTTTATAATGAAGAGTTTTACAAACCTTCTACCGAAGGTTCTTTAGTCTATTTTAATTCTGAAGACGTATCTATAGAAGTAGGGAGAATTGAATCGGCAGGAGGGAAGGTGTTGCAAGAGAAAACATTAATTTCAGAAGAAATAGGCTATATGGCTCTTTTTATAGATTCTGAAGGGAATCGTATAGCTTTGCATTCGAACAATTAAAATTTAAAATAGATTAACTAAAAAGGCTCAACGTTAGTTGAGCCTTTTTTAATATCTAATTAGTACTAATCCTCAGTAAGGACCCATTCTCCTTTTTCTATTAAAGGAATGGCCTGTTTGTACTTAACTTGTTTATTCTCTCCACTCATTACGTTTTTAATCGTAACTCTATCATTTCTACCAATTTTACGTTCTGTTCTTACAAAAGTTTCAACTGGTTTACGTTCTTTTGGTTGATTGGTATTTGTTTGTTGTCCATCGTTATAATCCTCTTTGGTTAACTGAACATTTTCTCTTTTACGCTCTCTTGCTTGAGAAACTTCGTTTGCGTTTCTAGATGGTAAATCTCCTTTAAATAAGAATGATAACACCTCTTTATTAACCTTGTTCAACATTTTGTTAAACAATTCAAACGACTCGAATTTGTAAATTAATAACGGATCCTTTTGTTCATATTGTGCATTTCTAACGGATTGTTTTAATTCATCCATTTGACGCAAATGATCTTTCCAAGTATCATCAATAATTGCCAGTGTAACATTTTTCTCAAAATCTTGGACTAAGACTTTTCCTTTGGATTCGTAAGCATCTTTTAAATTAGTAACTACTTGAATCGTTTTTACGCCGTTTGTAAATGGAACAACAATACGTTCGTATTGTTCGCTTTGCTTTTCATATACATCCTTAATAACCGGATAAGTCGCGGCTGCGCTGCGCTCAATTTTATTTTGATAGTTTTTGTAAACAGTATCAAATAAGCCATCAGTTAATTCTTCAGCGGTTTTGCTCTTAAACTCTTCTTCTGTAAATGGTGATGACATCGAAGAAAAACGAATCAACTCAAACTCAAAATTATTGTAATCGTTATTCGGTTTGTTTTCAGCGATTAAATTTGCGCATGTATCAAAGACCATGTTCACAATATCTACTTGTAAACGCTCTCCGTACAAGGCATGACGACGTCTTTTATACACAACCTCACGCTGAGAATTCATTACATCATCATATTCTAACAAATTCTTACGAACTCCAAAGTTGTTTTCTTCTACCTTCTTTTGTGCTCTTTCAATAGATTTTGAAATCATAGAATGCTGAATCACTTCGCCTTCACCTAAGCCCATTCTATCCATCATCTTGGCTACACGTTCACTGTTAAACAAACGCATTAAGTTGTCTTCTAAAGAAACATAGAATTGCGATGAACCAACATCTCCTTGACGACCAGCACGACCTCTTAACTGTCTGTCTACACGACGAGAATCATGACGTTCTGTACCAATAATGGCTAACCCTCCTGCGGCTAAAACGTCATCACTTAATTTAATATCGGTTCCACGACCGGCCATGTTTGTGGCAATAGTTACAACTCCTGGGTTTCCTGCTTCTGCTACAATATCTGCTTCTTTTTTATGCAATTTTGCATTCAATACATTATGTTTAATCTTACGCATCGCTAGCATACGACCTAATAACTCAGAAATTTCAACTGAAGTTGTACCGACAAGTACAGGTCTTCCGTCTGCTACTAAGTTTGTAACTTCATCAATTACAGCATTGTATTTTTCACGAGCAGTTTTATAAACTTTGTCATCTCTATCATCTCTAGCTAAAGGTTTGTTTGTCGGGATTTCAATAACATCTAATTTATAGATTTCCCAGAATTCACCAGCCTCTGTAATTGCAGTACCTGTCATACCAGACAGTTTACGATACATTCTAAAGTAGTTCTGTAATGTAACTGTCGCATATGTTTGTGTAGCGGCTTCAATTTTCACATTCTCTTTTGCCTCTAAAGCTTGGTGTAACCCATCAGAATAACGACGACCATCCATAATACGACCAGTTTGCTCATCAACAATCATAATCTTATCGTTCATTACCACATACTCTACATCCTTTTCGAAAAGGGTATAGGCTTTCAATAACTGGTTCATGGTGTGAATTCGCTCACTCTTAACACCAAAATCTTGGTATAAAATTTCTTTGCGTTTGGTTAATTCCTCCTTTGATAAATCTTCAGATTCTAGTTTCCCAACTTCCATACCAATATCTGGCATCACAAAGAATTCTTCATCATTATGGTCTGAAGATAAATGGGCTATCCCTTTCTCTGTTAATTCAATCTGATTGTTTTTTTCATCGATGGTAAAATATAAAACTTCATCAACCTTTGGCATTTCACGGTTGTTGTCTGCCATATAAGTATTCTCCGTTTTTTGAAGAATTTGTTTTACACCTTCTTGACTTAAAAATTTTATAAGAGCCTTATTTTTTGGTAAACCTCTGTATACTCGTAACAACTGGAATCCACCTTCTTTAGTGTCTCCTGCGGCTATTAACTTTTTTGCTTCAGATAAAACCCCAACCAAATACTTGCGTTGAATTTCTACAATTTTATCTACACTAGGTTTTAGTTCATTAAATTCATGACGATCTCCTTGTGGCGTTGCGCCAGAAATAATTAACGGTGTTCTTGCATCATCAATCAATACAGAATCGACCTCATCTACAATTGCATAGTTATGCGGACGTTGTACTAAATCTTTAGGCGAATGCGCCATGTTATCACGCAAATAATCAAAACCAAATTCATTATTTGTTCCATAAGTAATATCTGCATTGTATGCTTTTCTTCTGGCATCTGAATTCGGTTGATGATAATCGATACAATCTATAGAGAATCCATGGAACTCAAATATTGGAGCCATCCATGCAGCATCACGTTTTGCTAAATAATCATTTACTGTTACAACATGCACTCCGTTACCGGTCAATGCATTTAAATAAATTGGAAGTGTTGCTACTAAGGTTTTTCCTTCCCCAGTCATCATTTCTGCAATTTTACCTTGGTGCAATACAGAACCACCAATTAACTGCACATCATAATGTATCATGTCCCAGGTAATTTGTTTACCAGTAGCATCCCAAGAATTATAATAGATTGCTTTATCTCCATCCAACTCAACATTATCTTTTAAACCAGATAATTCTCTATCGTATGGAGTTGCAATTACAGAAATTGTTTCATTCAATGTAAATCGTCTTGCAGTTTCTTTGACCAAAGCAAATGCTTCAGGAAGTATTTCTTGTAACACTTTTTCCGATGCATTGTATTCATCATCTCTTAAGGAATCAATTTCCTTATAAATTTCTTCTTTACGGTCTATATTTGCTGCTTCAATTTCTGTGTTTAATTCTGAAATTTTATCGCTAATGGATTGTGTTCCATCCTTAATTCTTTGTTTAAATTCTAAAGTTTTAGAACGTAATTCATCATTTGAAAGTGCTTTTATACTGCTTTCAAACGCAACTACTTTTTCTACTATAGGGAGTAATGTTTTAAGATCTTTCTTGCTTTTGTCTCCTACAAAAATCTTTAAAACAGAATTTAATATACTCATAATTTTATGGTGTGTTTTATGCGCTCAAATTTAAGCAAAAAAAAAGCCTCAAATGAGACTTTTATATGTTAATTTTAATCGAAATTTAGTATTCTTCCTCATTCCAAAGATAATCTTCTTCGGTTGGGTAGTCAGGCCAAATTTCTATAATAGAATCGTAAGAATCTCCTTCATCCTCAATGTCTTGAAGATTTTCTGCAACTTCTAAAGGAGCACCTGTTCTGATTGCATAATCAATTAGTTCGTCCTTAGTTGCTGGCCACGGTGCATCTGCTAAATAAGATGCTAATTCTAAAGTCCAGTACATATAAAAGTGGTTTTATTTTTTTGCAAAAATAATTTTTTTACTTATAAAGTCAAGCGTTTTGTTATTTTTTTTCAATAATATAAAGAACTTATGATTTTTTTGTGGGAATCCATGGGGTTTCCTCAATGTTATTTTCATAAGTCAATTTCCGTGCCAGCACAAATAAATAGTCAGAAAGTCTGTTTTGATAGGTTAAAACAATCGGATCTATCTCTTCTCTTTCACTTAATGCTACACTAATACGTTCTGCTCTTCTGCAAACACAACGAGCAATGTGACAATTTGACACCAGCACAGATCCGCCTGGTAAAACAAAATATTTCATCTCTGGAATGGATTCATTCATTTGATCCATTGATGCTTCTAATAAAAGAACATCATCCAAAGTAATTTTTGGAATATTGAGGCGTTCTTTACCGCTTTTAAGAATTTCTTTTTCTTTTGGAGTCGCAAGCATTGCACCTAAGGTAAATAAGTCATTCTGAATCTTCAGTAGTTCCAATATAACTAACTCATCAATTATTTGGGCTTTTAAAAGTCCTATATGAGCATTTAATTCATCAATGGTTCCATAAGCTTCAATTCTAAGGTCATACTTTGGAACCCTAGTTCCTCCATAAAGTCCTGTGCTACCTTTATCGCCAGTTTTTGTGTAAATTTTCATAAAGTGAAATTACTAAATTCTTATAACAAAATGTTCCTTAACTTGTTCTTTTCTAAAAAATACGAACCCCCAAAAATAACTATTGATAGTCACTGTAACTTTGGGGTGGTTTTTTATATATTCCCATGCCTCTTGCATTTCTTCAGACCAATGAATGTCATCAAAAATAAAAACAGATTCGTTATGTATGTTACTAAGGCATTGTTCAAAATATAAAATGGTGGGCTCTTTTTGATGGTTTCCATCGAAATAAATTAAGTCAAATTGATGTTGTATGATTTTGTCTTTTAAAGTGTTTTTAAAACTTCCAATTTTTATTTCTACGTTTTGTAAATTATGTTTTTTTAATTGCTGAATTGCTACATTAGCAGTATTCGGGCAGCCTTCCAAACTAATAACATTGGCCTTTTTGTTTCCTAATGCTAAACTTGCAGTCCCTATACCTAAAGAAGTTCCAATTTCTAGAATGTTGTGTGGTTTATAATATTCTGAAAATCGAATCAATAATTCCGATCTTTTTTTTGAGATTCCAGCCACTTTGGCAATTTTGTTAACTGCTCTTTTGTTTGATTTAAATACTCGAGAACCTTTTCCAAAATCCTTGACCGAAATAATGGATGAATTTGAATCTAATTCTTTTCGATAGCATGAAATTTTCTCTTTAAGATGAGACGTTGTTTTGGCATAAAAACAATTTGTAACTAAATCAAAAATGAATGGAGAGTGCACCCCATGTTGATTTGTTGATTTAGATAGAAATTTGAGGTAAGATTTTATTTGAAAAAGCATGTGATTTAATTCAGGGCGAAATTAAGGTAAAAATTATTTTTATAGCACCTAAAAAATTATATTTGCCCTAAGCTGAGATTATTGTAATTTTAGTTAATCGATTAGAACCCTATTAATTAACTCAATCTTAATGAAGAAAAATATAGTTTATCTGATGATAATTATGAGTTTATCTTCCTGTTTGTCTTTGAAAAAGACAACATATTTTCAAGGTGAACCTTCCGAAAAATCTGAAATGTACAAATTCAACAATGAGCCCTATAGAGTTCAGGTGAATGATGTTTTATCCGTTGAGATTGTCTCCGAAAACCCAGAATTAGTTTCCTTGTTTGAAACTTCACAACAAGCTTCAGGTCCTAGTGGCGGTGGTAATTTATATTTCGAAGGTTATACCGTTGATAGACATGGAAATATTAGAATTCCTTATATAAACGAATTAAATGTTTTGGGATATACGGAAAAAGAGATTAGAGAAAAGATTGAAGTAGAGTTGAAGAAATTTATCAAGAATTCAGAATCTATTTTTGTTAAAGTAAAGTTATCAGGGATTCAATTTTTAGTAAATGGAGAGGTAAGATCTCCAGGAACAATTACCTTGTTGCAAAACCAGGTTTCAATTTTAGATGCCATTGCGAGCGCAGGCGAAATAGCAGATTTTGGAAATAGGCAAGAAGTACAGATTTATAGAAAAACATTAAACGGAGTAGAACGTTATGTTGTTGATTTAACAGATGTGGCTATTTTTGATTCTGAGCATTACTATATAAAGCCAAATGACATCATTTATGTTCCACCATTACAGCGTAAAAACTGGGGGATAGGGACGACTGGGTTGTCGACGTTTACCACAATTGCGTCAATTTTTGCGGTTCTTACAAGTACCATATTATTAATTGACAACTTATAATAAGTTATGGAGCAGGAGTTCAAAATTTTAAATACGCAAACAGAGAATATTCGAGAAAACTTGTCTGATATTAAGGGATATGTTTTTAGAGTGCTGTCTAATTGGAGGTGGTTTTTGTTGACAATTCCAATTGCACTGTCTATTGCTTATTATTTTAATCTATCAACGGAGAGAATATATGGACTTCATGCAACAATTGCGGTGAAAGAAAAGCAAAACTCCTTATTTTCCACAGGTACAAACATTGCTTTTAATTGGGGAGGAGTTAGTGATAAAGTGGAATCAATTAGAAGGTTATTGTCCTCCAGATCTCATAATGAAAAAGTAGTTTCAGATTTAGAATTTTATATAGGATACTTAAAAGAAGGTCGTTTTAGAATTGAGGATGCTTATGGTGCAACTCCATTTAAGGTTCGACTTAAGCCAAACCAGTTTCAGGTATTAAGTACTTTAATTAAAATTGACTTTATAGATAATGAGAATTTCAATTTAACAGTAGACTTTGATGAACAACCGAGTGTTAAAATTGTTAATTATGACGATCAATTAACCTACGTTTATGATGTAGTTTCCAATATCTTTACAGGTAAATTTAAATTAGGGCAACCTATAAGTTTGCCTTTTTTAAATTTAACTCTTGACCCAGTTGAAGGTTTTGGAAATAGTACAGGAAAATCATTTTTAATTAAGTTTGAAACACTTGATGCTGTAGTTGGGAAATATCGTTCGGTACGAGCAAACTCAGTACCAAATACGTCGTTACTAAATGTAACACTAATGGGAGCTAACAAAGCAAGGTTGGTAGATTATTTGAATAGAACAGTTGAAGTTTTAGCTGAGGATCAATTACGTTTGAAAACCAATTATGCTAGACAAACTTTAAAATTTATTGAGGAACAATTTAAGAATACTCAAGATAGTTTGAGTTTAATTGAAACAAACATTGGGCAATATAAAGAGGATAAAGGGATTTATGATTTATCTGCAGAAGGTTCGCAGATTTTTGAGAGGACTACAAATTTGGACCAAATGCAGAAAGACATTGATGATAGGTTAGAATATTATTCCAATCTTGAGACCTACCTTAAAAATAGTGAAGACTTCGAAAATATTCCAGCACCTGCAATTATTAACGTAGAAGATGCAGCAATAAGTCAAAGTGTAGCGAATCTTACAAGGTTGGTATCCGAAAGAGAAACACTGCAATCGCAAGTTACTCCGAATCACCCAACACTATTAGCTCTGAATAGAGAAATAGAGAATACAAAGGTTATTTTATTTGAAAATATTTCATCCTTAAAAAAGGTATTGGAATTAAGTAGGTCAAATAATAGAAAGCGAATGGTTACCTATTCTGAAGAACTTAAAAAATTACCAGAAAAGGAGCAGCAATTACTTAATTATAGTAGAAAATACGCGATGACAGAGGCAAATTATATGTATTTAATGCAAAAAAGATATGAAGCGGATATTGCGATAGCTGCGAGTGTCTCCGATATTACAATATTGGATAGAGCAAAGGATACTGGGCAAGTTTCTACAAAACCAAGAAAATCGTTTAATTATATGGTTGGAATTTTACTTGGCACTCTATTTCCGCTTTTTGTAATTATTGCGATTGAGATTTTAGATACGAAAGTGCAAACTGTGGAGGACATTGAACGGATTTCTCCAATTCCAATTTTAGGAGTGGTAGGTAGAAATACAGCCAAGAATAATTTATCTGTATTCTTAAAGCCAAAATCGGCTGTGTCGGAATCATTTAGGGCATTACGCTCTAATATTCACTTTTTATTTGATAGAGAAAAAGTGAATGAATCCAAAACAGTTATGATTACTTCTTCCATTAGCGGTGAAGGGAAAACATACGTTTCTATTAATATGGCTACAGTTTTTGCCTTGAGTGGAAAGAAAACAATTTTGGTGGGGTTAGATTTAAGAAAGCCTAAAATTTTTGGTGATTTTGATATTGATAATGATGAAGGGGTTGTAAATTATTTAATTGGACAGAAAACAAAAGAGGAAATTATTTTAAATACTAAAATAGAAAATTTAGACATTATTACATCGGGACCAGTTCCTCCAAATCCTTCTGAATTGATTATGAATTCGGCTACGGATGAATTGATGGAGTATTTAAAGGAAAATTATGATTATATTGTTTTAGATACTCCACCAGTAGGTTTGGTAGCAGATGCCTTTGAGTTGGTGAAACATGCGGATGCAACTTTGTATGTGGTAAGGCAAGGTTTTACACAAAAAGGTATGTTGAAAATGATTAATGATAAATATGGAAAGGTGGAGGTCCCAAATATTAGCGTAGTCTTGAATAACTTTAAAGTTAAATCTAAATATGGCTATGGTTACGGCTACGGCTACGGCTATGGTTACGGTTATGGTTATGGGTACCATGTAGATGATAAATTGCCTTGGTATAGAAGAATTTTTAAAAGAGTCTAGAAGTTGAGTGATAATGTAAAATTTGCAGTAGTTGGTTGCGGACATATTGGGAAACGACACGCGGAAATGATTGATCGAAATGTTGGAGCGGAATTAGTTGCCTTAGTAGATGTTAAATCAAAATATAAATTAAGCATTGAGCAATTTAATGTTCCTTTTTTTTCGAGTTTAGAAGATTTTTTAGACAGCGATGTAGATGTAGATGTAGTTACGATTGCAACACCTAATGGGTATCACGCTAGTCAGGCTGTAAAAGCCCTTGAGGCTGGAAATCATGTAGTTGTGGAGAAACCCATTGCTCTGAAAAAGGCAGATGCTGAAAAAGTAATTTTCAAGGCACTTCATCTAGGGAAACAAGTATTTGCTGTAATGCAAAACAGATATTCTCCACCTTCGGTATGGATAAAAGAAGTGATGGATCAAAAACGATTAGGTGCAATTTATTCTGTGCATATCAATAGTTTTTGGAATAGAGATGAACGTTATTATAAGAAGGAATCTTGGCATGGAGACAAGAAACTAGATGGAGGATCATTGTTTACTCAATTTTCTCACTTTATTGATATTATGTATTGGTTATTTGGAGATATCACAAATATCAATTCAGTGATGCGCGATTTTAAGCATCAAAATATGACCGATTTTGAAGACGCGGGAATTGTAAATTTTGAATTTGTAAATGGAGGCGTTGGAAGTTTTAATTTTTCTACAGCGGTTTGGAATAAGAATATGGAAAGTTCAATGACTATTATTGGTGAAAAAGGTAGTGTAAAAATTGGAGGGCAATATATGAATGAGGTTGATTATTGTCATATCGAAAATTATGAAATGCCAAATTTAGAGCAAACCAACCCGGGTAATGATTATGGTGCTTATAAAGGCTCTGCTCAGAATCACCACTTTGTAATCCAAAATGTTATAGATGTACTTCAAAACAAAAAAGCCATAACTACAAATGCTTTAGAAGGTATGAAGATTGTTGATATTATCGAGCGCATGTACCAAAGTGCAAAATAATGTTGTCAAAAAAACAGCAATTTATTAAACGCTTATTTGATATTTTATTGGCCGTTATCCTCATACCAATAGTAAGTACTCCTTTAATTGTATTATTTGTTGGTGCCTCTATAGATACTCAATCATTTGGACTTTTTACTCATAAAAGAGTAGGTAAGGAGGCTAAGTTGTTTACATTATTTAAATTAAAAACAATGCGGCTACTAGGTAATGGAACGCTGGTAACATCTAATTTTGGAAAGTTATTGCGTAGAACCAAACTAGATGAATTACCTCAAATATTCAATATAATCCTCGGTGAAATGAGTTTTGTTGGTCCAAGGCCTGACATAATGGGTTATGCGGATAAACTTCAAGGAGAAGAAAAATTAATTCTTTCTGTAAGGCCTGGATTAACTGGTCCTGCAACAATTAAGTTTTCAAATGAAGAAGCGTTGTTGTCTCGGCAAGAAAATCCATTAGAATATAATGATACGGTGATTTGGCCTCAAAAAGTGGAAATAAATCTTGACTATGTTAGACATTGGAATTTTATGAAAGATCTACGATATCTTTGGTTTACAATTAAACAATTACTCCATTAACCAAAACGGTGTCAATTAAATTACTTCCAAAGGCATATGGAAGAAAGCCATAACTCGGAATTTCTTTTGTAATAATAATATTTGCATGTTTGCCAATTGTAATACTTCCGTGAGTTTCTTGTATGCCCATCGCATATGCACCGTTAATAGTTGCTGCGTTAATTGCTTCTTCTGGAGTCATTTTCATTTTTATACAAGCTTCTGAAACTACTTGATTCATATTTCCAGAAGGCGTAGATCCAGGATTGTAATCTGTTGCGAGTGCAACCGGTAATCCAGATGCTATCAATTTTTTAACGGGAGTATAAGGTATGCTCAGAAAATGAGAGCAAAGTGGCAAGGCCACAGGCATCGTTTTCGAATTTTTTAAACTCTCTATATCTTCATCATTTAATATTTCCAAGTGATCTACGGATAATGCGTTATTGTTTACACCTGCTTGCACACCTCCAATGGCAGTAAATTGGTTTACATGAATTTTTGGAGTTAAGTTATAGGCTTGAGCTTCTTTGAGTAATTTATTGGTGTCATCGACACTGAAATAGCCAGTTTCACAAAATACATCAATAAATTCTGCTAATTTTTCTTTAGCAACAACTGGTAAAAATTTTGAAATTACGTCATCGATATATGCTTCGGAATTTCCATTGTAATTTTTAGGAATGGCATGTGCTGCCAAATAAGTTGCTTTAATTTCAATAGGATAATTATCATTCAATTTTTGAATGACACGGAGCATTTTTAATTCAGCCTCTAAAGTTAATCCGTAGCCCGATTTTATTTCAACTGCTCCTGTCCCTAGTTGAATTACTTCCTCTAATCTTTTAGCCGATTGTTTGTATAATTCTTCTTCAGAAGTCGCTTGTAAAGTTTTCGCGGAGTTTAAAATTCCTCCTCCCGAAGCGGCAATTTCTTCATATGTAGCTCCGTTAATCCTTGCAACAAACTCTTGCTCTCTATTTCCAGCATACACAATATGTGTATGCGAATCACACCAAGATGGCAGTATTATTTTTCCGGTAGCATCAATAATTTTATCCGCATTTATTTTTGGAAGATTTTCCATGGTTCCAAAATTTGAAATAACTTCATCTTTTATTAAAAGAAAGGCGTTTTTAATAGTTGGTAAAACGTTCATTTCAGCACCAGAAACTTTTGATACATTAGGTTCTCTAATTTGTAAAAGTTCTTTGATGTTTGTTATTAAAGTAAGCATAGAAGAATGTTTGTCCAAAAGTACAAAAAAGGCGTAATGAAATTTCATTACGCCTTTGTTTTAAATTTATTGTCAAGTCATTTATTTTAAACCTCCGGTCATATCTTCTGGTTTTACCCAAGCATCGTATTCTTCAGCAGAAACATAACCTAAACGAATGGCTTCTTCTTTTAAAGTAGTGCCATTTTCATGAGCAGTATTTGCAATTTCAGCCGCTTTGTAATAGCCAATTTTCGTGTTTAAAGCAGTTACTAACATTAAAGAATTATTTAGTAATTCTTTAATTACTTTATGATTTGGTTCAATTCCAATTGCACAGTTGTCGCTAAATGAAACACATGCATCACCAATTAATCGTGCAGATTGTAAAAGATTTGCAGCCATCATTGGTTTAAATACGTTCAGTTCATAATGGCCTTGAGTACCTCCAACAGTAACAGCAACGTCATTCCCCATTACTTGCGCACAAACCATAGTTAAAGCTTCACATTGAGTTGGGTTTACTTTTCCTGGCATAATCGAAGAGCCTGGTTCGTTTGCCGGAATAATTAACTCTCCAATTCCAGATCTAGGCCCTGATGCCATCATTCTAATATCGTTAGCAATCTTATTTAGTGAAACTGCCAATTGTTTTAATGCACCATGCGTTTCTACAATTGCATCGTGTGCCGCTAAGGCTTCAAATTTGTTTTCTGCAGTTATAAACGGTTGCCCTGTAAATTCTGCAATGTATTTTGCAACTAACACATCATAACCAGCTGGAGTATTTAAACCAGTTCCAACAGCCGTACCACCTAATGCTAATTCTGATAAATGCTCAAGTGTGTTGTTTAATGCTTTTAGTCCGTGATTTAATTGTGATACATAGCCAGAAAACTCTTGTCCAACAGTTAATGGTGTTGCATCCATTAAATGTGTTCTACCAATTTTCACTACATCTTTAAAAGCTTCTGCTTTTGCTTTAAAAGTATCACGTAATTTTTCTACCCCAGGAATCGTAGTTTCAACTACCATTTTGAAACAAGCAATATGCATTCCTGTAGGGAAGGTGTCATTAGACGATTGAGATTTGTTGACATCATCGTTAGGTTGAATAGTTTTTTCTCCTTCACCAATAACTTTACCAGTAATTTCATGTGCTCTGTTGGCAACAACTTCATTAACATTCATGTTACTTTGTGTTCCAGAACCGGTTTGCCAAATTACTAAGGGAAACTGAGCATCATGTTTACCTTCTAATATTTCGTCACAAACTGCTGCTATTAAATCTCTTTTTTCTGATGGTAATACACCAAGATCACAATTGGTATAGGCCGCAGCTTTCTTTAAATAGGCAAAACCATACACTACCTCTAAAGGCATAGATGCTTCTGCACCAATTTTAAAATTATTTCTAGAGCGTTCAGTTTGTGCACCCCAATACTTATCTGCAGGAACATTTACAGTCCCCATTGTGTCTTTTTCTATTCTGTATTCCATCTTAATTGTGCTAAAAAATTGTGATGCAAATTTAAGGATATTGGAATTAAAAAATTGTAAAAATCTATTGGATTAAATAAAAAATAAATAGTAATTTTGACGCATCATAAAAACGAAACAAATGGACTTTTCTCAATATTCAGGATTTTTACTTTTTTTAGGCATTTTCACGATGGGATTTTGGCTAATGATTTTCTTATTAACTTTTGTAATTCCATATTGGATTATAGGTTATTTAAGAGAAGAGTGGAAATTGAAGAAAACAGAGAAAGCAGTTATTGAAGAATAACCAATATTGAAAAATAATAATAGAAAAAAGGCTCACAAATGTGAGTCTTTTTTTATTCAATCAATTTAGTTTTTAGATTCTGCAAAATTTTTGAAATCCTTCAGGAATTTCATTGAATATTTTTTAAAGGTTCCTGGCATAATAAGTGTCATTAATTTTACAATACCTCTGGCATTGCATTTGTTTTCTGAAATCCATTTAGTAGTATTTTTATCAACTTCAATAAAATAGTTGTAAATATAATTTGTCATTCCTGTTGTTTTATATGATGCTGAAAATTCATCTGGGAAATTATTAACAATAATAGTTTCGACAAGTTCAAATGCTCTTTTTCCGGTTTTATATTTAAGTTCTGCTGTTGACCCGACTTCTCCTGGTACTCCATCTAAGGGTGTAAAACTTATAAAACCTTCTTGCCAATGCTTCATATTTTCTGGATTGTCAAAAAGTTCTATAACTCTTTTTCTTGGAAGGTTTAATTCGATTTCTATAGTGTATTTCATGGCTTACTATTTTGGTCGACACTAAGTTAATCATAAAAAATGAAATTTTAAGGCATAAAAAAAGCCTTCTAATTTAATTAGAAGGCCATTATTCGTTTTTGATCACGTCTTTATTCCACAGGGTTCTTACCCTTTTTAATTTTTATAGAAAGTTCATTGCTCTTTTCGTCCAACTCCATAGAAATAATGTCACCTTCAGAAAGTTTAGAATTTACTATTTCTTGGGCTAAAGCATCTTCTATATATTTCTGAATAGCTCTATTAAGAGGACGTGCCCCATATTGCTTATCAAATCCCTTATCCGCAATAAAGTCTTTTGCCTTATCAGATAGATTCAGTGTATAACCAAGACCAGAAATTCGTTTTAATAATTTTTCCAATTCAATATCTATAATGGCATGAATGTCATTTTTCTCCAAAGCATTGAATACTATTACATCATCAATTCTATTTAAAAACTCAGGAGCAAACGATTTCTTTAACGCGTTTTCAATAACACTTTTTGCATGAGCATCTGCTTGTTCTTTTTTCGATGCCGTTCCAAAACCTACTCCAGAACCAAAGTCTTTTAATTGACGTGAACCAATGTTCGAGGTCATAATTATTATGGTGTTTCTAAAATCAATCTTTCTTCCTAAACTATCGGTAATGTATCCATCATCCAAAACTTGTAAAAGCATGTTAAATACATCTGGATGTGCTTTTTCAATTTCATCTAAAAGAACAACAGCATAAGGCTTACGTCTTATTTTTTCAGTTAATTGTCCTCCTTCTTCATATCCTACATAACCTGGAGGTGCACCAATTAACCTAGAAATCGCAAACTTCTCCATATATTCACTCATGTCAATTCTAACTAATGCATCATCACTATCAAATAATTCTCTTGCTAAAATTTTTGCCAATTGTGTCTTTCCAACTCCTGTTTGTCCTAAGAAAATAAAAGAGCCAATTGGCTTATTTGGATCTTTTAGACCAACTCTATTTCGTTGAATTGCTTTTACGACTTTTGCCACGGCCTCATCTTGTCCAATAACCTTCCCTTTAATTAGGTTAGGCAATTCGCTTAAACGAGAACTTTCCGCTTCAGCCACTCTGTTAACAGGAATACCCGTCATCATTGAGACAACCTCCGCAACATTATCTTCAGTTACAATTTCTCTGTTCAGTTTAGAGGCTTCTTCCCATTCTTTTTGCGCCTTTTGTAAAGTAGTTTCTATACGCTTTTCATCGTCTCTTAACTTCGCGGCTTCTTCATATTTTTGACCGGTTACAGCACTCGTTTTATCTAAACGAACTTGCTCTAACTGACTTTCTAATTCAAGCACATCTTTAGGGACAACAATATTGGTGATATGAATTCGAGACCCAGCTTCATCTAAGGCGTCTATGGCCTTGTCCGGTAAATAACGGTCTGTCATATACCTATTTGTTAACTTAACACATGCTTCAATTGCATCATCTGTATAATCAACATTATGATGTGCCTCGTATTTGTCTTTTATATTGTGAAGGATTTCTACAGTTTCTTCTACAGATGTAGGTTCGACAATTACCTTTTGGAAACGTCTTTCTAAAGCCCCATCTTTTTCAATATTTGTTCTAAATTCGTCTAATGTTGTAGCACCGATACACTGAATCTCACCTCGAGCGAGTGCTGGTTTTAACATGTTGGATGCGTCAAGCGAGCCCGTTGCACCTCCGGCCCCTACAATGGTATGAATCTCATCAATAAATAAAATGATGTCAGAATTTTTTTCCAATTCATTCATTAAAGCTTTCATGCGTTCTTCGAACTGACCTCTATATTTTGTACCTGCTACCAAACTGGCTAAATCTAGAGAAACTAATCGTTTGTTAAATAGTATTCTAGAAACCTTGCGTTGGACAATTCTTAAAGCTAACCCCTCTGCAATTGCAGATTTCCCAACTCCTGGTTCTCCAATAAGCATTGGATTATTTTTTTTACGTCGACTTAAAATTTGAGAAACACGCTCTATTTCCTTTTGTCTGCCAACTACGGGGTCTAACTTGTTTTCTTCGGCTAAGCGCGTTAAATCACGCCCAAAATTATCGAGAACAGGTGTTTTGGACTTGGCTTTGGCTTTCTCTTTTGGTTGCTGTTCAAATGGATTTGATTTTTCTTCTTCAAACTCGTCATCAGAAGGAGTTTCAGCTATTGGTATATCCGGTAAAGTTTCATCTAAAAATAATTGTTGAAATAAGGCTTTGACTTCTTCATAATTTACTTCAAATTTTTGAAGTAATTTTGTTGTCGGGTCATTCTCGTTTCTTAAAATACACAATAATAAATGCGCTGTGTTTATAGCATCACTTTTATATAATTTGGCTTCAAGAAATGTAGTTTTTAATGCTTTTTCTGCTTGTTTTGTTAAATGTAAGTTCTTTTTTTCGTTGCCAGATGGTACTATTGGATTAGCCGGACTTAACAATTCTATTTTATTTCTTAAATGTTCCAAATTAACACCAAGAGAATTAAGAATATCAATGGCCTTTCCATCACGTTTTCTTAATAGTCCTAAAACAAGATGTTCTGTTCCTATAAAATCATGCCCCAATCTTAATGCTTCTTCCTTGCTGTATGCAATTACATCTTTAACCTTTTGTGAAAAATTATCATCCATATACCCTCGATTTTATTGTAAATTTAAAAGATTTTTTTATTTAATTATTGCAAAAACAATTCCGCTTTTAGTTAGGTGCTGAAATTATGTCAGTAAAGTGCGCGGAATCCTTTGTAAATCAAGGGTGTAGAGCTGTTAATTTTTCCTGTCATATTGTTGATAACTATTCCTAAAAAGTGATTCAATTTTATTCGCTAAAAATGGTAAAAAGTGTATCTTGCTGTTCTGTAATTTTGAATTAAAAAACAAAACTTTATATATGACTGACGGAGAAAAACTGATACCGATTAATATAGAAGATGAAATGAAATCAGCTTACATCGATTATTCGATGTCTGTAATTGTTTCTAGAGCATTGCCGGATGTACGAGATGGACTTAAACCTGTTCATAGAAGAGTATTGTTTGGAATGCATGAATTGGGTATTAAAGCAACGGGATCATACAAAAAGTCTGCAAGAATTGTTGGAGAAGTTTTAGGAAAGTATCACCCACATGGTGATACCTCTGTATACGACTCAATGGTTCGTATGGCTCAAAATTGGAGTGTAAGGTATATGATGGTAGATGGGCAAGGGAACTTTGGTTCTGTTGATGGTGATAGCCCGGCCGCAATGCGTTATACTGAGGTTAGAATGCAGAAAATATCTGAAGATATGTTATCAGATATTGAAAAAGATACGGTAGATCAGCGTTTAAATTTTGATGATACATTATATGAGCCAACTGTGCTTCCTACACGAATCCCAAATTTATTAGTAAATGGAGCATCTGGGATTGCCGTTGGTATGGCAACGAATATGGCACCTCATAATTTAACTGAGGTTATTAATGGAACAGTGGCGTATATAGATAATAATGCTATTGAGATTGATGAATTAATGCAGCATATTAAGGCGCCAGATTTCCCAACGGGAGGTATTATTTACGGATATGATGGTGTCAAGAGTGCATTTCATACTGGCCGAGGGCGTATTGTAATGCGTGCAAAGGCAACGATAGAGGAAGTTAAGGGACGTGAATGTATTATTGTTACCGAAATTCCATTCCAAGTGAATAAAGCAGACATGATTAAGAAAACTGCGGACTTGGTTAATGAAAAGAAATTAGATGGTATTGCGAATATTCGCGATGAATCTGACCGTAAAGGAATGCGAATTGTTTATGTGTTAAAACGTGATGCAATTCCAAATGTAGTATTGAATAAATTATTTAAATATACTGCCTTACAAACTTCTTTTAGTGTAAACAATATTGCCTTAGTCAATGGTAGACCAGAGCAATTAAATTTAAAAGAATTAATTCATCATTTTGTTGAGCATAGGCATGATGTAATTTTAAGAAGAACGCGTTTCGATCTTAAAAAAGCAGAAGCAAGAGCGCATATTTTAGAAGGGTTAATCATTGCTTCAGATAATATTGATGAAGTAATTAAAATCATTAGAGCGTCTTCGAACCCTGATGAGGCTAGAACTAGTTTAATGGAGCGTTTTGAATTAACTGAGATTCAAGCTAAAGCTATCGTTGAGATGAGATTGCGTCAATTAACTGGACTAGAGCAAGATAAATTGCGTGCTGAGTATGATGAAATAATGATTCGAATTGCAGATTTAAAAGATATATTAGCAAATGAACCAAGACGTTACAATATTATTAAGGAAGAATTAATTGCTATAAGAGATAAGTATGGCGATGATAGACGTTCAGAAATAGAGTACGCTGGGGGTGACTTGAGTATTGAAGATATGATTCCTGATTCTAAAGTTGTAGTTACTATTTCTCATGCAGGTTATGTGAAGCGTACAAATTTAGATGAATACAAGGTTCAGAATAGAGGAGGACGTGGACAAAAAGGTGTAGCAACTAGAAATGAGGATTTCTTGGAACACTTATTTGTAGGAACAAATCATCAATATATGCTATTCTTTACGCAGAAAGGAAAAGTGTTCTGGATGCGTGTTTATGAAATTCCTGAAGGAGGTAAAACTTCTAAAGGAAGAGCAATTCAAAACCTTATAAACATTGAGCAAGATGATAAAGTTAAAGCATTCTTAGTTACAAAAGACTTAAAGGATGAGGATTATATCAATAGTCACTTTGTTATAATGGCTACGAAAAATGGTCAGGTTAAAAAAACGTCATTAGAGCAATATTCTAGACCAAGAACAAATGGTATTAATGCAATAACTATTAGAGACAATGATGAGTTGTTGGAAGCAAAATTAACAACCGGAGATAGTCAAGTTATGCTTGCGCTTAAATCAGGAAAATGTATCAGATTTGAGGAAAGTAAAACGAGACCAATGGGAAGAAATGCTTCTGGAGTTAGAGGAATTACGTTAAAAGATTCTAAAGATGAGGTGATTGGCATGATTGCTGTAAATGATGAAGAGAGCAATGTTTTAGTGGTTTCAGAAAATGGTTATGGAAAACGTTCCAGCCTAGATGATTATAGAATTACCAACCGTGGAGGTAAAGGTGTGAAAACCATTAATGTAACTGATAAAACGGGTGGATTAGTTGCGATTAAAAATGTGACAGATGACGATGATTTAATGATTATCAATAAATCTGGAATCACCATTAGAATGGCAGTCTCTGACCTTCGTGTAATGGGAAGGGCAACACAAGGAGTAAAATTAATAAATATAAAAGATTCAGATTCTATCGCTGCGGTTGCCAAAGTAATGCACGAAGAAGATGAAGAAAATGAAGAAATAGTTGATGGAACTGAAGGAGAAATTTCTGAAGAAACGGATACTGAGAATAATTCAGAAGAAAATCAAGAATAAATTTAAACTACTATAATAATGAATACAAAGATCGCAACGTTGGCAGTATCGATGTTAATGACAATGTCAACAATAGCACAAAAGAATGAAGTTAAGGCAGCAGAAAAAGCCTTAAAAAAGAAAGATTATGCAACAGCTTTAACGGAAATTACTAAGGCGGATGAATTAATTTCGAATGCAGATGAAAAGTTAAAAGCAAAGTACTATTACATAAAAGGGATGGCCTTATATGCCGAAGGGAGTGACAATAGTAATTTGGATGAAACAATAACCACCTTTAATAAATTAAAGGAAGTAGAAAAAGCATCTAATGTTAGTAAATACTCTAATGAAGTTACGTTAATTATTGACACAATTATTGAAAAGATCACTTCAGGAGCTAGAGCAGCGTATACTGATGGGTTAAAAACGAATGATATAGCTAAACTGTCTGAAGCAGCAAATGGTTTTGAAAAAGTCTATTCTTTGAAAAAATCTGATACATTAAACTTGTACAATTCCGCTGTTTTAAATCAGAGTGCAAAAAACTATGAAAAATCAAACAATCAATTCAAAAAATTAATTGAATTAGGTTATACGGGAATTTCAACTACTTATACAGCAACGAGCACGGTTAATGATCAATTAATTGGTTATAATTCTAGTAGTGAGATGATGCAGGCGGTTAAAATGGAATTAGCAAGAGACCCTAAAACTACAGTTATTGAGTCCAAATACAACGATATGGTTAGGAATATAGGTACGAATTATTCTAAACTTGGAGAAAATGAAAAAGCTTTGGAGTTTGTATTAAAGGCTAAAGAAAGTTTTCCAAATGACTATAACTTATTAATTACAGAAGGAACGATCTATTTTAATATGGGTGACAGAGCAAAGTATTTGGCTACTTTGCAAGAAGCAATTGAGTTAAAGCCAAACGATCCACAATTACATTATTTTGTTGGGACTTTGATATTTGAGACTGGAGAGAATTTAGATAAGGCTCAAACTCATCTTGAAAAAGCCATTGAACTTAAACCAGATTATGTAGATGCTTATATGAATCTTGGGGCTATAGCAATGAATGACGTTGCAGCAATTGAAGAGGAAATGAGCCAGAATGCAAGTAATTTTAAAAAGTACGATGAAATTGTTAAGAACAAGAGAAATCCAACGATTTTAAAAGCGATTCCATTTTATGAAAAAGCATATGAATTATCTTCAGATGAAGAGCAAAAAGAAGGACTAAGAAAACAACTTAACAGTTATTTTGAGGCCTTGAATATGGAGAAAAGAATTTAACTTTTAAGTATTTAATAGTTTCATAAAAAAAAATCCCGATATAAATCGGGATTTTTTTATATTACTTTTTTAATAACACGTAGTTTATGCGTGTGTCGTTTTGAATCGATATTATAAATTCCACTGTGGTCTATACGATCTATTCTTACCTTTCCATAGGCATGAATAATATAGTTATCGCTCATAATTAAACCTACATGTACAATATTCCCTTCTTTATCATCAAAAAAGGCTAAATCTCCGGGTTCACTTTCCTCAATAAAACTTAATACTTCTCCTTGTGTTGCTTGTTCTGCTGCTCCTCGTAATAATTTATAACCACATAATTTGTAAACCATTTGAGTTAGTCCCGAACAATCAATACCGAATGGTGTTTTTCCTCCCCATAAATAGGGAGTATTTAGGTACATAAACGCCAATTCTATAATTTTTGATTTGTCTTTAATTCCGACAGTTACATCTCCATCATAATTAAACTCTGTAGACCCAATTTTCAAAAAATTATTTTTAAGAAAAGGGAGTGAAGAACCTAATGAGATAGGGATCAGGTTTTGGTTTGAATCTGAAATAAAATTAATGAGCTCATTAGAAATTTTAACTTCTGATATAGACAATTCATCATATTGTTCCTTAGTTATTTCTAAGTATTGTTTGTTGTCTATCCAGCCCTCATAATTGTCAAATTCAAGTCTGATTTTACTCCAATGAACCCTCTTTTCTAAAACTTTAAAGTATTCACCAAACAAAACTTGAGATATTAGTTCGCTTTGATCACTAGGCTCCAAACGAAGTGAAACGATACTTAAATTACAAATTCCGTAAAGCATGAGGTTGTTTTAGTCTTTAATATTATAGGTTTTCGATAACTATTGCTGAAGCACCTCCGCCGCCGTTACATATTCCCGCTGCACCTAATACACCTTTGTTTTGTTTAAGAACAGAAATTAATGACATAATTATTCTAGAGCCTGACATTCCTAATGGGTGACCAATTGAAACGGCACCACCATTTACATTAACGGTTTCTGGCTTTATGTCTAAAAGTTTTATGTTTGCTAAACCTACAACTGAGAATGCTTCATTTAATTCGAAATAGTCAATTTTATCTAGCGTTAAATTTGCTTTATCTAAAGCTTTCGGGACAGCCTTTGCGGGCGCAGTTGTAAACCATTTTGGTTCTTGTGATGCATCTGCATAAGAAACAATCTTTGCCAGTGGTTTTAAGTTTAATTCGTCCGCTTTTTCCTTACTCATAAGCAATAACGCCGCACCTCCATCGTTTAGCGTGGATGCATTGGCTGCTGTAACGGTTCCATCTGCAGAAAACACAGGACGTAAATTAGGAATTTTATCCATCTTCACATTTTTGTATTCTTCGTCTTCTGAAAAAAAAATTGAATCACCTTTTCGTTGTGGTATTTCAACAGGAACTACTTCGTTTTTAAATTTTGATTCTCCCCAAGCTTTTGCTGTTCTTTTGTAAGATTCAATGGCGAAATTATCTTGATCTTCTCTTGAGAACTTATGTTCGGTAGCGCATAAATCTGCACATGTCCCCATATGCTTTTGGTCATAAACATCTGTTAATCCATCAACTAATAACCCGTCTTCAGATTTTATTGTACCTAGTTTAATGGCAGACCTTCCATTTAAATAATGAGGAACTCTACTCATACTTTCCATACCTCCAGCAATTACCACATCAGCATCTCCACATTGAATGGATTGTGCTGCCAACATTACAGATTTCATTCCTGAAGAACATACTTTATTTATGGTAGTACACGGAACTCTATCTGGGATTCCGGCAAATATGGCTGCTTGCTTAGCAGGAGCCTGTTTTAGTCCAGCAGAAATTACATTTCCCATAAATACTTCATCCACAAGGCTCGGATCTAAATTAATCTTTTCTAATGCACCTTTTATTGCAGTAGCCCCTAATTTTGGAGCAGGAATACTTGCTAATGATCCTAAGAAACTTCCAATAGGAGTCCTTGCCATCGAAACAATTACAACTTCTTTCAACATAGTTTTTGAGTTAATTTATGTTGCGAATTTAATCATTTTTGATGAGAATTATCTCCTTTTGAAACACTATAAATTCTCTATTGTTATCAGTTTTATTTTCCTATTTTTGAATCATGAAGAATTTCCTGAACAAAGTACTGCAGCAACATTCCTTAATTTACAAACTCATATTATATGTTTTGACCGTTGTACTTATTGTATTTCTTTTTCCAAAAGGAGGGAAGTTTAAATATGATTATTTTAAGGGTAAGCCTTGGTTGTATGAAAATTATTATGCCCCATTTAATTTTGCCATTCAAAAGTCTCAGGAAACCATTGATGCTGAAATTTTAGAAATTGAAAAAAATTCGACCTTATATTTTAAATTTGATGAAGCGCTTGTGCGAAATGTTCATTTTAATTTTGAAGAACGGGTTCGACAAGAAAATTTAACCCCGGAAATTGTTGAGGAAATTTTATCAATTGGCCAAGATATTATTTCTTCTATATACGATTTTGGTTTTATTGACTCGCAATCTGAATCTAAAATTACAAATTCAACAGTAGAGATCACCTTAAGAAAGGGGAATTTAGCGTTCAGTATTCCTCCGGATAAATTTATTACTTCTACAGAATTACTTCAATATATAAGTACTAGTCTAGCGAATACTACTCCGATAGAATTGCGGTCATCATTGTTGAATATTCTTTCAGAAGTTATTCGTTCAAACGTTCATTTTGATGAAGAATTTACAGAGAAAGCTAAAGAAGAAAGAACTAAGAATTTATCGTATACCACTGGATTTGTTGCAGAGAACGAATTAGTTATTTTAAAAGGAGATATAGTAGAGGGTAAAAAATTGGAAGCGCTAAACTCTATACGAAGAGAATTAGAATCACAAGTATGGTCGGAGTCCAATTATAATTGGGTGGTATTCGGGTATTCGGTTTTAGTAGCATTAGCATTGTTAATGCTATTGTTGTTTTTGAGAAAATATAGAACTGATATTTATGAGAATAGTACCAAAACGACGCTCATATTTCTCAATATAGCACTTATGGTATTTTTGGTGACTGTAGTTGTAAAGATTGATGTTAAGTATGTATATGCCGTTCCGCTTTGTATTTTACCAATTATTTTAAAAGCTTTTTTTGATGCAAGGCTTGGATTGTTTGCGCATGTATTAACAGTTTTATTACTTGGGTTTATTGTGCCCAACAGTTTTGAGTTTATATTTCTTCAGATAATAGCAGGTATTGTTACCATTTTAACCGTTTCTGAGTTGTATAGAAGAGTGAATTTATTTATTTCTATTGGCCAAATTACTTTAATTTATATGATTGCTTATGTGGCATTCACTATAATTCAAGAAGGGAATATTGAAGAATTGAATTGGTTTTACTTTAGGTTGTTTGCTTTTAATGGCGTTTTGGCCTTTTTAGTTCCATTCCTTATATTTTTATATGAAAAGGTCTTTGGTTTGGTTTCTGATGTATCCTTATTAGAATTATCGAATACCAATTCTACTTTATTGCGTATGCTGGCAGAAGAAGCACCAGGAACTTTTCAGCATTCGATGCAGGTTGCGAATTTGGCAGAAGCAGCAGCCAATGAAATTGGAGCAAATGCAATGTTAGTTAGAACTGGAGCCTTGTATCATGATATTGGTAAAATGAACAATCCTATGTATTTTACGGAGAATCAATCTACGAATGTGAATCCTCATTCGGATTTATCAAATGTCGACAGTGCAGGGATAATTATAAACCATGTTATTGAAGGGATAGAGTTGGCAAAAAAAAATCTTTTACCAGATAGAATTATAGACTTTATTAGGACACATCATGGTACTAGTTTGGTATATTATTTTTATATGCAAGAAAAGAATGAGAATCCAGAACGTGTAGCAATAGAAAAATTTAGATATCCGGGACCAAATCCTTTTTCAAAAGAAACGGCGATACTGATGATGTGTGACGCTGCCGAAGCGGCATCTAAGAGTTTAAAAGAACCAACTGCACAAGCCATTGATAATCTAATTGAGAAAATAATATCAAAGCAAATGGAAGATGGGCAATTTATGAATGCTGATATTACATTTAAGGATATCGTAATTGTAAAAAAGGTCTTAAAAAAGAAAGTTAAGAATATTTATCACGTAAGAATCGAGTATCCAGAGTAATGACTAATTTTATTCTAAAATAATTAAAAAAATGTTGTGAAATAATAAGTATAATCTTACATTTGCACTCGCAAAAATAAGTTCATTGCAATAAAATAAATGGAGAGGTGCCAGAGTGGTCGATCGGGGCTCCCTGCTAAGGAGTTGTACCTTTACGGGTACCGGGGGTTCGAATCCCTTCCTCTCCGCATTTTTTTAAAGAAATCAGTTTAAAACTGTTCTCGGGGTGTAGCGTAGCCCGGTTATCGCGCCTCGTTTGGGACGAGGAGGTCGCAGGTTCGAATCCTGCCACCCCGACAGAGAACTTATTTTTACGAAATTCAAATCGAAAGATTTGGAATGGTCGCGTAGCTCAGCTGGATAGAGCATCTGCCTTCTAAGCAGACGGTCAAAGGTTCGAATCCTTTCGCGATCACAAAAAGCCTTAATAGCAATGTTGAGGCTTTTTTGTTTTAGGTTCTTTCTTCAAAAGGAATAATGATACCTTTTTCGATATAGTTTTTTAAACTGTTTAGAAGCATCGCCCAACAAAATGAGGATGTTTTAAAGTGGGCGTTACATTTTGGCCAATTTACATGAGAGAATGACAGTTGTGTCGAATTCCCATTTTTAATCAATTCAAAACCGAATATTGTGTCTACCCAATCTGAATCAGCATTGGTCATTTTAATAAAGAATTGCTTATTTTTTTCAATACTAACTACTTTCCCGTACCAATTAAATTCTTCAGAAAAGTAAAAATTATAGTTCTTATTTAATTCGGGAACTCCCTCACATCTTAGTGGCCACCATTTTACGAGTTCGTTAGGACTAGTGATAACATTAAAAACTTTATCAGCAGTAGCTTCTACAACTAAATTGTGGTATATTGAATGTTTAGAGTTCATAATTTAAAATATTAATTCCATTGCTTCACATTTTCCTTGTTATAAATGACTTTTCTAAAGTCACCTGGTTTTTTATCATTTAACAACTTTAAAGGGCCTTTTTCCTTTATAAGTTCTTGAAAATGCGTTTCTCGTTTTTCATATTGTTGGTCATTTTTATAGGTAGTAACCAAAATAATGTCAAAACCAGTCGAATCAGCGGTTGGAGATTCCATAACTTGATATGTTTCAATATACCCTTTTTTAACAGCCATTTCTCGTAGTACTTTCCAATTGTTCTCATAATAGTAAATTACTTCATCGTAATTATTATTTACTATTTGTACAAAATCTATTGTACTAATTTTTTTATCCTTCTGACTAAAACTTGTCGTTGTTAAAATTGCAATAATGCAAAACATTATAATTCTCATAATACATTTAGTTTTTTAAAATTTCGTTATAAATTCTTTTTACTTGAAGATCACCAAAGCCGTAGATTGGTTCTCTTTTACAGAACTCCTTAAACACAATAGAAAATTCTGTCGAATTTAAGTCATTCATTATATTAATTAAAGATTCTGCAGGTCTACCTTTAGATGATATAGTAGGTAGCCTTTCTACATGTGCCATAACAGCATTTAGAATAAATGGAAATTCTTGATTTAATGTAGTGGCATGAGTTATTAGATGATTAACTTTATTTTGTTGATAGGATGTCCATAATCCAATCAAGTCTTCGGTTAAGAAAATACTTGTTTTGGCTTTTAACAATGCGGTTAGTTCACCTGAATTATAATTTCCAAACCCAAATTGCGTATGCTTTTTTGGTCGGACTAAAAATGTTTCACAGCCTTTGTCTTTTAATAAATACAGTATGAACCAGAAATTTACTTGACAAAACAAATCATCTTCGAACCATAAATTTATTATTGAGTATTTTGGAATTACATTGATTCTGTCAATTTCCCTAGCGGATTTGTTAAAATAGTCCTCTATTGAAATAGCTGGGTAATTTTTATTTAAAAACTTAGCCCTAAGTTTATATAATTCTTCTAAACTGTTGCTGTGAACTGGACCGTCAACTAAACATTCTCTAAAAACAATTCGCTCACCTTTTATTCCCTTAGGAAAACTAGATAGTAGAGCATCTCCATTTAAAATGTGAATGTGCTTGTTCATGAATTTAGAAATTTCATCTAAATTCAAATTTAAGCATTGTTACTCATTTCTGAAGCAAAACAAATAATAGAATACTCTAATTAAATAACTAGTCGTCAATTGATGGTGGAATTGCTGGTATTGTTACACCTTCAAATTTTCCTTTTAACAATGTAGCATTAAACTCATTTTGCTTGCCAGTAGGAGATGTACCAAAAACCGTAATTTTAGTTAAATTACCACTCTGATTAATTGAAATCTCTTGTTTTCTCCCGATAGTAGGGAAAGAAAAAAGATATTCTGGTTTAGAATAGCCAAAGCCGTTATTTTTAACCAAATAGACTCTGCCTTGATTTTTTTTAACAAAAACTCCTGCAACTATAACATCTAAATCGCCGTCTTCGTCGAAGTCGATTTTAATCTCATCGATGGTTTCTTCATCTAAATGTTTAATTACTGGGACTTTTTGAGAGTATCCAATAGCAGTAAATGCTAAAATAAATGTGGGGATTATGAATTTTTTTAGGGTGACTTTGGAGTTCATTTAAAAAATTTTATAATCGTAAAAAATAAAAATGCCTTTAATAAATCTAACCAAAATTAGATTTAACAAGGCAATTTTTTTGAATCTCTCAAATGTAATAAAAAATAATTAAGTCAAATTATTTCTTTTTTGAAAAAAGTGAAGTATATGTAAGTTTTGTTTAAATTAATGTCGGTTATATCTTCAATAAACTAAATTATTTAAAAATAAAACCCAATTAATCATATTTTGCATCAAATTTATCATTCCATTTTCCCTGTACTTTTAAAACTTGCTGTACTACATCTCTAACGCAGCCAGATCCTCCTTTTTTATGTGATACATACTGAGAGATTTGTTGTATTTCAGGAGCAGCATCTTTTGGACAACATGCAAGTCCTACAAGGGCCATAACAGGATAATCAGGAATGTCATCCCCCATATAAAGTACATTTTCTGATTTTAAATTATACATATCCTGTAGTTCATGATACTGCTCAATTTTATTATGAGCACCTAAATAGATGTCAGTTATGCCCAACCCTCTTAATCGAGTTCTAACGCCTTCACTACTGCCGCCAGAAATAATACAAACACGAAGGCCAGCGTCAATAGCACATTTTAATGCATAACCATCCTTTACATTCATTTTTCTAATCAGTTCGCCATTTTCGAATACGTGAACGCCACCATCTGTTAAAACACCATCAACGTCAAATATTAGGGTGTCTATTTGGGGTAATATTTCTTTGTAACTCTTATCCATGATTATTATACGTGTTAATTATTGAGTTTGTTAAACTCATATATATATTTTGTTGCGCTTCAGTAAGTTGATCTAGTTGCGATGTTATCGTTTTTTGATCATTTCTTTTCGCAGGACCGGTTTGTGCATCTAAGGGAGCAATGTCCTTAATTTTGTTCAAAGTCTCTTCCATAAGTGGATGTAAAATTTCAAATGGAACAGTGTTTTCTTCACATATTGTATGTCCAATATGATACAGATGGTTTGCGAAGTTATTCACAAAAACAGCAGCCAGATGCATTTTTTTCCTTTGATGAGAGTCTAAAATAAAAGAGTTTTTCGAGATTTTAGATGCCAATTTTTCTAGTAAAATAAGATCGGAGTCGTTGTTGGATTCGATACACAAGGGGATGTTGCTAAAGTCGATTGATTTATTCTGAGTGAAAGTTTGCAGAGGATAGAAGACACCTTTTCTAGTAGAACTTAATATATTCATATCTACACTTCCTGAGGTGTGTACAACTAACTTGTTGTCTAATTTGAGTGCTTTCGAAACAGTGCTGATTTCATCGTCAGAAACGGCAATAATGTAAACATCGGCTTCTGAAATTTCATCAAAACTATTAGTAATTGGGCATTTAGATAAAAGATGTTCAATTTTTTCGATACTTCTATTATAAACTTGTTTAAGGCTTATAGAAGTATTCGAAAGTAGCACTTCAATTAAATGACTTCCTACATTTCCATATCCAATTACTATTACTTTAATCATAAGGCGAAGATACTTATTATTGGTAATTTTAAATAAACGATTCTATAATTTTGTAAATTGCCCCTATTAAACATATTTAAAATGAAAAAAAAGTTAATAATTTTAGTGATTACATTTTGTGCAGGAATCGTATACATGAATGCATTTATGAAAAAAAATAACAGTCATGAAATGACTGTTAAAAAAGAAAGTTTACATCAGTTTATGATGGAGGATTTATACGGGGATGAATTTGATTTTTCGCAATTAAAAGGGAAAAAAGTAATGCTCGTAAATACAGCTTCTAAGTGTGGATTAACGCCTCAATATGAATTATTACAAGAATTGTATGATACTTATAAAGATAATAATTTTGTAATAGTTGGTTTTCCAGCTAATAATTTTGGAGGGCAGGAGCCAGGGACGGTTGTAGAAATAGCGGCTTTTTGTAAAGAAAATTATGGTGTTACCTTTCCAATGATGAACAAAATTTCAGTGAAAGGTGATGATATGCATGATCTCTACAAATTTTTAACGTCGGAGTCTAGAAATGGATTACAAGATTCAGAGGTAGCTTGGAATTTTCAAAAATACTTGATTGATGAAGATGGTTATTTGGTAGGGACTAAAAGTCCTAGAACGTTGCCAAATGATGCGGAAATTATAAAGTGGATTGAGGAGTAGTAATAGAAAATTAATAAAAAAAATGCCATCCTCAAGGATGGCATTTTTTGAATTCAACAAAAATTAATCAAAAACAATTACATTCTGAATTCCTTTCGTGTCTCTTGGGGTTGAGATAAATTTAAAGTTTTTTAATGTTGCAATTTCGGTAATCCTTGAATCGATATTCGCTTCAAAGAAATTATTATTCAACATTAATGTTTCAAGTTTAGTTAGTTGAGCTAATTCTAAAGGAATTTCTCCTTCTAATGAATTGTTAGCCAAGGATAACTCTTCTAAATTCTTAAGGTTTCCAATTTCAATTGGAATAAATCCTATCATTAGATTATCGAATAAACTTAAAGTCTTTAACTGGACTAAATTCGACACTTCATTTGGTATAACACCACTAATTCTGTTGCTGCTTAAATGTAATTCTTCTAAACTGTCCATATTTCCAATTGTAGTTGGAATTGAACCATTTAAGTTGTTGCTATAAAGAACTAATTTTTTTAATTTTTTTAATTGCCCTATTTCCTGGGGAATAGAACCTTCTAATCTATTCATAAACAATATCAAATCATTTAATGAACTCAGTTTACCTATCGTTTTAGGAATGCCCCCGTTTAATTGATTGAATGACATGTTTAGATACTCTAATTCTGATAAATTACCTAAGCTAACCGGAATCGCTCCAGTTAATTTATTCATGTGAAAATTAATAGTTTTTAGAGATGTAAGATTGCCAAGGTTAATTGGTAGGTTTCCTTTTAAATTGTTAAAACTAAGATCTAGCGCAACAACTTTATTTTCCTCTAAAGTAACACCATACCAAGTAGAAATTGGGCTTTCTAAATCCCATTTTTGATTCCAATTGGCTCCGTCTGTTGCATTATATAAATCAATTAACGCATCCTTTTCAGAATTAGATACCAAAGCAAATGTTATGTTTGAAACTGTTAAAAACAGTATTGAAAGTAGGACTTTAGTTTTCATTTTTGTGGGGATTAAGGGTTAAATTCTAACTAAATTACTCGGCTAAAGTATATTAAAAAATAGAACTGTGCAAATATTATTTAAAAAAATATACCATTTGTTTAAGTTTTAGTACCATTTGTTTAGATTTTTCGTAAATTATTTTAAAGTCTATTTTTGTTACCTTTGTATTAAATCAATCATATGAAATTAGATATTTTAGCTATTGGGGCACATCCAGATGATGTTGAATTAGGGTGTGGTGCTACCATTGCGAAAGAAATTTTTCTGGGGAAAAAGATTGGAGTCTTAGATTTGACCCGAGGAGAATTAGGTACAAGAGGTTCGGCCGAAATTAGAGATAAGGAAGCGGCGAATTCAGCAAAAATTTTAGGTTTAGAGGTGAGAGAAAATTTAGGTTTGGCAGATGGTTTTTTTCAAAATACCAAAGAAAATCAGTTAAAAATAATTGAAATTCTCCGAAAATACAAGCCAACCATGGTGCTTTGTAATGCTATTGATGATAGGCATATAGATCATGGAAAAGGAAGTAAATTGGTTTCTGATGCATGTTTTTTATCTGGTTTGCGAAAGATTGAAACGGAGTTGGATGGTGAAAAGCAAGAGTCCTGGAGGCCAAAACATGTTTATCATTATATACAGTGGAAAAATATTGAGCCTGATTTTGTGATTGATGTTTCTGGTTTTATCGATAAAAAAGTGGAATCCGTGAAGGCGTATAGTTCTCAATTTTTTGATGCAAATAGTAAAGAACCAAGTTCTCCAATTTCTAGTAAGAACTTTTTAGATAGTATTACTTATAGAGCACAAGATTTAGGAAGGTTAATTGGAGTTGCTCATGCAGAAGGGTTTACGGTAGAACGGTTTGTTGCCGTAAATAAATTAGATGATTTAATTTAAATTTTATTAAAAAAAGACTTGTAATAATTAAGAAAAAACTTAAATTTGCACCCGCAAGTTACACGGTGGTTGTAGCTCAGTTGGTTAGAGCATCGGTTTGTGGTACCGAGGGTCGCCGGTTCGAATCCGGTCTTCCACCCAAAAAAGGCTTCCTTAATTTAAGGAAGCCTTTTTTATTAGTAATCTTTAAGATAGATTTAGGGGTTTATTCCTATAGAAATTAATATTTTAGCGCCCTTATAATTTAATATTGAGAAAATGAAAAAAAGTTTAATTGCCTTTGCTCTAATTATTTCCGCTACTGCAATGGCACAGAATACAACAGGAGTTGCATTGGAAGAGTTAAAAATGAAGCAAGCCTTAAAGTTTGGAGATAAAGATGTAGCAAAAGGTGCATTGTATAATATAATTGCAATGCAAGGTGAAACGAGTACTTATAAAGATACGCTAGCTTATCTTTATTTTAATAAAAGAAATTTTCTTTCTTGTTTTCTTGTGACCAATGATATATTAGAGAGAAATCCAAGTAACTTGGATATATTGGAAATGAATGCTATTTCTTTAGAATCAATTGGAGCGATGGAAAGAGCTATGGAGGGCTATGAAAAATTATTAGCTAACTCAAATAGAGCATTTTATGCATATAAAATTGCAGGTTTGCAATTTGGAATAAACAAATTTGAAGAAGCAAATATTTCAATTAAGAAAGCAGCACAATTACCTGAAGAATCTAATGTCAAAGTTTCATTTGCCGTAAACGAAAATTACACACAAGATGTAAATTTAAAAGCAGCAATCGCATATTTAGAAGGTCTAATTGCCGTTGCACAAGAGAAAAAAACAGAAGCAATTGTGGCTTTTGAACGGGCAGAACAATTTTTTCCTGGTTTTGTTTTAGCAAAAAGCCAATTGGATAAATTAAACGAACAATAGAAAACTAATTTAGTTTTTCTTTTAAATAATGAGCAGTGAAACTATTTTCATTGCTCATTAATTTTTCAGGGGTTCCCTGAAATAATAATTCCCCGCCCTTTTTACCACCTTCCAGACCTAGGTCAATAATATAATCAGCGCATTTTATTAATTCTATATTATGCTCAATTACCACAATACTATGACCATTATTAATTAATGCATTAAACGAGGCTAATAATTTCTTGATATCATGAAAATGAAGACCAGTTGTCGGTTCGTCAAATATGAATAAAGATTTACTTTGTCGAGTTCCTTTAACAAGAAAAGAAGCCAATTTGATGCGTTGCGCCTCACCGCCCGAAAGTGTTGAAGAGGATTGACCTAAAGTTACATAACCTAAACCAACATCTTGTAAGGGCTGTAATTTTCGAGCAATTCTTTTTTCTTGAATTTCAGTAAAAAAAGTAATAGCATCGTCAATAGTCATGTTTAATATGTCACTAATGGAGTTACCTTCAATTTTAACTTCCAAAATCTCTTTTTTAAATCGTTTTCCTTTACATACCTCACATTCTAAGTGAACATCGGCCATAAATTGCATTTCTATTGTTACTTCGCCATCACCTTTGCATGTTTCGCAACGGCCGCCTTCAACATTAAAAGAGAAATGTTTGGGTTTGTAATTTCTGATGGTTGCAACTTTCTGCTCAGCGAACAAACTTCTAATGTCATCATAAACTTTTATATATGTAACAGGATTAGATCTGCTTGAACGACCAATAGGATTTTGATCAATAAATTCAATATGTTCTATGTCTTTAAAGTCACCTTTTATTTCAGTAAACTGTCCTGCCTTTTCTCCAAAACCACCAATCTTCTTCTGCAAAGCCGGATATAATATTTTACGTACTAATGTGCTTTTTCCACTTCCAGACACGCCTGTTATAACACTAAGTGTATTTAATGGGAATTTTACATCAATGTTTTTTAGATTGTTTTGACGCGCTCCAATAATTTCGATAAAATTTTTGGATTTTCTTCTTTTTTCAGGAACAGTAATTTCTAAAATTCCATTTAAATATTTGGATGTTAAAGAATCTGAGTTGAGAATTTTTTTATACGAACCTTCGGCTACAACTTCTCCTCCAAATGTTCCGGCTTCCGGGCCTATATCTATAATTACATCAGCGGCTTTCATTATATCCTCGTCATGCTCCACTACTATAACAGTATTACCTAGATCACGTAAATTAAGAAGTACTTCTATTAGTCGTTCTGTATCTTTTGGGTGCAATCCAATACTTGGTTCATCTAATATATACATTGAGCCCACTAAACTACTGCCTAGAGAAGTTGCTAAATTTATACGTTGACTCTCTCCGCCTGAAAGTGTATTGGAAGTTCTATTTAATGTTAAATAACTCAATCCAACATTGGTTAAAAACGTTAAACGATTATTAATTTCTGTTAAAAGTCTTTTCGCAATTTCTTGGTCATTTTCTGATAAACTTAGGTTTGAAAAGAACTGTTTCAATTCATCTAACGGCATTTCAACCATTTCTGAAATGGTTAATTTGCTAATTTTGATATAGTCCGTTTCTTTTCTAAGTCGTCTACCATCACAGGTTGAACACTTTGTTTTGCCTCTATAACGCGACAGCATTACTCGGTACTGGATTTTATAACTCTTGGCTTCTAAATGTTTGAAAAAAGCATGTAAGCCTTCAAAATATTCATTTCCATTCCAAACCAATTCTTTTTGTTCTTCACTTAATTCAAAATAAGGTCTATGAATTGGAAAGTCGAATTTATACGCATTATCTATTAGAGCATCTTTAAAGTCTCTAAAAGAATCCGATTTCCATGGAATTATAGCATCTTCAAAAATTGATAATCCTGTATTAGGAATAGCTAAGTCACGATCAATTCCAATAATATTCCCATATCCTTCGCAAGATGGGCAGGCTCCGTATGGATTGTTAAAACTGAATAGATGGGTGTTTGGTTCTAAGAACTGCATACCGTCTAATTCAAATTCATTACTAAAATTGGTAATAGCGTTATCGTTTAAATTTTCTAAGGAGCATCTCCCTTTTCCTTCATAAAAAGAAATTTGAATAGCATCTGCTAGTCGATTGTAAAAATCTTCGTTGTGTTTTACTACAACGCGGTCTACTACCAATTCAAAATCATGTCCGAACTCTGTAGGACTTACCTTAACTGTTTTTGAAAATTCTTCAATACGAATAATTTTTCCATTGTGCTTTATACGAGCATATCCCTGTTGCGAAAGAATAGTTAACGATTTCTCTACACTTCTTTCTTCGGGTATATGCACAGAGGCAAGCAGCAATAATTTAGTACCTTCATTTAAATTTTTAATATAATTAACAACATCAGAAACGGTATCTTTTCTAACCTCATGACCAGAGATAGGGGAGTAGGTTCTGCCAATTCTGGCGAACAATAATTTAAGATAGTCGTAAATTTCTGTAGATGTGCCAACTGTAGATCTTGGATTTGTACTATTTACTTTTTGCTCAATTGCTATTGCAGGGGCAATTCCTTTTATATAATCTACATTTGGTTTATTTAAGCGACCTAAAAATTGCCTTGCATATGACGAAAGACTTTCAACATATCTTCTTTGTCCTTCAGCATACAGCGTATCAAACGCCAAACTAGATTTACCAGATCCAGATAATCCAGTTATTACAACAAGTTTGTTTCTGGGAATAGCAACATCAATATTTTTTAAATTGTGCAACTTGGCACCTTTTATTAAAATATTTTCTTTTGGACTTAAAGTGGCTATATTTTTGGTCATTTTATTTTAAAATGGAATAACCGCAAAGGTAAAATAAAGATTTATCAAAACTAAACAAGTTGAGAACTAATCGACGATTCAATTATCTAATAAGCAATAAAAACCTAAAAAAAATGCGAAGAATTTGGTGAATTAAAAAAAATATTTAATATTTGTCTCTGACTTAACTAAACCCAACTGCTTATTACATACTATTACTTTTTAAAATTTATTGTTGAATTAAGGCTTACTTACTACCAAAATTCAGTTGTATTAAAAATTAATGGTTATGGACAAACTAAAAGTATTAGATGGTGAACTTGTTAAAAATTACTTAGCAGGGAACGAAAAATCTTTTGAAATTCTTATCAAAAGACACAAACAAAGAGTTTACAATTTTATTTTTTCGAAAGTATTGGATCGAGATATTACCGAGGATATCTTTCAGGATACTTTTATTAAGGTGATAAATACTTTGAAAAGAGGTAAATATAATGAAGAAGGAAAATTCTTACCTTGGGTAATGCGAATCGCTCATAATTTAATTATAGATCATTTTAGAAAATCGAATCGAATGCCAACGTTTAAAAACACAGATGAATTTGATATTTTTTCAGTTTTAGGTGATGGAGAATTGAATGCCGAGAAGCAACTTATAAAAGAACAGATATTATCAGACGTTCGTAAATTGGTTGATGAACTTCCCGAAGATCAGAAAGAGGTATTATTAATGCGCATGTATAAGGATATGAGTTTTAAAGAAATATCGGAAAGTACGGGTGTTAGTATTAATACGGCACTAGGAAGAATGCGTTATTCATTAATTAATATGCGTAAACTAATTGATAAATACAATGTTATTTTAGTGAATTAACAATAAAGCTAAAAATTCATCGTTTACCTTAGTATTAGAAACAATAATTTGGGGTATATGATGAAACTTTACACTGAAAAGTCTTCTTTTAAGAAGCAACCTAAAAGAGAGACAGTTCAATTTTTACTGAACTATTCAAAATCATTAAGAATAGTAAAAACGAGAAGTAAAAAACACATTGAATTGCATTTGAATTAAGAAAGGAAAGACTCAAACTTTAAAGTTTGAGTCTTTTTTTTTACACATTAATTGATTTTCTTCCAATTTTCTTGAATATAGGATCATTCTCTACATTCCAACCACGGGCAGGAGAATACTCTCTTCCATAAAAAATGATTTGTAAATGCAATTTATTCCATAATTCTTTAGGGAAAAGTCTTTTCGCATCTTTTTCCGTTTGCTTTACGTTTTTTCCGTTGCTAAGGTTCCATCTAAACATCAGTCGTTGAATATGTGTGTCTACAGGGAAAGCAGGGATATTAAATGCTTGACTTACCACAACACTCGCTGTTTTATGACCAACAGCAGGAAGTTTTTCCAATGCGTCCAAATCCTTTGGAACTTCTCCATTATGTTCTTCAATTAATATTTTTGAAAGTCCATGAATTCCTTTTGATTTCATTGGCGAAAGTCCTACTGGTTTAATGATTTCTCTAATTTCATTAACAGAAAGTTTTACCATATCATATGGGTTATCGGCTCTTGCAAAAAGAATAGGTGTAATTTTATTTACGCCTTTGTCGGTGCTTTGCGCCGAAAGTAATACAGCAATGAGCAATGTGTATGGGTCTTTATGGTCTAGTGGCACTGGTGTTTTAGGATACAATTCCTCTAATGTATCGATAACAAATTGTACCTTTTCTTTCTTGGTCATTTTTAGTAATTTTACAACACAAAAATAAGAATTATGAATACATTAAAAGTAGGGGATAAGGCACCAAATTTTAGCAGTAAAGATCAAGATGGAAATTCAGTTTCTTTATCAGATTATAGTGGTAGAAAATTGGTTGTATTTTTTTACCCAAAGGCTAGTACACCAGGATGTACCGTAGAAGCTTGTAACCTTAGAGATAATTACCAAACATTTGTATCTAAAGGATATGATATTTTAGGTGTTAGCGCAGATTCTGAGAAAAGACAGCAGAATTTTAGAAATAAACATGAATTTCCTTATCCTTTATTGGCGGATGAATCTAAAGAAGTAATCAATGCTTTTGGAGTTTGGGGACCAAAAAAGTTTATGGGTAGAGAATATGATGGTATCCATAGAACAACTTTTGTAATTGATGAGAATGGGATAATTGAAGATGTTATTCTGAAAGTAAAAACAAAGGAACATACCAGTCAGATTTTGAAATAAAAAAAAACGCTGTAAATAGCGCTTTTTTTATTCTTTTTGAAGTGGGTTATTCCAATTCTTCTAACTCATCGAGTTCCTCTTCTAATTCCTTAACCGCATCTTCTTCAGACTGCTTTTCTTTTTCAATAAACTCGGTATCTACTTCCACTTTGTTATCTGTGAATAGTTGTTTTCCAACAGATATAATAATTGCAAACAAGGCAAGTATTACCACAATTCTTGGGAAATTAAAATTTTGACCTTGTTTTTTAGCACCGTTAAAGGCAATAAAACCTAATATTAAACCGATGGCAGCAGGAAAAATTGCCAAATTTGATATTGGTAAAAAAGAAAATATGAGACCTAAAATTGCTCCGATAATTCCTAAAATTGCAAAAAGTTTTATAATTGACTTGTTCATTGGTATATAATTTTGGTTGGTTTATTTAGTGTAATTACTTAATCTTATTTGAATTGATCCTACAGGAATATCAGCCTTAATTAAAGCCGGCAATCTGTCATTATCAGCGGTAATCCAAATGTATTTACCTCCTTTAATATCTTCTATTTCTTTACCTCCAAAGGCTAATGAAAGCTTGTAGCATTCTTTTTTACCATCTTTAGCTACTTGAACTGATTCTTTACCTAGATATTTAATAGAAACCGTTTGTACTTCAGAATCTACAATTACATCAAGAACTGTAGTTGCTCCTTTTGGCATCGACTCATAATCTAAAATGCGGGCATTGTAAATTGAAGAAACAATATCTAAGGTTTTACTATCAATTGGTACATCTACCTTGTAATCTTTATATCCTTTTTTGTTTAAGGTCGAAACGGCAATTCCGGATTTTCTCTTGAATAAATATTTTAATTCTTTTTTATAAGTTCCTTCTTCAATACTTCTTTTATAAAGCGAAGGCTTTAAAGAAATAGGGTCTACATAAGATTCGTATAAATCACGAACTTTAAAGAAACTATCCCAATTAGTATATGTAGATGCAGTACATTTTAACCTCAGTAATTCTCTTGTTTTTGTTTTAATTGTTGATGTTATCATTTTAACCTCAGCAATATCAGTCATAATTCCAGACATACTATAAGATGCAGTAAAGGTTAGGTTTTCGCCACTTTTAATATATCCATTATTACTTGGCGTGTTTGTACCTTTTGTAAAGGACAAACACATTATTATACTTGTAAATAGAATAAGGTTTTTAATCATTTTTTTAAATTTTTATTTATAACGAACTAATTTTTCAATAAGTATACTAAGGTTAAAATAACATACCAAGTTTTACATTAAAGACTCGACCAGTCATATAATTTGGAATTCCATAGGATTGTTTCGAATAGACATCTCTAACCCAAGTATTTGTTATGGAATTTTGCACATCGAACATATTAAAAATTTCTACACCGAAAGTTAATTCTCTAAAATTACTTAGCAAACCTGAATTAAATTGCTTGTTTCGATCTACGAACACATATGATATGCCAATGTCTGCTCTTTTATATGAGTTTAATCTATTTTGATATTGGTAAGGGTCTGCATAAGAAGGGGAGCCTCCTGGTAATCCAGTATTAAATACAAGATTTAGATAGGCCTTTAAATTAGGAATTGTAGGAACATAATCTTGAAAAAGCATGGCAAATTTGAATCTTTGATCAGTTGGTCTTGGAATATATCCTTTGTCATCTATGTTTTCCTTAGTGGTCATAAAGCCCATGCTAATCCAACTTTCTGTTCCAGGAACAAATTCTCCGTTCAATCTTAAATCTATACCAGTAGCATACGCAACAGCATTATTTTTGGCTTCGTATCTTATTCTAACATTGTTAATCGTATACGGATTAACATCCGTTAAGTGTTTGTAATATAATTCAGAAATTAATTTAAATGGACGGTTCCATAAGTCAAAACTATAATCATTTCCCAAAACAAAATGAATTGATTTTTGTGCTTTTACATCTTTTTGAACTTCTCCAATATAATCTCTTAACTCTTTATAAAATGGAGGTTGGTGATAGAATCCCGTAGAAAATCGGAACAACATATCCTTATCCCAATCTGGCTTAATAGAAAACTGGCCTCTAGGACTTACGGTTGTTTGAGAGCTGCTCCCTAAAATGGTAGTAGCGGAAACATTCCAATTTTGTGCTCTAAGTCCTAAATTGTACCAAACTTGGTTATTTCCCCATTCCTCTTTCTTACTCCATTGTGCAAATCCCGATATACGCTTAATTTGAACATCATTATATGCTCTTATATTTTGGTAAGGAACAATTTCACCTTCGTAGGGCTCATATGGCTGGATATTAGGAATATGATTTGGTGGGCGAATAGAAAATCCTGCTGAATCAATAACTTCCCACTCAATCAAGCGATCACGAATATCTTCTATTTGGTATTTTGCACCAAATTGAAAATTATGGCCATTTGAAATGTATGAACCTTTTAATTGAATATTGCTTATTAGGGCGTCTAGATTGTTTCTAGCATGATTTAACTGTGAGCCAATTCCTTCAGAAAACTCAACTTCACCAAAATTTTCAGAACCTAAATTTGAATCAACTTCACCTAAATTATACGAGGCTAAAATATCATAATGTTCCGCCTCTTGTGTATTGTACGCCGACGTAGTTAAACTTAGTTGCAATTTATCGTTAACTAAATAGGTTCCTTTAAGTGCTCCAAATGCAGTGGTGTAGTCGTCTTGTTCCTGTCCATTGTAATACACAATTAATTCTAAGGGCTCCGCTAATGTTCCAAACTTAGTCCTTCTAGAAATAGGAGTGTAGTTGTATTCGTTTTTAGAGAAATTTCCTAAAAAATCAATTTTCAAACGCTCATTTATTTGATATGATAAGAAAGTTTGAACATCAGCAAATTTTGGTTTGTAATTGGTCTCAACATCTTTACTATTTACAAAAAGACTGTTATCTCTATAACGAACACCTACCAATGCAGATAGTTTATTATTTAACATTTCCCCTTCAACAGTTGCACTTCCACCAAGTAAACTTAAATTAACGGCCGCTCCAAACTCAGAAGGAGTTCTATAAGTAATATCCAAAACAGAAGATAATCGATCGCCGTATTTTGCTTGGAACCCACCTGCTGAGAAATTTACATTCTGAGTCATGTCAGAATTTACAAAACTCAAACCTTCTTGTTGACCGGATCTCACTAAAAAGGGTCTATAAACTTCGATACCATTGACGTATACCAGATTTTCATCAAAATTTCCTCCTCGTACGTTGTATTGTGTACTTAATTCATTGTTGTTGTTTACGCCAGCCAAGGTCATTAATACATTTTCAACTCCGGCATTAGCTCCTGGAATTTTTTTAACTTTTACGGCATCTATTGAAATTATGCCTTGGGCATCCTTATTTCTGTTTTTAACATCAACTTCTGTTAATTCTTCAGTTTTTAATTTTAGTCTTGGAGAAAAACGAATTGTTCTACCTTCAGGAACGGTTAAAGTTTTCGAATAATTGATAAAAGAAATATGACTGAAGACAATCGAAATTTCTTTTTTTGCAGGTATTTTTAATACATAATTACCGTTTTTATCACTTGTTGTTCCTTCTGGACCAGCAAAAACAGAAACATTCTCAATTGGGTTCCCATTTTGATCTTTAATAACACCGGCAACGGTTCCAGTTTGTGAAAAAGTGGTCGCTGCAAAAAATATTGTAAGGAGAAAGATTAAGTTAGTTTTCAAATGAGCGAACTGTGAATTATTTTTTTCTGTAAAATGTGGATTCTAAAGTTTTAGTGTTCCCAACGTTATCCTCAACAATTACTTTCAGTTTGTGTTCTGCCGTATTGAATTTTATGTCGGCGAAGTCATATGTAAGTGTTCCATGCTTTGGACTGTATTCCAATAAAATCCATTCCCCATCAACTTCACCTCTATAGGATTTTAGACCCGATAAATCGTCCGAAACTTTTAGAACTAAACGTTTAAAATTTGTAACCCACTGTTTATTTTTAATATTGTGTAATCTTAATTTAGGAGGAATAGAATCTTTTAATAATTTAAACTTACCTAAACTTTTAGTCTTTGTGTAAAAAGTTTTATCCTTTTTTTTAGTATCAACATAGTTTGGATATCCTTTACTACTATAGTTTGCTATAAAAAGTTGCTTTTTCTCTGAGGCAGTGTATTGGTCAACATCAAAAGTAAGGGTGTAACTATTTTTTAGCAAAACTTGATTCGAATGAATAGAGGCTTTTCCATCTTCAACATTAAAATCTAAATATAGATCTTTATAAAATGTGTTTTTAGGAAAAGCAATGGTTACACCTTGTTTAGTAAACTTATTAAACTCCTTTGCTGTAATTTTGTAATCCGTTATTTTTTCTTCTGATCGAATTAAAATGGAATCTTTTTTACCTTGAATAGGAACAAGCATTTTCTTTTGATTTCCCTGAAAGTCTTTCGCAATAATCTCAACGTTATAGGAATTGTTGTCTTTAATATCTAGTTCTCCTTTGTTTTTAACATTTTGATATAAACTCAATGGGTTCTCCTCTACAACAAAGCATCGTTGGATTTTTTCACCCAAAGCGATATATCTATCATAATCAATTAATAAATTTAAATGTTTGGTTTCTGCAAAAGAAAAGGTTTCAACATCATGGTAATAAGTCCGAGACCCGTTAACATTCATCTCTAAACTATAAATTCCATTTTTATTAGCAGCTCCTGTTAAGCGATCATAAGTATAAACACCAAATCCAATTTTTCCAAAAGCAGTAATTTTGTCCGATAAAAGAACACCTTCTTTTTGAGTTCTAAAACCAATTTTTAAAGGAATATTTGAAGTGTTTACTTGCGATAAACTATCAAGAGGGTATGCCACTAAGGTATTTATACTTGGCCTTTTATCGTCTTTTATTTTGATGCCAAAAAGTAGAGGGTTAATGGGATTAGATTTTCCATCTCTAATTTCAAAATGTAAATGTGGACCTACAAACCCACCAGTACTTCCTGAAAAAGCAACAATTTCTCCTTTCGCAATTTGCAATTCATCAGACTTTGGATAAAGTTGTATTTCGAAACTTTCTTTTTGATATTGTTTCTGTTTTAAATAGGTTTCAATTTTTGGACTAAACTTCTTTAAATGAGCATAAACTGTAGTATATCCATTTGGGTGCGTAATATAAAGTGCTTTGCCATATCCCCAATGAGAAACTTTAATTCTTGAAACAAATCCTTCAGCAGAGGTAAAAACATTAAGACCTTCTCTTTGTTGCGTTTTTAAATCTAAACCAGAATGAAAATGATTGGTTCTTAATTCTCCGAAAGTACCGGATAAATACAAAGGAATATCCAATGGATTTTGAAAATAATTTTGTGGATATTTTTGCTGTGAAAAACCAGCAATCACAATAAATAGGAAAAAATAAAAACTGTGAATTTTCAATGGAACTAATTTGTGCTAAAGTAATAAATAAATTATTTAATACGTTATAAAAACCTAAGCATTTGCCACTTAGTATATTATTTATTTTTCATTTTAAAAAGGTTAAATAGTTGTTAAATTGCGATAAGAATGCTACATTTGAAACATAGTTTTGATATCTCTGAAAATAGATGAGTAAAATAATTGAAGTTGCTAATTTACTGGAAGATAAACTCGAAAAACTTTTAGAAACATATACCTTTTTAAAGGAAGAAAATGAGTTGCTACATTCTAGATTAGCATTATTAGAAAATCAACTAGCAGAGAATAAAGAACAATTGGAAGCAAAAGAAGCGTCATATCAATTGTTGAAAATTGCCAAAACTATCGAAGGCAGTAACGAAAGTACAAGAGAAACAAAACTCAAAATAAATGCTCTAATTCGCGAAATTGACAAATGTATTGTTCAAATAAGCGAATAAGTTCTTTGTAAATGGATAAACTCAAAATTAAAATCACAATTGGTGGTCGTGTATACCCTTTAAGCGTTAATAGTGCTAATGAAGAGGAAGGTATGCGAAAAGCGGCTAAGAAAATAAACGATTTGATTCAAAAATTTGAGCAAAACTATGCGGTAAGTGACAAGCAAGATGTATTGGCAATGTGTGCCTTGCAATTTGCTGCTGCGTTAGAAATACAAACCATTAACAAGGATTCCGATTTAGAGGAAGCAACAAAAAAAATAGAGACTTTAAACCAGTTGGTTTCAAGTCATTTAAAATAAGTTCTTTAAAATAAATAATAATACTGCCTACATTAGTCATTGTTCGTCGAACTCAACAGGAATTAATTCTGAAGGATGAGTCGTAGTTGTAAAAGCAAGCCGTAAGTACTGTTCATTCAGAAACTAGATCGGATCCTTGACCATCTCGTTAGTCCTATATTTGTATAAATTGGAGTTTGTAGAAACTTCACTAATGTGGGCTTTTTTTATATCTAATAATTAACCAAAATGGAAGAAATGATCATACCAATTGTTATTGGTTTACTTATAGGATTGGCAATTGGCTATTTAATTGCAAAATCTTTAGAGAAAAATAAAGCTTCTGGAACCATAAAACGCGCCAATAAAAGTGCGGCCTCTATTTTAAAAGAGGCAAAAATGGATGCTGAAGGGATTAAAAAAGAGAAAATATTACAAGCAAAAGAAAAATTTATTGAATTAAAATCGGAGCACGAAAAGGTCATTTTATCAAGAGATAAAAAGATGAATGAAACCGAGAAACGAATAAGAGATAAGGAATCTCAAGTTTCTCAATTGCTCGATAAGAATAAAAAGTTAGAGAAAAGTTTAGAGCAGAAAAGTTCTGATTTTGATCATAAATTAGAGTTTGTTGAAAGAAAGGAAAATGAACTTGAAAAGGTTCATAAAAAACAAGTTGAAAACTTAGAAGTAATTTCTGGTTTGTCTGCTGAGGATGCTAAAAAACAATTGGTAGAGTCTCTTAAAGAAGAGGCTAAATCTGACGCAATGGCATTTATACAAGAAACTCTAGAAGAAGCGAAGTTAACGGCAGACCAAGATGCGCGAAAGGTTATTTTAAATACAATTCAACGTGTAGGAGTAGAGCAAACGGTAGAAAACTGTGTGTCTGTATTTAATTTAGAATCTGATGATGTTAAAGGTCGTATTATTGGCCGTGAAGGAAGAAACATTCGTGCGTTAGAAGCGGCAACTGGTGTAGAAATTATAGTTGATGATACTCCCGAAGCAATCATCCTTTCTTGTTTCGATCCCGTTCGTAGAGAAGTTGCAAGATTGTCACTACATAATTTAGTAACGGATGGAAGGATTCACCCTGCTAGAATCGAAGAGGTTGTTCGAAAGACAGAAAAGAAAATCAATCAAGAAATTATTGAAGTTGGAAAACGAACTGTAATCGATTTAGGAATTCATGGATTGCATCCTGAATTGATTAAAACGGTTGGAAGAATGAAATTCCGTTCTTCTTATGGGCAGAATTTATTACAGCACTCTAGAGAAGTTGCAAATCTTTGTGGCTTAATGGCTGCGGAATTGGGCTTAAATGCTAAAGTTGCAAAACGTGCAGGTTTGTTGCATGACATTGGTAAGGTGCCAGACACAGAGTCTGAATTACCACATGCATTGTTAGGAATGGAATGGGCGCAGAAATATGGAGAGAAACCAGACGTTTGTAATGCTATTGGAGCGCACCACGACGAGGTTGAAATGAAAACATTAATAGCACCGATTGTTCAAGTGTGTGATGCTATATCAGGAGCAAGACCAGGAGCAAGACGTCAAGTATTGGATTCTTATATTCAAAGATTAAAAGACCTCGAAGATGTTGCATTTGGATTCTCTGGTGTGGAAAAGGCGTATGCCATTCAGGCCGGACGTGAATTACGTGTAATTGTGCAAAGTGAAAAAGTAAACGATTTGAAGGCTGCGGAATTGTCATTTAGTATTTCTCAAAAAATACAGAATGATATGACCTATCCGGGTCAAGTAAGAGTTACGGTAATCCGTGAAACGAGAGCTGTGAATATTGCGAAATAGTAATAATTTAGTGTAAAAAAAAAGCGCTCATATTGGGCGCTTTTTTTTATGAATTTATTTTAAGAATAATTTTAAAAGATATCTAACTTCTTGGATGAAATTGTTCCATCACATTTTGCAAATGACTACGGTCTAAATGCATGTATATTTCTGTTGTAGTTATGCTTTCATGACCTAACATTTGCTGTATAGCTCTTAAATCTGCACCGCGTTCTAATAAATGTGTTGCAAAGGAGTGACGAAACGTATGCGGACTGATTTTCTTTTTAATTCCTGCACTTACAGCCGTATTTTTTACAATAGTAAATATCATATTCCGAGTTAATTGTTTTCCTCTTCTGTTTAGAAACAAGGTGTCTTCATATCCTTTTTTCACATCAATTAGTTTTCGAATATTCTCAATATAAAACTGAATGTATTTTTGGGTTTGTTGGTTAATAGGGACAAATCGTTGTTTGTCTCCTTTTCCTATTACTCGAATAAAGCCTTCCTCAAAGAATAAATCAGACAACTGTAGCGTAATTAATTCTGTTACCCGAAGTCCGCAGCTATACAAAGTTTCTAAAATTGTTCTATTGCGTTCTCCTTGAGGTTTGCTTAAATCTATTGACTTTATCAGCGTATCAATATCTTCAATGGCTAAAGTGTCGGGCAGTTTCCTTCCTAATTTGGGAGATTCTATTAAGTCGGTCGGATTGTCGGTTCGGTAGTTTTCAAAAATTAAGTAATCGAAAAAACTACGCAGGCTAGAAATAAGGCGCGCTTGAGATCTTGCCTCAATAGATTTAGATGCTTCATAAATAAACCGTTGCACCTTATCAAAAGAAATATTAATGGGGCTAGAGGCGTCTGTGTTTTCGTCTAAATACAGTATTAATTTATTGATGTCTCTTGTGTATCCATTTAAAGAGTTTTCAGAAAGACCCCTTTCAATCTTGAGATATAATTGATAATCTTTTAAGGCGTGATTCCATTTCATTAGTGTAAAGATAAACTTATCTGAATATTTTTAGGATGAAATAAATAATTCATTGAATTTATTCTATTTTTGAATTATGAAAATACTTATTCTTAACGGACCGAATTTAAACTTACTCGGTAAGCGCGAGCCAGAAATTTATGGTTCTAAAACTTTTGAAGATTATTTTGAGGAGTTAAAAGATAGATTTCCGGGCATTGACCTTTCATATTATCAATCTAATATTGAAGGAGCGTTGATTGATAAGTTACACGAAGTTGGTTTTTCTTATGATGGAGTGGTATTTAATGCAGGAGCATATACACATACGTCCGTTGGATTAGGTGATGCAATTAAAGGGATTGAAACACCAGTTATTGAAGTACACATATCCAACGTGCATGCACGAGAAGATTTTAGACAGGTTTCTTACATTGCACCCAATGCAAAAGGAATTATTGCCGGATTTGGCTTAAAAAGTTATGATTTAGGCATTCAAAGTTTTGTTTAGATCCTAAGCCACAAGTTAAAGCTAACTCTAAGTACATACGGGTTAAACTGTTAGTTAAAAAGGAGTTGTGACAACAAATCCATTTGTTTTAAGTTAAGATAGCGGTATTTGAATAAGTACAATCCTTGAGTTTTAAAGCTAAAACTCAAAACAGACCCATTAAAATGCTGAAAATCAACATATTAGTATACGAATAAGCGAATAATTTAATATTAACTAATTAATTGGTTTAGCCTAATAAGCATTCGTTAAAACATTAAAGCTAAAAATTAGTATTAAATAGTTAAATGACAGATTATCATATAGTTGCGTAATGCTTTATTCAAATTGGATACGAATAAATAATCTAACTATCTAATCATCCAAATGCAATACCATTTTAATATCTCCACGGCTGTAGGGCGAATTTCCTAAAGACACTTCTTTAAACCCAAATTTTCTGTAGATATAGAGCGCATTTTTTAAAATGGTACTTGAATACAATAAAACTTCATTCCATCCTTTTTTCTTAGAAAAATCAATGCAGAATTCCATCATATGCTGCCCAATTTTACGCCCTCTATAATTTGGAGAAACAGCCATTTTACTCAATTCCCAACCTTCCGATTCATTCATTAAGGCAAAGGTTCCAACAATATCAGTACCCATTTTAGCAAAAAAAATGAATCCTCCATTCTCCAAAATATATGATTGTGGATTTTCTAGTACTTCTTTGTCATGTTCTTCCACATAAAAGTGAGTTTCAAGCCATTCTATATTCAAGTCGTAAAAGTGTTGTTTGTACTTTTCTTGATATGCTAATATTTCTAAATCCATTAAATTTTTGAATCTATTAAGGCAATGATGTTCACTTCTCTTTCCAAAGTCTTGGTATAAATATCGGCGGCATTTTTTAATATGCTTTCAGCGTAGGCTCTATCAGTTATATCTTTAACATTTATACGTACATTAAAATACGCGCCAATAACGGCAGTTCTAGCGCAAATAGCACCAACCCCAGCATCAGATAACGAACTTTGCAGTCCGTGTTCTAACATGGCTTCCATTACTTCCATAGATTCATACGCCGTTTTCATTACTTCAAGCGGAATTTCCGAGGCGTATTTGGTAGCATCTTGAATGGCGGTTTTTCTAAGTTGCTTTTCATCCTCGGTAGATTTTGGCATTCTAAAACCATCAATAATTTTATTAAACGCATTGGTATCTTCATCTACTAGAAAAAGCAGTTTGTTTTTATAAGCCTGTCCTTTTTCAGCCCATGTAGAAAAGAACTCCCAATTGTCATCCCATCCCGCTTTGTGTGCCGATAAATTGGCTACCATAGTCCCTAGAGACACGCCAAGTGTACCAACATATGCAGAAATAGAGCCACCTCCTGGAGCCATTGATTCACCTGCGGTTTCTTCGGCAAATTCAGAAATAGTTAAATCCATCAATTTTTTAGAGTCTTCTGCCATTACATATTCAATGATTTTTTCCTTTGGATGGAAGGGCTTTAAATCATCTAACCCAAGAGATTTCACCGCGATTTTAATTTTTTCACTTTCCGAAATCCCCTTGGATCTTTGTTGCTTTTCTAAAAAATAATCTGCGGCTGATAACATTGCCTTTAACGGAATTAAACCTATCAATTCAGAGCCAGTAACTCTAAGACCTCTGCTTGTTGCTGCTTTCACTGTTTCATCAAAAGCCTCATGAACAGAAGTAATACTAATATTTGTGAGATTATATGAGATTTGCGCAATTCCATATTCTTCTATATACCAACCAATTCCTTTAACGGCTTTTAATTTCCCCGGAATTCGAACAGGTTCCCCGTTCGCATCGAGAACTTTTTTTCCTGTGATTGGATTTCCTTCTCGTTTTACGCGCCCACCTTCTCTAATATCAAAAGCAATGGCATTTGCTCTACGTGTAGAAGTGGTATTTAAGTTGATGTTATATGCAATTAAAAAGTCTCTTGCAGAAATAGCAATAGCACCGGTTTTTGCAACAGCATCATTAAACTTAGCTGGACCAAAATCAGGTTTCCAACTTTCATCTTCAAATTTTTCTTTCAAGCCTTCGTATTCACCCGATCTACAATTGGCTAAATTTTTTCGTTTTTCTTCTTTAGCAGCATTTTCATAAAAATAACCAGGAATTCCAAGTTCTTTTCCCACCCGTTCTCCTAGTTTATGTGCATATAGGGCAGTTTCTTCCAAACTTATTCCTGAGATAGGAACCAACGGACAGACATCAGTTGCACCAAATCGCGGATGTTCTCCGGTTTGTTTGCTCATATCAATTAGTTCGGACGCTTTTTTAATTAACCTAAAAGCGGCTTCAATCACATTTTCAGGTTCGCCAACAAAAGTAATAACAGTTCTATTGGTTGCCTTTCCCGGGTCAATATCTAGAAGTTTAACACCATCTACGGTTTCTACAGTATCAGCAATAAGTTGAATCTTTTCAGGATCTCTACCTTCACTTATATTTGGCACACATTCTATTAGTTGCTTGTTCATGCTAAAGTTATTTCCTTCAAAAATAAGAAGATTGAAGTTTAGTATCAATGCTTATGATTAATTTTTAAAAACTTAATAATCTGTTTACAACTTCGGGAAATTATAAAGCAGATTTCAATCATTTTCTTGAATAAATTTTAAATTTGTGTAGATTCAATTACAATGAAGAATATAAAGATTGGAATTATTGGCCTTGGTTATGTAGGCTTGCCTTTGGCGGTAGAATTTGCAAAGAAATATAAGGTAATCGGTTTTGATATCAACGCATCTAGGATAGATGAACTAAAAACAGGAAATGACCATACATTGGAAATTTCAAAAAACGATTTACAAGATGTTTTGGTGGCTGATAGTGCTATGAAAGGACTTTATTTAACCAATGATTTAGAGGAGTTATCTAGAGCATCTGTTTACATCATAACAGTACCAACTCCTATAGATGAAAATAAAAAACCAGATTTAAATCCTTTGTATAAAGCGAGTAAAACAGTAGGGAAGGTTTTGCAAAAAAATGATGTGGTTATATATGAATCAACTGTATATCCTGGAGCGACCGAAGAAGAATGTGTGCCAATTTTGGAGATGCATTCGGGCTTGGTTTTTAACAAAGATTTTTTTGCAGGTTATTCTCCGGAAAGAATTAATCCTGGTGATAAGGAGCGTACCGTAAGTAAAATATTAAAAGTGACTTCTGGTTCCACGCCTGAAATTGCAGATTTTGTTGATAAATTATACGGTTCAATTATTCAAGCAGGAACGCATAAAGCAGATTCGATTAAAGTGGCGGAGGCTGCAAAAGTGATCGAAAATGCCCAACGAGATATTAACATTGCCTTTGTAAATGAATTGTCAAAAATATTCAGGTTAATGGATATTGACACCAACGAAGTGTTGGAGGCAGCTGGTACAAAATGGAACTTTTTACCATTTAAACCGGGATTGGTTGGTGGGCATTGTATAGGAGTAGATCCGTATTACTTGGCACAAAAAGCAATTAGTTTAGGATACAATCCAGAGATCATATTATCCGGTAGAAGATTAAATGATAGTATGGGCGCCTTTGTTGCCGTAGAGACTGTAAAGTTGATGGTAAAGAAGGATATCCCCGTTAAAAACGCAGATGTGTTGGTGTTAGGGATTGCCTTTAAAGAAAACTGTCCAGATATAAGAAATTCGCGCGCCATAGATATTATAGAAGAAATTAAATCGTATGATATAAATGTAGATGTTTACGATCCATGGGCTACCGTTTCTGCAGTTAAGCATGAATACGGAATTGATTTAATATCTTCTTTAAAAGATGTGAAAAAGAAATATGAAGCTGTAATTATTGCCGTAGCTCATGATGAGTTTAAAGAAATTAATTTAGAGAATTATTTAGAAGAAAATCATGTGATATTTGACGTAAAGTCGATGTTGCCAAAAGAAAAATCGCATTTAAGATTATAGTTGTTGGTTTTTGGTTGTATGTTGATGGTTGATGGAAGTTATTTCGACAGAGCGAAGCGACGAGAAATCTCATATTGGTAAGAATATAAATTAAACAAACAACTAATAGAATAGTTATTTTAGAAGTTGCAATTACAATTTTAGAATTAAACAATAATGTCATGCTGAGCCTGTCGAAGCAGGTCTTAAAAAGATATGAAGAAAAATAAAAAGGTATTGATTACCGGAGTGGCTGGGTTTATCGGATTTCATTTAGCAAAGAAATTGGTGGCTGAAGGACTAAAGGTTGTTGGTATAGACAATATTAACGACTATTACGACCCAAATTTAAAATTGGCACGTATACAAAAATTAGGTGTTAATGCTGCGAACTTAATAGATTTAGATAGAAGAGAAGGGCTTGTTTCATTTGTAAAAATGGATTTACAGGATAAAGAGTCCATGCTTCAATTATTTAAAGAAGAGCAATTTGATTTTGTTGTGAATCTAGCGGCGCAAGCGGGAGTAAGGCACTCTTTATCACATCCACAAGATTATGTAGATAATAATATTACAGGTTTTTTAAATGTACTGGAATGTTGCAGAGCATATCCTATAGAGCATTTAGTTTTTGCATCCTCTAGTTCTGTATATGGTTTAAGTGAAGCTATTCCATTTAATGAAGATGATTCTACCGATCATCCATTAGCCATGTATGCGGCAAGTAAAAAGGCAAACGAAATGATGGCACATTCGTATTCACATTTATTCAATGTTCCATGTACTGGATTAAGATTCTTTACGGTATATGGGCCATGGGGTAGACCAGACATGGCATTGTATATATTTACAAAAGCAATGACAGAGGGGAAAGAATTTGAAGTGTTTAACAATGGAGATATGAGTCGAGATTTCACTTATGTAGATGATATTGTAGAAAGCATCAAACGCCTATTGCCAAAGCCTCCTCAAAAGAACAATCCTAATTTTGACGCTGAAAATCCAAGGCCTTCAAAAAGTAAAGCAGCCTTTCAAATCTTTAATATTGGAAACAATGCACCAGTGCAATTAATGGATTATGTGCGGGCCATAGAAAAGGAATTGGGTGTAAAAGGAAAGATTGTATTCAAACCTCTGCAACCTGGTGATGTTACCAGAACCTATGCCAATGTAGAAAGTCTATTTGAGTATATAGATTTTAAACCACAAACAAAGGTAGAAGAAGGCATCAAGAAGTTTGTGGAGTTTTATAGAGAATTTCATTCCTAATTTGTAAGTATTTCCAGATTCAGTTGTTTTATACATGAATCAACTTATGCATGGTCTTGTTAAAAACACTTTTAATGGACTTTGTGCAATTAAACATGGCTTTAACATGAAGTAAAGGAGAAGTAAAGGGGGTGTTGATGTGTTTTTATTTTGCTTGAATTGCTACGAAAACAAAAAATATGTCGGTTGCTGAAATGATTATATTTACTGGTTATTTTTATACTATTATTAAGTTTTGATTGCTTAAATTTAAGATTTAACAAAGTTTAAGAGCCTGGGATATACTAAATTAAAATTTAGATGCGTTCTAAAAGCATTACCCACGAAATCTTTCCAAAAAATTTCCAATTTAAAAAAATACTGAAACCGGTTCGTATTTATGAGCTACCGAATTCATTTCAGTATTCAAAAGAGATTGCTATTAGGCCTATTGGTATTCGATTTATTTATTGTTTAACAGGAATTGTTGCGCTTCGAAAATTGCAGCAATTCATAAAAATTTAAAAAGATGGCAAAGCAAAAAGGAATTATTAAGTTGAAAGGCTCTATAGGAGGAATGACCTTTTATGAGCGTAACAGAAAAAATTTGATTAGAACTACCGGTGGGGTAGAAAAAAGCAGAATTGAAAAAGATCCTGCTTTTAAACGAACTCGGGAAAACATGTCTGAGTTTGGTGGATCTGCGAAAGTTGGAAAAGCATTTCGAATGGGATTTGTGAGTGTTATAAAAACAATGGGCAGCGTAAATATTGTTGGGAAGATTACTGCTTTGATGAGGCGGATCAATGCCAATGGTGCAGGTGTTAGAGGGTAACGGAGTTTTGAAATATTGAATAACAAGTATATATTGGAAGGGTTTGATTTTAATACTAGGCAGCCCTTGGATTCTATATTTTATGCTCCAAATTCAAATCCTAGTTTGGATGTGAATAGAAGCATTAGCACTTGGGTGATACCAGATTTTAATACTAGTGATTATATCAATGCTCCAGAAGGCGCAACCCATTTTAAGTTGGTGTTGACTACTTCGGTTTTGAGTGATTACGAATTTGTTGTACCTCGTAAAGTGTATGAAGCCGTGAATGAGGCTGAAAATGAAGTGCACGGTATTGCTTTTAGTCCAGAGATTCCGTTATGCGGTGTAGTTGGAAGTGATACACCTTAACTATTGATTTAGGATTTGGTAGCCCTTTGCCACCAACGGTTGGAGTTATAAATGCGATTGGAATTGTATTTTATCAAGAGATTAATTCTGAATACTATGAACTTTCTAGCGAGAATGCCTTAAAAGTGGCATTTATAGGCTAAGGATTGAGAATATGATTGGTTTTTTGTGGAAAGGAAACCAAAGGCTGAAAGAGGTTGCAACTTGTTGCGGCCTCTTTTTTACTTCAAACTTTTACTTGTGTTTTGATATTTGGAATCGTTTTAATTGAATCGATTTAAAATTGAGGTTAAGTGTTAAGAACTTATTCTTAAGATTATTCTTTATAGTAATATAAGTTTATATATTGAATTATAT
>MPDD01000010.1 GCA_001874265.1 Bacteroidetes bacterium MedPE-SWsnd-G1 | reverse complement strand
ATGATCCAGATAATGACATAGATGGAGATGGTGTTTGTGGAGATGTTGATAATTGTCCAACGACAGGTAACCCAGGTCAGGAAGATGCTGATAACGATGGAATAGGTGATGTATGTGATACTTGTCCAAATGATCCAGATAATGACATAGATGGAGATGGTGTTTGTGGAGATGTTGATAATTGCCCAACTACCTTTAATCCAGATCAAGGAGATTCTGACAATGATGGAATTGGAGATGCTTGTGATGTAGAGGAATGCGACGGGATAGATAATGATGGCGATGGCGATATTGATGAAGGTGTTTTGAATGTTTATTTTGCAGATAATGATGGCGATGGGTATGGAGATGCTAATAATTCGGTTTCTGAATGTTCTCAACCACCTGGTTTTGTGTTAGATAATACAGATTGTGATGATGCAAATCCAAACGCATATCCTGGTTCGGAAGAAGAGTGTCCATCTGAAGAAGGAGCTATTTTATTTAAATCTGCTGAGGCATCTGCTTTTCCAGTTCCTTCTGATACTTTAGTTAAGATTGAATATAGTTTCTCTTATGATACAACGGTTTCAATTTTAATTGTTGATTCTCAAGGTAAAACGGTGCATCATGTTTCGGATCTAATTTATTTGAAAGATACCTCAGGGGTGTATCAGTATGATGTAACTTACTTGTCATCAGGAGTTTACAACGCAATAATAACCACTTCTAATAGTGATGATAAATTAGAAGTTAAAATATTAAGAGGAACGAACTAATATTAGTTTAATTATTCGCAAATTTTATAGAAGCAATAGGCGACCTTTGGTCGTCTATTGCTTTAAAATATCTCCATAAAAAGTTTTCGAATTGAATTTAATCAATCTTTTATGATTACTTGATAATTTTAAATTAACAGATCTTATGTTCAAATTCAGATAAAAATAAGCCCGAAATCTTATAGTTTTCGGGCTTTCTGTTAAAACAATAAATGGGGTTATTTTATTTTAACTAAAATTATTAATTCATGTCAGTATTAATGAAGAAGGATATAACATTAGTCAACATGAGTGTCAACTTTCTAAGTGGTGATAAGTTGTTCTATAATCTTATTTTCTATACTTGTAAGTTCTGAACCCTTGATATATCTAAAGAGTTGATGCATTTTATTTAAATCATCATAAGGAACCGTTTCAGATTCAAAATCTATTTCATTTAACATTTTCTCTAACGAATTGATACTTGTTTCGTATTCTGAATTCGGGGGCAAGTTTTCTTTTAAGTCAACTATTCTATTTGTAATCATATTCATGTTGAAGATGTTTTAGATATAAATACAGTCGTAATAGGACAATCAAAGTAGTTTTAGGAAACAATTTAATTTTTTACTAATTACGACCGATTTATAGTGGGGTTTCTAGTTATTGCTGTGGAAACTCTATATTATATTATGGTTGTATTTATTCTATTAATGAGATTAAACTCCTAACTTTTTTTCGAGAAATTCCCTAAATAGGGTTTTCTTTACTTTAACCTTAAAACTTACTAACCTTTGTAAAGTTAGGAGGCAAATTTTAAATTGCATTTGTGTAAAAAGTCGGACAAACTAAAATTATACAAATTGCTTTATTAAATTCTGTTTCATAATCTCGATGCAAAGATATGCCGCTTCCATAGACTAAGAAACGACATAGTATGTCGTGAAAATTGATATCCTCAAAGCAACTATTTTTGCCTATATTTACCTTGAAAAGTTTACGTATGAAGAAGTTTAATTCGCTTGGAGAGTTATTAGTTGATTATAGAGAGTACAATGGTATTTCTCAAAATGAATTTGCCGACAATGTTAATGTAGATGTTAGAACGGTGCAGCGTTGGGAAAGAGATGTAACTCTAGTAAAACCTGATAAGGAAGAAGAAATTGTGTTGGCTACATTATTGCCATATCAATTAATTAGAAATTTAAATGCTTCAGTTCCAATTCCAACATTTTATGATTTTTTAATTAGAAAATATTCTTTAACTCCATTAACAAATGAACTGCCTGATGCCGGTTGGTTTAAGGCCCAAATCAATATTAAAACCAATAGGCTTCGAAAAATTGATTTTGATTTTGATATAAAACATATAGTTCATTTTATAGAATCACAACATAACGATAACCATAATGTAAATAAGGAATTAATTAGAGCAGCTATTAAATTGTTGCCTGATTTAAATGTAGTGCTTACAGATGACTCGGGTTATTACGTTGGACATTCTATTATTTTGCCATTAAAAGAAGAGACTTATTTAAAGTTGAGAAATAGAAAATTGAGAAAGGATGAAATTAGAGTTTCAGATTTAATTAATCCAAAGGACCAAAAAAGACCCATATTCTTCAATTATGATGTTACGGCAGACTGTAATGATAATATCTTTTATATAGTTTGTGATTTTTTAAGATATTTTAGAGATTTTGAGAAGGACTATTTGTTTTGCTCCTATACAGAAAGACCAGATAGTTTAAAATTGACTGAGCAAGTAGGTATTAAAGTAATTTGGGAGGATAAAGTACGTATGAAAGAATTAGGTATTGATGTTGCTCCGAGGTTTACAGAGGGTAATTACAAAGAGTTTTTATCAGATTTAATCAGTTAGCTTAAATAACGAAACTTAAAAAAAGCATCACAATTGAAATAATGACTAATAAAATTTTAGATATTTTTATTCTCTTTTCAATGGAATATACTTCCATACGATCCGCTTCACTTAAATGTATTTTACTCCCCATAGTATTTTTCTTTACCATTTGTAAAAATGGCTCTAAATAAAAGTTAGTCTTTGGGGGAGTGAACTTTTAAATTGTAATTTATGATTTTAATTCTATTCTCTTTTTTTTACAAATGCTTTGTTCATTTGCTCATCCATTTCTTTTTTTATGTCTTTCGCTTTTATATAAATTCCAATTTTACTTCGTATAAAGTATAATATTGCAATAATTATTAAGGTGATAGGGAGCGAATACACAAATTCATATTCATCATAAAATTCAGCATCATCATTAATCACACTGACAAATTGAAATATATAAACAGAAATTGGTATTGCAATGGCGTGAAACCACCAGTGTTTACATGTTGTAAACCAAATTAGCAATAAAGTTAGTGGTATTAGTTTAGCAAATACATTATACATAAAATACCTTACACTTTCATAATAATTACTTGTGAATTCATTTCCAAAAAACATATAAGTTTGTTCGTCCGGAAAATTTTTATACAAGTAGAAAGCGTAAGGTATAAATAGCATAAAAGCGATTATCAAACTACCCGTTACGAGGTGGCTTGAATCTTGCTTTTTCGATTGCTTGATCTGATTCATTGTCGATGTTTGTGTTATTATTCACCACGAAAGATAGTGAAAAAACAGCTAACATGAGCAATCCGAAAATTAATTTTACTTTTTTCATTTTAGTAAGATTTAAGATTAAAGTAAGTATCAAATATAAGTTTATGGTACTTATTAGCCAAATAAAATCCTATCTAATTTAAAGGGGTTCTTTAATCAGAGTAACTAAAATGCTGTAAAAAGTCAGATTCGTCAACGCCTAAGCGCTAGCTCATGTCTTTTAAATTATTTTTATAATTTTTAATAATCGGAGGCCTTAAAAGCTGAAAATTAACAATTCTAGTCCTAAAAATGTAATATTTTCAGAATCTAAATTAGAACTGTAAATTACAAATTCTCTCCGTTAAAAGTTGTAATTATAGGGACGCTCTTATGAGTCAAATGTACAAAAGTTTTTATAACTCGCAAATAATTGTAGTAAATTATTCAATTTAGTTTATCGAGAATGGAATTAACTGTATATGGTTGATTTTCCATCTCTTGCGAAACCTATAAGTTTAATTCCGAATTCTTTAGCAAAATCTATTGCCAATGATGAGCAGCCAGAAACAGCAATAATGGTGTTAATTTTAGCAATAAAGGCCTTGGTAACAATTTCATACGAAACTCTTCCGCTAACCAACAAAAATTTAGCATTTTTTAATTGCTTCTTGTTTTTAAGTTCACCTATCACCTTGTCTACAGCATTGTGTCGACCAATATCTTCTTGGATAGACAATAATTCTAATTCATTATTGAATAACGAAGCGGCGTGAGAAGCACCGGTCGATGTAAAGGTTTTTTGTTGTTCTTGCATTTTGGTAAGCATTATTGAAATTGAATTCCAGTTAATGTCTTTACCTTTTGCAAGAATAGCGCCTTTTGTTTCTAAAGAATCTAAGGTTTGTTTACCACAAACTCCACAAGATGATACAGAAAGTAAGGTTCTTTTATTCAAGTAGCCATTCCCTAAATGATCTTCATTAATAGTTAAATTAATAATAGTAAAGAAATTTGGAGTGTCTTCAACTATTTCCAACCCAAAGTTCTTATCACCTTTATAAATGTCTTCGGCATAGAGCAGGCCACGAATAAGGAATTCATCCTTACCTGGAGTTCTCATAACAACGGTGTAGGGCTTATTATTGATGTTGATCTGAAGAGGTGCTTCTAAAACAATAGTGTCAAAGATATATCTTGTATTAGCCCCTTCAGATTTAACAGCTTCATATTTTTTAGTGGATTTTGACATTTATTCGATTTTTTCAAAATCAACTGCAACGACTTTATATTCTGGAGTCAATGTTTCTTTATCCCCAACACTTCCTGTAATTAGATTGATAAATACCTCCGGTTGATGAAAAGTAGTTCTTAAAACGCCTTTCTTCACATTTTTAGAGAACTTTATCGGAATATTAACGCTTCCACGATCTGAATAGATACGCACTGTTTCAGAATCTTTTATTCCCTTTTTAAGAGCGTCTTTAGGATTTACTTCTAAATAATCTTTATTTAAAATATGTTGATTATCAGTTCTTCTCGTCATTGTTCCTGAATTGTAATGCTCTAATTCTCTGCCTGTTGTTAGTATAAACGGAAATTTTTGACCATGACTGACAATCTCTGGAGATTCTTCAAAATCAAAATTGTGAAAAGTTCCAATTCCTTTTTTAAATTGTCCATTTACATGCAGCATTTGCGTATCAGTTCCATCTTCTTTTATTGGCCATTGAAGTCCGTTTTTTCCAAGTCTATCCCAAGAAAGGCCTTTCATAAACGGAATAACATCTGCAATTTCTTCAATTACCAAAGCGGCATTATATGTAGCGCCAGTTGGTTGTTTATAACCAAGTCTGTCCATTATATCAATGATAATTTGCCCGTCTGGTTTTGAATTTGCAATAGGTTCTACAACCTTGTTTACGCGTTGTACTCTTCGTTCACCGTTGGTAAAGGTTCCATTTTTTTCAAAGTAGGAGGCTGCTGGTAATACGACATCGGCCAGCTCTGTTGTGGCAGTCATAAATAATTCTTGAACTACAATTAGCTCTAACTTTTCGAAAGCTTTAATACTATGATTTGTATTCGGATCTGTCATAATGGTATCTTCTCCCATTATATACAATGCCTTAATTTTGCCATCAATCGCAGCATCTAGCATTTGTGGAATTTTCAATCCTTCCTTAACAGGCATTTTGTCAATTCCATATTTTTCTGCGTAATATGTTTGAATTTCAGGTTTGTTTACATCTAAGTATCCAGCACCTTGATGTGGTTGTACCCCCATATCTGCTGCACCTTGAACATTATTTTGCCCTCTTAAAGGATTTAAGCCTACACCATTTTTACCAATATTACCGGTCATCATGGCAATATTAGAAAGTAGCATTACTGTTTTACTTCCTTGAAAATGCTCAGTTACCCCAAGTCCATGAAATTCCATTGCTCTTTCTGCACTTGCATAAGCAATAGCCGCTTGTTTGACATCTTCATTAGAAACTCCAGTCAATTTTTCAAGTTCAGGAATATTTAAATTTGAGACATGCGTTTTAAACTCTTCATATTTCTCCGTAAACGACGTAATAAAGTGTTCGTTAACTAGGTTTTCATTTATGATATGATATGCTATCATATTCAACACTGCAACGTTGGTTCCAGGTCTAATTTGCAGGAAATGTGTCGCTAAATCTGCTAATTTTGTTTTTACAGGATCAACAACAATTGAAGTTACTCCCTTCATAAATGCTTGCTTAATTTTGGCACCGGTAACTGGGTGTCCCTTTATCGGGTTTGCCCCAAAAAGAAAAATAGCATCAGTTTGTTTTAAATCCTCAATTGAATTCGTGGCCGCTCCAGTTCCAAATGCTTGCTGCATTCCGTAAGCTGTAGGGGCATGACAAACACGCGCACAACCATCAATATTATTGGTTCCAACACCCACACGAATCATTTTCTGCATTAAGTAATTTTCCTCATTAGTAGCGCGAGAAGACGAGATGCCTCCGATACTATCAGGTCCATATTTATTTTTTATGTGCAGCATTTTTGAAGCGATAAAATCATAGGCTTCCTCCCAAGTTACTTCTTCAAATTTTCCATTTTTTTTGATTAATGGTTCACGAAGTCTATCTGGATGGTCGTAGAATTGAAATGCAAAACGTCCTTTTAAACAAGTATGCCCTTCGTTTACTTCTGCAGTTTCTGGAGCCTGGATTCCTTTTATTTCTCCATCTTTTACAGAGACATCTAATTGACAACCAACACCACAATACGTACATGTTGTTCTTACGGTTTTATCTGCAAGTAATGTTTTAGTTTCAAACTTATCCGTTAATGCCTCTGTTGGACAAGTCTGGACACATGCGCCACATGATACGCAGGCAGATTCGTCAAAAGAGGTATCAAAACCTTTAATAATATTTGTGGCAAACCCACGTCCAGACATTCCAAGAATCATTTCACCTTGAATTTCTTCGCAGGCTCTTACACATCTATAGCAATTAATACATTGTGCTAAATCAGATTTAATATATGGATGTGCTCTGTCTGTTTCTATATCTAAATGGTTTTCACCTTTTGGGTAGCGCACATCCGGAATTCCGATTTGTGCGATGGTTTCTTGAAACGGTGTTGCCTTTTTGTTTTCTTCAGGAAAAACCTTGTCCGATGGGTAATCCGTTAAAACCAATTCTACAATATTTTTCCGAAGTTTTTTAATTCGGTCCGTATTGTGGTAAATAAAGATACCGTCAGTTACTGGTGTATGGCAAGAAGCCACAGTTCTTGTTGGTCCGTCTTGTTCTCTTGCAATTTCTACAGAGCATACTCTGCAAGAACCAAAATTCTCTAATCTATCATCCTGACACATGGTCGGGATAGCGTTTTTATTCGTTTCAATACGTCTTACAAACTCTAAAATAGTTTCATTTTCGAGAACGGTATAAGCGGTATTATTGATAAAAGCTTTCATTCTAATAAAATATTAAGTTGTAAAATATTGATTTAATTCATCCGAGAAATATTGTAGGGCGTTTTTGATTGGAAGTGGAACTCCACCACCTAGAGCACATAAAGACCCAATTTCTAAGGTTTCTATTAAGTCGTCAAAAAGTTGACGATCTATCTTGTAGTTGTCATTTTGCGCTTTTTGAAGCATTTCCATTCCGCGATGCGATCCAATTCTACATGGGTAGCATTTACCGCAAGATTCATCTGCTGTAAATTCCATTAAATGTTCTAAAAATTGAATCATAGGGAAATCAGTAGGAATAGAAACGACGCTTGCATGTCCTAATAGAAATCCATTAGAACTAAACGATTCAAAATCTAAGTTCAAATCCTTAACTTTTTCTATTGGTAAAATTCCGCCGAGTGGCCCACCAATTTGAAACCCTTTCAGAGAGGATTTGTAACCTTGTCCTAATTCTTCAAATACAGTTTGAAGTGATGTTCCCATTTCGACTTCATACATTCCTGGTCTATTAAAGAAACTATCTAACGATACTAATTTTGTTCCCGTAGATTTGTCCGTCCCCAGATTTGAATAGGCATTTCCACCATTTTCCAATATCCAATGTAGGTTTGCAAATGTTTCTACATTACTTAAAACAGTAGGTTTGCCATATAACCCATATTGAGCAGGGTAGGGAGGGCGAACTCTTACCTCCGGTCTTAGGCCTTCAATTGAGTTTAATAAGGCCGTTTCTTCTCCACAAACATACGAGCCTTGTCCTCTAATAATTTTAAACTTGAACGCATAAGGAATATCAAGCATTTTAAATTCTTCAATTGCATCTGCAATGATTCTGATCGAATCTGGGTATTCTCCCCTTATGTATAAAACACCTGTATCTGCACCTGCAATCAATCCAGCCATATACATGCCAAAAAGGACTTTATGCGGTTGGTGTTCCATCAAATACATATCCGAATAGGCTCCTGGATCTCCTTCATCAGCGTTGCATACTATATATTTTTGGATGTTCTCTTCCTTGTAGACAGCATCTAATTTAAACCAAAAAGGAAATCCTGCACCGCCTCTACCTCTAAGATTTGATTTTATTAATTCTTCAATTGCTTCTCTCTTTTTAGGTAGGAAATCAACTGATAAATTATAGAATTCTTGAAGATTTTTAATTTTAGAAGTTAATATGGGCGTGCAATTACTTTCTATATGATACTCGTTTTCTTGATTAATTTCAGAATTTAAAATTTTATTTAAATCAGTGCCTGATCCAATACTGAACGTCTTATCATTGTACATTAAGGCATTATTGCTATGACACCTTCCAACACATGCCGCATGACCGATATGCTCATCTTTAAAATGACTCTTTAATTTTGAAGAAACTTCTGATTGTTTCCCAGCGACCATGCAAGCGGTTCCCGAGCATACATGAATTTTTTTTGCCCTATTTTGTTCTCTTGTAAAGTCGTAAAATGAGGCTGTTCCAAAGATAACGGAGTCGTCTACCATAAATCGTTTGGCTAATTCTTTGAACTCTGATTCTGAAGTCTGTTTGCTAGATAGTTCAGCAATATTTTCGAATAGATTGTCATCTAAGCCTTTTCTTGAGGATAAAGATCTGATATTTTTATTTGCCATAGCGCGGTGATTAACTGCACTAAGTTATAAAATAAAAGAGTATTTAATTCTTAAACGATTAAAGTTTTTCACAAACTAGCACAATGTGTTTTCCATCTAAATTGGTTGTAAAAAACAAATAGTCCTTTCCTCCATCTTTTAATTTCGTTTTTTTTCTAATATCCATTACAGATTGAGGGAAGTTTCTAGTAGTAATATTTGCCTTTCCGGTAGGAATTAATTTTCGTAGTTGCTTTTTATCATATTGGATATTTGCTTTTATTTTAAACCTTCTTCCTGGAAAAGTAATCAAATTCTCTGAAGTGTATAAATGAGAATGTTGATGGAGTTTTGCAATTTGAAACTGATTTGAAACGTTTTGGAAACCACCAGATTTTAGTATGGCAGAATTTGGCTCGAATAAATACGCCAATGGCTGGCTGTAAACTGAATTTGACTCAATACTTAATTCAAAATTAAATGTTTGATTCGATTGTTTCAAAATATTCACAGTTTTTATATTTATTGATTCTGTGTAATCTTTTTCTAATAGAAATAATAATTCTTTTACTTCGTTTTTAACGGCTACAATATGAATCTCCTTAACAAATTCCAATTCATTAATTGCACTTTTTAAATCGAGAATAGGTGAAGTTTTAATTAAAATATTTGATGATTTTTTAAATAATGAAGATAAATTTTCAGGTACATCAGGTAAGCAGTCTTTAAGTAAAAACACCTTGCCCTTGACATCATTTCGTCTAGAAGGATCTATATAAATCCAATCAAATTTATTCGTTGAATTTATAACATATTCGATTCCATTTGTTGAAAAAGTTTCAATGTTTGAAACATCTAGTTGAGCATAATTATGTTTTACAATTTTAGACAAATTTTCGTTTAAGTCACAATGAATAACCGATTCGAATTTTTTAGAAAAGTAATAACAGTCTACACCAAATCCGCCTGTAACATCAACGATTGATTTTCCATTTATCAACTCCGACTTGTATTTGGCAGTCAGTTCTGAAGATGTTTGTTCAATATTTAATTTATTTGGAAAGTATATGCCTGAAGCGTCAAACCAAGTAGGTAGTTTAGAACTACATTTTTTTTTCGCTTCAATTTGCTCTACAATTTCTTTCGAGCTCACTTTTTCAAAATTTGTTCCTTTAAAGAGTATTTTGGATAAATCTTCGTTTAGGTTTTTTGAAATGTATTCTTGAACAGTCTTATGTAGTATTTGAAGATTCAAAAAGTTAAAATAGGTTTATTCTCTAATTTTTAAATATTTTTTGTCAAAGACTGAACAATCTTATTGTCAGCTAAGAATTCTTTTAGAATCACTTTTAAAACAGTATATGCAGGAACTGCTAAAACCATGCCTACTACTCCAAATAGCAACCCACCAATGATAATAATTAAAAATATTTCTAAAGGATGTGATTTTACACTTTTTGAAAAAATTAATGGCTGGCTAAAGAAATTGTCTATTAGTTGGGCAAACACATACCATATTAAAACCCAAATAGTGGTTGGTAATATTTCTGTTCTAAAGTCTTGCCCTAAATTACTCGTCATTGTTAGAAATACCATTAGCGCACAAGCAATAAGCGGACCTATATATGGAATTAGGTTAAGCAATGCGCATAAAAACGCAATTACAATGGCATTTTCAATTCCTAATACAGACAAAGAAATAGAATAAATTATAAATAGAATTGAAATTTGAAATACAAGTCCTAAAAAGTATCTCGAAAGTAAATCTTTTATAGTATTTAAAGATTTCTCAACTCGTTTTTCGTTTTTATCCGGAACAATAATTAAAATACTATTATGCATAATCTGGCTGTCCTTTAGAAAAAAGAAAGTAATAAATAACACTGAAAACAATCCGATGCTTAAGGAGCCAGCTGTGCTAATTATGGAATTCAGTAAAACAGGTAACTCTTTAAACTTTGAAACTAAATCAAGGTTCTTAAATTCCTCAATAATATTAATATTGTAGGCTAAGAAATATTCATTTAAATGATATGTGATTTTTTCGGTATCATTCATTAATTCATTGAAATTGAGTAATGATAAATTGGCTCCTTGCTGAGAAATAAGCGGAATGAACATTCTTATTAATCCACTTAATAAACCAATAAAGAAAATCATTGTTACAACGACAGCCACGGTGTTGGGAAACTTTAATTTAGTTCGTAAAAAAATAGTCATTGGTCGGGCAATAAGTGATAGTACGGCTGCAATTACGATATACACAATAACAGATTGAATAGCCCAAAGAAAATAAAGCAGTCCTGAAATACCAACTAAAACCGCAATGGCCTGCAGGATACCTTGTGAGATTGTTTTTGAATTCATACCGTAAATATAAGTTTTTTACAGTTCGGTAATTCGATGTTGCGTAAATTCTATCAATTCTTTAAAGAAACTATCGAAATCATTTTTAAAATCTTGATAATGTTCTTTTAAATCATTTATAGCAAGATTCATTTGTGATACACCTTTAGTGCGTCTGTTCATTCCATTTAAAACTTGCTCCATTCCTTCAAAATATTGATAATTATACAACCAATTATATCGTTCTAAATAGGGTAGCATTTCTTTTGTCTTTTCTGGAAGAATCTCATAATTGGTATGTAGTAATTTATAAAAATTTGAAGAAAAGATGTCTAAGGGGATAGAAGAGAAGTCTAACCAGTTTTTAGCTAAAAAATGGTCATAAAACATATCTATTATTACACCATCATAATGTCTATATCGTTCATGCAATCTACGCTTGCTAATTCTTACAATTTTATGTTGATCGGTAAACGTGTCTATATTCCGATGAAGAATGATTCCTTTTTGAATTTCTAAAGAGAAGTTTTTATACTTATTTCCTCTAATTGCATCTGCAAAAAAATTACCTAACATAAGGTCAGTATTGTTATTTGATAGGTACAAGTGTGCTAGGAAGTTCATTAAGTGAAAGTACAAAAAAACCACAACTATTTAGTTGTGGCTCTATTATTTTAAAGTGAATTTTACTTCACAAAACTATTAATTTATTATTGATTTAACATAACTGGCATTACCAACATCGTAATTTCTTCGCCTTCATCTGCGCCATCTATTGGAGTCAAAATTCCCGCTCTGTTCGGTAAAGACATTTCAATTAAAATTTCATCCGACGTTAAGTTGCTTAACATTTCAGTTAAAAAACGAGAATTAAACCCAATTTGCATATCATCACCTTGATAATCGCAATTTAAGCGTTCATCTGCTTTGTTAGAGTAATCAATATCTTCAGCAGAAATGTTTAATTCCGTTCCAGCCATTTTTAAACGAATCTGATGTGTCGTTTTACTAGAGAAAATAGAAACACGACGGGCAGAATTTAAAAATGAAGCTCTTTCTACAGTTAATTTATTTGGATTTTCTTTTGGAATTACCGCTTCATAGTTCGGGTATTTTCCATCGATTAATCTACATTCTAAAACTACATTGTCAAAAACAAATTTTGCATTAGAATTATTATATTCAATAGATACATCGCTATCAGTATTGTTTAAAATACCTTTTAATATCGTTAACGGTTTTTTTGGCATTATAAATTCTGCAACTTCATCAGCAACAACATCTGTTCTAGAATATTTTACCAATTTATGTGCATCCGTTGCGACAAAAGTTAAACTTTGCGGACTAAATTGAAAAAAGACACCACTCATTACAGGCCTCAAATCATCGTTTCCTGCAGCAAAAATAGTTTTAGAAATAGCAGTTGCTAAGATACCTCCATTAATTACAGTTTTGCTTGGTGATTCTAAAGCTACGGCTTTCGGAAATTCTTCTCCACTAAAATAAGCCATGTCATACTTTCCTTGACTAGAACTAATTTCAATAGTACTATTGTCTTCAGTTTTAAAAGTTAAAGGTTGATCAGGAAAAGTTTTTAAAGTATCTAATAATAACCTAGATGATACGGCTATAGAACCTTTTGAATCAGATTCAACCTCTATAGAAGCACTCATGGTAGATTCTAAATCCGATGCTGTAATTTTTAATTGGTTCGTGTCTAATTCAAACAAAAAGTTATCTAAAATTGGAAGCGTATTATTACTATTTATAACCCCTCCAAGCACTTGCAGTTGCTTTAATAATTGCGAACTTGATACTATAAATTTCATGTATGTGTTTTTTTAGTAAGAATACAAATATATTCTAAAAATACGTGATATCGAAAAGAACTTATAAACATATTAACAATTAGTATTTGATCATTTTTTGTTGTGAAAATGGGGGTTTCAAAACTATTTTTAGTGATAAATTAAAGTGGTATTGGAGGTGGTTTTTAAAAACAATTCAGTCATGCTTTTAACTCGAATCACAAATAAATGTTAAGTTTATTTATGCTTTTTGATGAAGTCGATATTATACTTTAGATTTGTTTTTTACTAACACTACTTTTTTATGAATAGAATATTGCTCACTCTTTTCTTATGCATTCCATTTTTTTTATCGGCTCAACAACCTCCAAAACCATCTTCTTCAGAGATTTATGAAGATATTAGAAAGTTGAATTTTTTGGGTACTGCATTGTATATAGCAGCACATCCAGATGATGAAAATACAACCCTAATTTCGTATTTGGCAAACGATGTAAAGGCAAGAACAGGATACTTATCGTTAACACGAGGAGATGGTGGTCAAAATCTAATTGGTCCAGAAATAAGAGAATTTTTAGGAGTTATTAGAACACAAGAATTGTTACGAGCCAGAAAGACAGATGGTGGAGAACAATTATTCACGCGAGCAAACGACTTCGGTTATTCTAGGCATCCGGATGAGACATTAGAAATTTGGAATAAAGAAGAAGTTTTAGGTGATGTTGTTTTGGCTATTCGAAAATTTAGACCCGATGTTATAATTAATAGATTTAGTCATAAACCAGAATCTTTCGGAAATACGCACGGACATCATACGTCTTCTGCGGTTCTGAGTGAATTGGCCTTTGATTTAGCGGGTGACGAATCTCAGTATACGGAACAATTAGAAAAGGTTAAGGTATGGCAGCCACGAAGAGAATTTTTTAATACTTCAACTTGGTTTTACGGTGGACAAGAAGCATTTGACAAAGCGGATAAATCTAATATGGTTGTTTTAGATGTTGGGACCTTTTACCCGTCCAATGGATTGTCAAATACTGAGATTTCTAGTTTAAGCAGGAGTATGCATAAGAGTCAAGGATTTGGAAGTACAGGTTCAAGAGGAGCTAGAAAAGAATATTTAGAATTGGTGAAAGGAGATATGCCAATCGACATAGATAATGTTTTTGATGGAATTGATACTTCTTGGAATCGTGTTGAAGGCGGAGAGGCTATTGGAAATATACTAAAGGAAGTAGAGGATAATTTCGAATTTCGAAACCCTAGTAAAAGTATTAGCAAACTTATAGAAGCATATCGTCTAATTTTGGATTTGAAAGATGATTATTGGAGAGTTCAGAAAACTAAAGAAATTAAGAAAATAATTCAGGCATGTGCTGGGTTATTTTTAGAAATTACAAGTTCAGAGCCTTATGCTACTAGAGGAAGTGAAGTAGATTTTAAAATCGAAGCAATAAATAGGAGTGAAGCGAAAATTACCTTAGGAACAGTTAATATTCTGCCATTGTATGTTACCAATTATGATGGTGCTAAATTGGATCAAAATAAGCGAGTTAATATGAAACTTGAAGGTGTTTTGCTAAATGATATGGAATATACAAGCCCATATTGGTTGCAGGAACCTGGAACATTGGGGATGTATAAAGTTGTAAATGAAGAATTAATCGGTTTACCAGAAACTCCAAGAACTCTTAAAGCTAATTTTAGTGTAAAGATTGAAGGATTCACATTCGATTTTTTAAAGGAGGTTGTTTATAAATATAATGACCCTGTAAAAGGGGAAGTGTATAGACCTTTTGAAGTTATTCCTGAAATTTCGGCAAGTTTATCTGAAAAGGTAGTGATTTTTCCAGATGAACATGAAAAAGAAATAAACGTAATTGTTAGAGCAAATGAGCCGGGAGTGAAGGGGAAAATTGAGCTCAATATACCAGAGGGATGGAGTGTAAGTCCTCAATATTATGCATTGGATATTGCAACTAAAGGAGCGGAGCAATCGGTAACTTTCCAAATAACACCGTCTAAAGAACAATCTAATGGATTTATCTCTCCATTGATTAGTTATAAAGGTGAAAAATTTAGTAATGAGTTGGTCGAGATTGATTATGATCATATTCCATTTCAATCAGTATTAATGCCGTCTAAAAGTAAAGTGGTACGTCTTTCTATCGAGAAAAAAGGACAACTTATAGGCTATATTCAAGGGGCTGGAGATGATATTCCTGCTAGTTTACGACAAGTAGGTTATACGGTTGTAGAATTGAATGAAAACGAAATTAAAGTCGATAAATTAAAAGATTTTGATGCCATTGTATTAGGAGTTAGAACATATAATACAAGCGACGATGCAAAGTTTTATCAGGAAATATTACATGAATATGTAAACAATGGAGGTACAATGCTGGTTCAATACAACACAAGCCATAGATTGAAAGTAGATAAAGTAGCTCCTTTGCCAATTACCTTAAGTAGAGGTAGGGTTACAAATGAAAATTCTAAAGTGCAGATACTAGCACCAGAGCATGAAGTAATGCAATATCCAAATGAGATTTCAGAGAAAGATTTCGATGATTGGGTGCAAGAAAGAGGCCTTTATTTTCCTAAAGAATGGAGTGCAGATTATACGGCTATTCTAGGTATGAATGATCTTGGAAAACCTCAAGAAAAAGGAAGTTTATTGGTAGCGAAATACGGAGATGGATATTTCATATATACTGGGTTAAGTTTCTTTAGAGAGTTGCCAGCAGGAGTTTCGGGAGCCTTTAGATTGTACACAAACTTGCTCTCCATTGGGAAAAATGAAACCGAACTAAATAAAAATAATTAAATTATGTCTGAAGAGAAACCACCAATTTTTAAATCTTGGAATCAGTTATATCTGTTTGTGTTATTATTTCAGATAATACTTGTTATTTTATTCACATTATTTACTAAAAAATACGCCTAATGCATATAGTAGACTGGACTGTTTTAATTGGAATTTTAGTACTTATTGTTTGGTACGGAATATGGAAAACTAGAAATGTAAGAACAACCGAATCATTTCTTAGAGGAGAACAAACATTACCTTGGTACACTATAGGTTTATCAGTTATGGCTACTCAAGCCAGTGCCATAACCTTTTTATCGACTCCAGGACAAGCATATGATGATGGGATGCGTTTTGCACAATTCTATTTTGGTTTGCCAATAGCCATGATAATTCTTTGTGTATTTGTATTGCCTAAATTTTACAATCTTAAAGTTTATACGGCTTATGAATATTTAGAAGGGAGATTCGATTTAAAAACTAGGTCTCTTACTGCTATGTTATTCTTAATGCAAAGAGGATTGGCAGCGGGTTTAACCATTTTTGCACCATCCATTATATTATCATCAATATTAGGTTGGAATTTAAATGTAACCAATCTGTTGATAGGAGCTTTGGTTATTATTTATACCGTATCTGGAGGAACGAACGCTGTAAGTCAAACACAAAAGCAGCAGATGATTGTTATATTAAGTGGAATGTTTGTGGCATTTCTTATTATCGTTGCTAAGTTTCCGCCCGACATTTCGTTTTCAGATGCCGTTGATATCGCGGGGAATATGGGGAAACTAAATGTTGTTGATTTCGAATTTGATTTATCTAATAGATATAATTTGTGGTCGGCTTTATTAGGAGGAACCTTTTTGTTTTTATCTTATTTTGGTACAGATCAATCGCAAGTTCAACGCTATCTATCCGGAAAATCATTAACACAAAGCAGATTAGGTTTGTTGTTTAATGGGCTATTTAAGGTGCCAATGCAATTTGCAATTTTGTTTGTTGGTATCATGATGTTTGTTTTTTATCAATTTAATGATGCTCCTTTGCATTTTAACAAAGCAAATGTTGAGGTTGTAAAGAGTTCAGAATACGCAAATGAGTATGCCGAATTAGAGACGGAATTGAATAATTTATCTGATCAGAAAAGAGATGCTATTTATACAGTTGTAGAGAATAATAAAACCGGAAAAGATAATGTAGAGGCCGTTGCTTCAATGAATGCAGCATTAAGTAAAGAGATAGATTTAAGAGATCAGGCTAAAGAATTGGTGAAAAAAGTTTCTGATAATGGAACAATAAAACTCGAAACTGAAGATTCTGATTATGTGTTTATAACATTTGTAACCACACATCTTCCAATTGGTTTAATAGGACTATTGCTAGCCGTAATTTTCTCAGCAGCGATGTCTTCAACAGCATCAGAATTAAACGCTTTAGCGACTACTTCTGTAATTGATATTTATAAAAGATCTTTTGTGAAAGATGGTAGTGATGAACATTATTTAAAAATGTCTAAATGGTTCACCTTTGGTTGGGGAATTATGGCACTTATTTTTGCAACATTTGCCTCATTGTTTGACAATTTAATTGAAGCGGTTAATATAATTGGTTCATTATTTTATGGAACCATTTTGGGAGTATTTGCAATTGCATTCTTCTTTAAGAAAATTAGAGGTAATGCCACGTTTATAGGGGCAATTCTGGGAGAAGCATGTGTGTTGTTATTGTTTTATTTAAATGAAATCGAAGTGATTCAATTAGCATATTTATGGTTGAATTTAATCGGTTGTGCATTAGTTGTTTTAATGGCATTTATAATTCAATCAATATCTAAAAAACCGACTGAGGAAAATTAGAAAGTTTAAATGAAGGAATTGGTTATAAGGAAAGCGGTAATTGATGATTTAGAAACCTTGTTGACTTTCGAGCAAGGTGTTATTGCTTTTGAACGTTCTTTTGATGAAACATTAGATAATGATCCTATTTCTTATTATGACATTGGAAAGATGATTCAATCACCAGAAGTAGAAGTTATGGTTGCAGAAATAAATAATGAATTGGTTGGATCGGGTTATGCGCGGATCGAAGAACCAAAGCCATATTTAAAACATTCTAAATTTGCCTATTTAGGTTTTATGTATGTAAAGCCAGAATTTAGAGGAGAAGGCATTAATAAAATTCTTATAAATAAACTTTTACAATGGATTTCTTCAATGGGAATTGAAGAAGTACGGTTGGATGTTTATTCGGAAAATAGTGGGGCTATAAAGGCATATAAAAAAGCTGGATTTGTACCTCATTTATTAAATATGAGAATGAGTATTTGAGTTCTTTTTTGAAAATAAACTGTAAAGTAAAATTAGTGACACATTTAATATTAATGTAAAAATTGAGATTTTTATCTTATTTTTGGTTTAACGATAAAATTTTAGAATTAAAAAAAAAAGAGTATGAAGAATTTATTTGTAAAAGGATTAATGTTGGGATGTATGTTTTTGACTTTAGCTTCTTGTAATTCAAACGGTGCTAATTCAAATTTAACAATTGATAAGGAGCAAATAAAAAAAGAAATTCAGGAAAGAGAAAACGAGTTTGCTGAAATTTATAATAGTGGTGAATTGAAGAATATTGGATATTATGCTGAAGATGCAGTGACATTTTATCCTAACATGAAACCAATTAGAAGTATAAAAGAAAGATTAGAATTTTTAAAGTTAGATGAAGGAAGTGTAAATAATACAAGAATCTTATTTACAACTTATGAAGTTTTTCCTTCTAATGATGGTAATCAAGTATTAGAAATTGGTTATTATACTGTTGTAGATTCTACAAACACAGCTATAAATACGGGTAATTACATGAGTCTCTTTGAAAAAAGGGATGGGAAATATGTTTGCCTTAGAGATATGAGTGCATCAGACATGCCATTGGATTAATTAATCTAAAAGAAGAATAAAAAAGAGATGCTGTTTTAATAAAACAGCATCTCTTTTTATTTTTGATATGAAGATTAACGTCTTCTTCCACCCCCACCTGCTCTAGCTCCAGTTGGTCTAGATACACTAGAGCGAGTCCCCATAGTTCTTCCGGAAGATCTATTATAGTTACTAGGTGAAGTACTTCTATTACTATTCGTAGATCTATTTGTTGTCGATGCTCTGTTAGGACTTGAAGTTCTATTAGTTGTAGACGCTCTATTTGCAGTAGACGCTCTATTAGAAGTTGTCGCTCTATTAGAAGTTGTTGCTCTGTTAGATGGACGAGAACCGGCCTGTCCAGCGGTTTTGAAATTTCCGTTTTTTATATTGTTATTTACTGTATTTGAAGTGTTTCTTGTCTGTTTATTATAGATATTATAGGTATTTCGATTGTTAATATTGATATTAACGTTATTATGACCTCCATGATAGCCATGGTGGTGGTGGTAATGATTATGTCTGTAAATTCCAATACTAATTACAGCAATAGGTCTCCAATATGGAGGGTAGTACCCGTAATAATATGGTGGATAATATGGAACATACGCTGGAGAATATACATATTGTACTATAGGTGCAGATTGAACTACAATAACCTCTGTAGAGGCTTCTACGTTTACAGTAACGGGGTCTTCACCTACGTATGCAGGATTTGCAGTAATCGATTCTGTCGGTTCGGTACGAGGTTCAATTATGTAATCCTTGCCATAAATTTCCTCATCTCCAATAATCTGTAAAGAAACTTTACCCTCTGAATCTTTTGTTACCGATATTACAGCCACATCTTGCGTTTCTTTTTCACTAATTGGGTCTTGAAGAATAAATAGAAAGTTATCACCGTCTTTTTCGGTCGCAACTTTAATAAAGTCAACTTTACCATCATTATTTAAATCCAAATTGACAATTCCTGCTTTATCATCATTTAAAGCCTTTTCGAAATCTTCTATGGTTTTAGATTTTTGAAATAAATCTAAAACAGCATATAGGTCAAGGTCATCTCCTGGAAGGCCTAGTAAAGGTTGATCATTTTCCGTTTGAGAAAATGAAGAAAAACTAAGCAGACTAAATGCTAGTATTATAATTGCTAAAATTTTTGTTCTCATGGTATCTTATTTTATTTCTTGATGATTTGTAATCAAGAATTATTCCATTTTAATATTTAAAATTCTCGTTGTGAGAATGCTTATTAATTTTTACTAATATTAACTTGATGAGGATAAGGAATTTCGATTCCAGCCTTGTCAAGGGCGATTTTACAGTTTTCAATGGCTGCTGCTTTTACCGAATAAAAGGTCTCAGGCGTAACCCATAAAAACACTTTAAAATTAATAGAACTATCTGCTAATTCAGTTAGAACTACTGAAGGTGCCGGAGTTGGTAAAAGGCCTTCTATGCCATCAACAGCTCGTATAAGGACTTCTTTTGTTTGTTTAATGTCTGATGCATAATCAACGCCTATTTCTACGTCTAAACGTAAATTGCCTTTTTCACTTATGTTTATAATGTTTCCATTAGATAAAGCGCCATTAGGTATATAGATTGTCTTGTTTCTAAACGTTCTTATTATGGTTGAGAAAATTTGAATATCCTCAACAAAACCTTCTTCCCCTTGCACATCAATATAATCTCCAATTTTAAATGGTCTAAAGAGCATTATTATTACTCCCCCTGCAAGATTACCTAACGCTCCTTGTAAGGCAAACCCTACACCTAAACCAGCAGCAGCTATTAAAGCAGCAAATGAAGTTGTTTCTACTCCTAATTTAGAGGCTACTGCGATGAACAACATAATTTTCAGCACCCATCCAGATAAATTATGTGCAAACCTTCTTAATGTTTCATCTACGCTTCTAGAAACTAAAATCTTATTCATTATTTTTAATATGATTCTAATGGCGTATAAACCAATTATAAGAATTGCGAGCGCTGCAAAAATGTTTACCGCAAAATCAACAATTTTGTCACTATGTTTTTCAAAAAATCCAACAATTTCAGAATCGGCTATTTGTTCTCCTATTATTTCAGCTGTTTGTTCTAATTTATCTTGCATTATTTTGTTTATTTATTGATTATCTTCTTCTAGTACCCATGCTTCTTGATGGCATTGATCTGTTATATGAAGGCCTTGATGCAGGTCTGGTGCTTGGTCTAGTATTTGTGCTTGGCCTTGTACTCGGTCTAGTACTTGGTCTAGTACTAGGTCTTGAACTAGGATTGTATGATGGTCGAGTAGAAGGCGAACTTGGCCTAGTTGAAGGCCTTGTTGATGGTCTTGACCCTGGCATAGTACTTGGTCTAGTAGATGGTCTTGTGCTTTTATGAACACGCTCTCTAGATGAAGGTTTCCAACTTGGTGAAACTTTATTTCCTGTTGTAGCCTTGCCGTCTCTTTTATTTTTGGTGTTTGCTCTATTATTAGTATTTGCTCTATTGTTAGTTGTAGTCGCCCTATTGGATAAACCTTGTTTATTGGTTACCCCTTTATTTCTTTTTTGAAATGAATTATCAGGTCTTGTAACTGCCAAATCATTTCTCCGGTTATTCACGTTAATATTTACGTTGTTATTAATTCTAACATTTGCTCTATTGTACGAATGGCGATGGTGAGCGTAAGTACGCGCATGATATCTGTAGTTATGAATCGCTACGGCGCGCCAAGGCCTGTAATATGGAGGGTAATATCCCCAATAGAAAGGAGAATACCACGGTCTAAAAATTGGACCCCAAAACCATGTAAAAATAACAGGAGCCGTTACATAAACTGGTTGAACAATATAATTTGTTCCGTACATATATACATCTCCAACTACCTGAACTTGCGTTTCCCCCTTAGAATCTTTTTGAACATCAATGGTACAAACATCTTGAAATTGGTCTTTACCAATTACCGCTTGAACGGTAACAACATGGGTGTTTTTATCTGAATTACTAACAACCCTTAAGTAATCTACCTCTCCATCATCATTTAAATCTAAGTTGGATAATTTTTCTTTTGGATCATTTAATTTATTCTCGAAATCTTCCAAATCCTTTGAATCTCCAAAGGCCGCTGCTACTGCTTCTAAGTCCAAATTTTCACTAATATCTTCGCTTGCAGCGGTAACCGTAGTGGTATCTTGAGCGTATATTGTTACTCCTAGAAATAGGAGCAACAGAAGACTGAGTTTTTTCATAATTTTTTGTTTTATAAAAACAATATTTTTCAATATTTGTTCTTGTTAAAGCAAATATACGCAATTCAGTTATTATTTTTCTTTTTCAATAATTAACTATTTACTAGTAAACTTACTATTTAAAAGACCAATTAATATACTTACGAAAAGGTAATAATAACCCCAAGCTGAGGCAAAAATACTACCAATAAGAATGCTTTGAAAGACATAGAATGTCGGGAAAAGTGTTATTCCGAAAGCGAATCTGAACGTACTTGTGAATTCTAACTCTTTTATTATGGGTTGTACTTTTTTCCATAATAACCAAGGAATAAGACTATTTGCAATAAATAAAATACGAATTATTGAGCTTGATTTATTTTTATATGTAGTTGAAATTGAAGTTGGGTTTAGACTAAGAGTTTCGATTTTTGTATTCGTAGCAATTGGGTCTAGAAAGTCAGCATTATCATTATTTAAAGCATTTACAATTTTATCATAATTATTTAAATCTTCAATATGTGTGGTAAGCACTTTCATTTCATTTCTTACTACTTCCTTGAGTTTATTGGTAGAAGTAAAAATATCATTAGGGTTCCAAAATTTCTTAGCATCAATTGGTTTTCCATAATATACCGAGCAAGAAGCAGGATGGTCTAGGATATGATCATAGTTAAGACCTACAGGGACAATTTGAATTTCCATTTCTGGATATATCTCAAAAGTTCCAAACAAAATCCGAGTAAATCCTTTACTAAGCACACGAATTCTTCTTGCCAAATTATGTCCTCCTTCTGGAAAAATTAAAATGGCATTATTTTTATGTAAAAGATTGATACATTTATTAATAATGGCAATGTTTTTTGGAATTGTATTCCAACCATCTCTTACACGGTAGATTGGAATCATTTGAACGCTGTTAAAAAATCTAATGATTAATTTTCGTTTAAAAACACCTGCACGTGTTAAGAAATGGGTATTTCTACTATTGGTTGTACCAATTATTAAAGGGTCAATCAGTGCATTTTGATGGTTAGAAACAAACATTACAGCACCTTTTTTTGGAATGTTTTCCTTTCCTATTACATTTATTTTTTTATAATAAAAGAACAGCCCAATTCGGATATAGTTCTTAACAATTGTTATCCAAAGTTGCTTCATTAGTTGCTTGTTTTTTTACGCCCCCAAAAGGCCGCTAGTAATAGTCCGGAAACGATATCCCAAATTCCCCAAAAGGCAACTAACAGGGCCATGCCTCCCAAATCTTCAAAAAAAGCGAATACTAAAACAAGACCTAAACCTGAATTTTGAATTCCAGTTTCTATAGATAGTGTTTTTTTATTCTTAAAACTTAGACTCATAATTTGCCCAGCATAATAACCTTGAAGTAAGCCAATAATATTATGAATTAAAACAATAAATAAAACATAGTGAATATGATTTAAGAAAATATCAATATTTTGAGAAAACGCGATAACTATTAAAGCAATAAACACCATTACCGATATTGGTTTTAGAACTTTCATTACTTTTAAGGCTAAGTCCTCTTTCCAGCGTCTAAAAGATATTCCTAAAACAAGAGGTATCCCCAAGATTAGCAATACCAATTTTACAAGTTTCCAAGAATCTAATTGTACCGATTGTAAAATTTGAGCCGTGGGCTCATGAAGATTACTCCAAAACTGAAAATTTAACGGTGTCATTATTAGGCAAATGAGCGTGGCAAATGCAGTTAAACTTACCGAAAGGGCCGCGTTTCCTTTCGCCATTTGTGTCATGAAATTAGAAATGTTACCTCCTGGGCAGGCCGCAACTAAAAGCATTCCTAAAGCAATACTTGGTGCTGGGTCAATTACTTTAATAAGTAAAAAAGTGACAGCAGGAAATAATATGAATTGCGATATAACTCCGGTTAATACAATTTTAGGACTATGTAAAAGTCGTTTAAAGTCATCAATAGTGATTCCTATGGCAACCCCAAACATTATAACAGCTAATGCAATATTAAGTACCCAAAGACCATCTTCATTAAAGTTTATCCGAATTGCATCGAGGTTTTCATTCATGTAGTCGTTGTTAATTTTGAGTAATATACACCAATTTTAAGAAACGAAGTTGTTTAATTAGAAAAAGCATATTGCACAATATTGGCACCCATTTGTAAGGCTTTTTCTCTAGTGCTCTCGGGATTATTGTGTATAGATACGTCTTCCCAACCATCGCTTAAATCAGTTTCAAAGTCATAGAAACAGACCAATCTTCCATCAATAAAAATTCCAAAACCTTGCGCAGGTTTGTTATCATGTTCATGAATTTTAGGTATTCCTTTATCAAAACTATACGATTGATGATAAATAGGATGGTTGAAGGGTATTTCTTCAAATTCTGCATTTGGAAATACCTTTTTCATTTCTTTTCTGATGTATGGATCCAACCCGTAATTGTCTGATATATGTAAAAAACCTCCTGATGTTAAATAATTTCTTAGATTTTCAACAGCAAAATCTGAAAAGTAAACATTCCCATGCCCGGTCATAAATACCAATGGATAATTAAATAAATCAATACTTTCTACTTCTACTGAAGTTGGATTACTGTTTATTTTTGTTTGTATATTATTATTACAATATTGAATCAGATTAGGCAGTGCTGTAGGGTTAGAGTACCAATCTCCACCACCGTCATATTTTAACGTTGCCAATTCTTGCCCAACGATAGATGAGCTAAAAAGTATTGAAAAAATAAATATAAATCTTTTCATTAGTTTTCGTTTAATATTGAAACGCTATGCGCAGCAACTATACCGGCAGTTTCAGTTCTTAACCTACTTGCTCCAAAAGTAACATGTTCGAAATTTTTGCCCAGTGCTTTTTCAATTTCATCAAATGAAAAATCGCCTTCAGGACCAATTAAAATTGTAATTTTATTCGAGCCTTGTATAACCTGTTTTAGAGTTTTTTTATCCGTTTCCACACAATGAGCAATAAGCTTTTCACCTTCGATTTCCTTAGAAACAAATTCTGAAAATGAAACTACATCATTTAATTTTGGTAATTGAAATTTTAATGATTGTTTCATAGCAGAAATGATTACTTTATCAAATCGCTCTTTTTTAATCACCTTTCTTTCGGAATGTTTGCAAATAATTGGTGTGATTTCGTCAATGCCAATTTCCGTAGCTTTTTCTAAAAACCATTCGTAGCGATCGTTGTTTTTAGTTGGAGCAATTGCTATATGTAAATAGTAATTCCAAGGTTTTTCTCGCTTTTCTGAATTTACAATATCTACAAGACATTTTTTTTCATTAGGAAGTACAATTTCTACAGTAAATAGATCACCTTTTCCATTGGTAATATTTAATTGGTCTCCTGTATTTTTTCTAAGAACCTTAACAATGTGCCTGCTTTCAATTTTATCAAAAGTAAATTGAGCAGAATTATTTGAGATATGTTCACTGTAAAAAAGTTGCATTAACTAATATCTTGTCTGTAAGTTCTTCTTCTTTTATGAATTAATGGATTGAAATCTTTCCATAATAAATGAATCGCTTCATTCTCGTCTAACTCAGGAGTTCTTATCAATCGTTTAATTCCTCTAGCTTTGCAAGATTTATAAAATTCATCAAAAATTATCGCTGTAACTCCTTTGTTTTGATATTTTTCATTCACCCCTATAAGATAAAAAATGATTTCATCAGATTTTTTTCTAGCCTGTAAAAGATGGAATATACCAAATGGATATAATTTTCCTTTTGCTTTTTGTAATGCTTTAGAAAATGAAGGAAGTGTAATTGCGAAAGCAATCATTTTATTGTCCTTGTCCATTACAAATTTAATGAAATTAGGATCTATTAAATGAATGTATTTTTTCTTGAAATAACTTTTTTCATCTTCAGAAATTGGAACAAATGAGGATAATGTTTTATAGGTCTCATTAAATAAATCAAACATCTCATCTACATATGGCATTAATTCATCTGTGCTTGTAAATCTTTTTGCGGTTAATTCAAATCGTTGAGAAATTAATTTAGAAAAGCGCGTAAATTTAGTTGGGTCGATATCTTTAAATTCGATGATGCTTTCTAACCATTGTTTTTCCTTTTTAAAACCTAAAGTTTCTAAATGTGTAACATAATAAGGGTGATTGTACCAAGTAATCATAGTGCCCAAATAATCGTAACCCTCTATTAAAACTCCAACTTTATCAAGATTCGAGAATCCAACAGGACCTTCAACAAATTCTAAATTATTATTCTTGCCGATTTCATGAACTTTATTTAATAACGCTTTTGAAACTTCTATTTCATCAATAATATCAAACCATCCAAAACGCATTTTTGAAATTTTTTGGGTATTGACCTCAGTCCAATTAATTATGGCAGCAACACGCCCTACAATCTTACCACTTTTATAGGCAAGTAAAAACTTGACTTCTGCATGTTTAAATACAGGGTTTACGTTTTTATCTAAACTTGCCAGTTCATCATTTATGATCGGCGGTACCCAATATGGATGGTTTTTATATAATGAAAAAGGAAATTTAACGAATGCTTTCATTTCCTTTTTAGAACTAACTTCTTTTATCGAAATCATTTATTTTTTCTTTTTAAACAGACCAAAGAGCCCTCCATTTTTTTTAGGTTTTCTACCTTGGTTCGATTCAATTAATTCATCTTGATGCATATCTAATCTCCAAGAAGCACCGACACTTGCAACAAATCCAGTCTCCTCCGAACTTAAATTTGCTCTAACTGCAGCGTCAAATTGTAAATTTCTAGAATACAAATAGGCAGCTCCAGTACCTAATTGAAAATCGTTTCTATATTCAGTAAAATCACCCTGATTCTCCACAAAAATAGACCATAAATCGTTCATGGCATAGGTCATTGTTAGAATATATGAATATACCGAATAATCAGTGGTTATTTTGTCTGCTACTAAGTTCGTAATAAGATTTAATCTCGAGGTAAAATCGTTCTGCAAAAGGATGGCTGCTTTAGGACTTATGCCACTTTCGTTATAGTCTTCACTTAATAAATTTGTATTTAGTCCAATGTAAATACCAACAGTGGGTATCCACCTACTTTTGTCAAATTCTGTCCTTTTTTTCCAACTCCTTATTTCTTTTGACTTATCTGCAAATTCCTTTTGGTAAATCATGTATTTAGCACCAACTGTAAATTGACTAATCCCACTAATTTGGGATGTAGAACTTAAAACATTATTAAACTGAAGGTCGTTTTGCTGGTATGTAAAATTTAGATTAAATTCTAATTGTTCCATAAATTTACCATAACGCAAAAACAAATTGGCACCCATAGGATTTATTCTTGCAAAGGTTCTATCGGAATCTCCTTGGCCATAAAAAAAACCAGTTTCAGCCTGAAATACATCTGTTCCAACTCCATATGGGCTTTCCGAATTACCGGGTCTTTTAGAGTTAATAATATCTGTGTATTGTGCCGAAATTTGTTGCATGGATAGAACAAAGAAAAGGACGAAAAAAAAGTTTTTCATAACGAAGGGTTAATTAAAGTCAAATATAAGATTTTATCATTGTAAACGTTTTAAGTTCTATTCAAATTGTTATTTTTGAAATAAATTTTTAGACAATGATGCAGGAGGCAGAAATCACTAGTTTTTTAAGAACAATTTTCATTATTGTTATTGTATACTATGGCCTTAAAATGATAGGTAAATATATGGCACCCATTATTTTAAATAGGGCTGCTAAGAAATTTGAAGAGCGAGTTAAAAATCAAAAGCAACAAAGGCAACAACCAAAGCAAAATGTTGGCGAAACTGTTATAGATAAGAATCCTAACCAATCCAGATCTTCGAATAATACGGTTGGAGAATATGTTGACTACGAAGAAGTCGATTAATATTAATTAAGCAATTAATTTAAATGAATTTTAAAAAGCTTATTCCCTATGCAGTAGCAATTGTAATTTTTGTTATTGCATCTTTGGCGTATTTCTCTCCGGTATTACAAGGAAAGAAAATTCAGCAAAGTGATATCACACAATTTATTGGATCTTCTAAAGAAATTGTTGATTATAGAAAACAACATGATGAGGAGCCTTATTGGACAAATACTTCTTTTGGAGGAATGCCGTCATATGTAGTAAGTACGTATTACCCGAACGATTTTATTAAAAAACTAGATAGCGCAATTCGGTTTTTACCAAGGCCAGCGGACTATTTGTTTCTGTGTTTTGCAGGTTTTTTTGTTTTATTACTAGTGTTAAAAGTAGATTGGAAGTTGGCTATAATCGGAGCACTTGGATTCGGATTCTCTACTTATTTTATCAGTTTATATGCAGCTGGGCATAACGCAAAAGCACATGCAATTGGTTATATGCCCTTAGTGCTTTCTGGTATTTTATTAGTGTTTCAACGTAAATATTTATGGGGGTTTGTTGTGACCGCCTTAGCCATGTCACTCGAATTAATGGCAAGTCATATTCAGATGACCTATTACCTTATGTTTGCTGTTATTATATTAGGTATAGTTCAATTTATAGAAGCATTTAAAAAGAAGGAATTACCTGAGTTTTTCAAGTCCATTGGAATTTTGGTTGTAGCCGTAATTATCGCTGTGGGGACTAATGCTACAAGTTTAATGGCAACCCAAGAATATGCGAATGAAAGTACAAGAAGTCAAAGCGAATTGACCATTAATCCTGATGGATCTGAAAAAGAGAAAACATCGGGCTTATCTACAGAATATATTACTGAATATAGTTATGGTCAATGGGAAACATTTAGTTTGTTTATTCCAAGATTTGTTGGTGGTACAAATGGTGAACGCGTTAATGACAGTCAGTTACGTGAATTTTTACAAGATGCAGTTAACAAAGGATTAAACCCTGGAGATGCAAACTATTTAATGCAGGTGTCTTCAATGTATTGGGGTAAAATGCCGTTTGTAGCTGCGCCGTATTACATCGGAGCAATATTCATTTTTCTGTTTGTACTTGGACTATTTTTGGTAAAAGGGAAATATAAGTATTGGTTACTTGCAGCAACGATTTTCTCGATTCTTTTGAGTTGGGGGAAACATTTTGGCTTCTTAACCGATTTCTTTATCAATTATGTGCCACTTTATAACAAATTTAGAGCCGTGGCGTCGATACAAGTTATTGCAGAATTGTGTATTCCATTGCTAGGTATACTTGGAGTAAAAGAATTACTAGCAGATAACTTATCTAAAGAGGAGAAGTTAAAAGGATTAAAATTAACGACTTTTATTGTGGTTGGTTTAGCCCTACTATTTGTGGTTCTAGGCACGAGTTTATTCTCTTTTGTAACGCCAATAGACGAGCAAATAGATGCTCAAGTTGCAGGCTTTTTAGATGCCATTGTTGCTGATAGGCAGTCCCTTTTCAACGGCGATGCTATAAGAACGTTAGTTTTTGTTGCCATTTTGGCTGGGTTAATTTGGATTTTCATTCAGAATAAAATTAAAGAACTTGTTTTTGTAGCAATATTAGGTGTTCTTATTGTATCGGATTTGGTAAAAGTGGATAAGAGGTATGTAAACGATGCGCATTTTACTTCGGCAAGAAAAGTTAATAAACCATTTAATGCTTCGGCAATTGACAAGGAAATTTTAAAAGATAAGGGAACATATAGGGTTGCTAATTTAAACAGAAATCCAATGGCCGATGGTGTAACACCATATTTTCACAAATCTATTGGAGGCTATCATGCTGCAAAACCTAGACGCTATCAAGAATTGTATGATTTTCATATGGCTAATGGAAATCAGGAGGTATTTAATATGCTTAATGTAAAGTATTTTATTAGTTCTGATGATACGGGTAAAGAGATTTTGGAGCAAAGTGATGCTGCATACGGTAATGCATGGTTTGTGAATAAAATTGAGTTAGTTGATATTGCTAATGAAGAAATTAAGGCATTAGATAGTTTAAATACTAGAGAGATTGCAATTGTAAATAGCGCTCAGTTTCCTAATGTCGTAGATGGTAGAGATTTACGTTTTAGTAAAGATTCTTTGGCAACAATTCAGTTAACAGACTATAAGCCAAACTATTTGAAATATAATTCAAAAACGAACTTGGAAGCCTTCGCGGTGTTTTCTGAAATGTATTATAAGAATGGGTGGAATGCATACATAGATGGTAAATTAGTTGAGCATATTAGAACGAATTACATATTGCGTGGTTTGTTTGTTCCATTGGGAGAACATACTATTGAATTTAAATTTGAACCGACTGTAATTAGAAAAGGAAATACGATTACTTTAGTATCATATGCACTTTTATTAATAATTCCTTTTGGTTGGTTTATGATTGAAAAAAGAAAAAAAAATGTACAAGAAACTACCCAAGAAACGGTATAAACATACCATAGAATTTCTACAAGAGGTATTGCCAGCACCGGCCACTATTTTAGATTTGGGTGTACGAAACCCATTTAGTGAAATAATGGAATCTTATGGTTATACGGTGATCAATACAAAAGGAGAAGATCTAGATTTATTGCCGGAAATTGTTAGGAAACATAAAGTAGATGCTGTTACAGCTTTTGAGATTTTTGAACATTTAATTGCACCGTTTAACGTATTAAGAGAGATAGAAAGTACTAAGATAGTTGCTTCTATTCCTTTGAAGTTATGGTTCGCAAAAGCCTATAGATCTAAAACGGATAAATGGGATAGACATTACCATGAATTTGAAGATTGGCAATTCGATTGGTTGTTAGAAAAATCGGGTTGGGAAATTAAGAAAACATTAAAATGGACCAGCCCAATTAATAAAATTGGAATTCGACCAATTTTAAGAAAGTTTACGCCAAGATATTACGCCGTTTATGCTGAAAAAAAATCTGATTGATGAGAATCGGGATGATTTTAGACAAGCAGTTTCCACCGGATCCTCGTGTGGAAAATGAGGCTGTTTCTTTAATAGAAGAAGGGCATAAAGTATTTTTATTCTGTTTGTCTTATGATAAATATCCGTTGCAAGAAAAAGCTAATGGAATTAATGTTTGTCGGTTTCCTTCTTCTAAATTAGAGTATAAGTTGTCTGCTTTGGCTTATTCATTTCCATTTTACACCAAGATAATGGAAAAGAAAATAGGACATTTCCTAAGTGAGAATAACATTGAAGTTATACATATTCATGATATTCAAATTGCACGGGCAGTATTTAATGCTAATAAGCATTTTGAGTTGCCAACCGTATTAGACTTACATGAGAACAGACCAGAAATCATGAAGTTTTACTCTCATTTAAAAACCTTTCCAGGGAAATATTTGATAAGCCCAAAAGTGTGGAAAAATAAGGAAGAGGTGTTTGTAAATAGATCAAAAAAAGTGGTCGTGGTAACCAATGAGGCCAAAGAAGAGTTGTTAAGTAGAACACATATTGTTTCAAATGATATATATGTTGTTCCAAATACGGTCCGAAAAGAATTTTTTAAAGCCCCTAAAATTGATGCTAATTTGATAAATGAATTTGACAACAAGTTTGTATTGCTTTACATTGGAGATACTGGGGATAGGAGAGGACTTTCTACTGCTATTGCAGCTTTGCAAAGTTTAAAGAATGATATTCCAGAAATTCTATTGGTAATTGTTGGAGCAAGTACAAACGACTCTAATTTACAGCAACAAGTAAAAGACCTTGATCTTGAGAATTATGTTGATTTTAGAGGATGGCAGGATGCATCTACCTTTGCGAGTTATATAAGTGCGAGTGCTATTTGCATATCACCATTGCATAAGAATCCTCATCATGATACAACATATGCAAATAAAATATTTCAGTACATGAGTTTTGGAAAACCTGTTTTAGTTAGTGATGTTACTGCTCAACAGAATATCGTAGAAAATGCTAATGCAGGTGCAGTTCATATTGAAAGAAATAGTGATGATTTTACATTAAAAATTTTAGAACTTTATGCAAATGATGGACATAGAATAAAGCTAGGTGAAAACGGCAAGTACTTTGTTCAAAACGAATTTTATTGGGAAAAAACTTCAAAAGAATTGATTAAATTGTACTCAGATATAGAATCTTGAAAGTTTTAATTCTTACATATTATTGGCCACCTGCAGGTGGTAGTGGTGTTCAACGTTGGTTGAAGTTTGTTAAGTATCTGAGAGATTTTAATATTGAGCCAGTTGTGTATACGGTTAAAGATCCTAATTATCCGTTATTGGATTTTAGTTTCCAAAGCGATATTCCAGAAGGAATTGAAGTTATTCAACATCCAATTTGGGAGCCTAATAACTTACTTGGTAAGAAGAAGCAAACAAGTGCAGGTTTTTTAAATAAGAACCCGAGTTTCATTGGTAAAATTATGCAATATATCCGTGCTAATTATTTTATTCCAGATGCCCGTAAATATTGGATAAAACCTTCTGTAAAATATCTATCGACCTATTTAAAAGAAAATTCTGTTGATGTCATCATTTCTACAGGGCCACCCCATAGTATGCATTTAATTGGTATGCAGTTAAAAGAAAAATTAGGTGTGAAATGGGTTTCTGATTTTAGAGATCCTTGGACAGATATAGATTATTTTCATCAATTACCGTTAACTCATAAATCGATTCAAAAACACGAAAAACTGGAACTGAAAGTTTTAGAAAATTCAGATGCGGTTTTGGTTGTAGGAGAAACGATGAAGTCAAATTATGATAAATTTAATGACAATACTTATGTTGTAAGCAATGGATATGATTCAGCCGAAATAGAGGGCGAAAACAAACTTGATAAGGAATTTTCGATCACTCATATTGGTTTAATGAATGACGATAGAAATCCAGAAATACTTTGGGAAGTTTTAAATGAATTGAAGACTGAAGTGAATGGGTTTTCTGAAAATTTAAATATAAAATTGGTAGGAAAGGTTTCGCAAAGTTGTAAAGCAAGTATTTCTGCTAATGCATTAGATGAAAATGTTGAGTTTACTCCTTACATTCCACATTCTGAAGTGCAAGAAATACAACAATCGTCACAAGTATTGCTTTTGGCAGTGAACAAAGTACCAAGTGCCAAAGGAATTATAACAGGAAAGATATTTGAATATCTATTGGCAAAACGGCCTATTTTGGCAATTGGTCCAATCAATGGTGATTTGGCTCAAATTCTTAAAAAAACAAAAGCAGGTAGCATAGTTAATTTTGAAGAAAAGAGATTGTTGAAATCGAGTATATTAGATTTGTATACTGCATATAAATCAAATACGTTAACTTGTAATTCAATTGGAGTGGAACAATATCATAGACGAAATTTAACGCAACAATTAAGTAAATTACTAAAAGAACTTTGATGAAGAAAATTGTTACTATTTTAGGAGCTAGACCACAATTTGTAAAAGCAGCCGTTTTAAGTAGAGTTATTGCTTCTTATAAGAAAATAGAAGAAGTCATTGTGCATACTGGTCAGCATTTCGATAATAATATGAGCGAAGTGTTTTTTTCTGAAATGGAAATTCCTAAGCCAAAATATAATTTACAGATTAATGGATTAGGGCATGGTGCAATGACTGGGCAAATGATGGAGAAATTAGAGGAGATTCTATTAAATGAAAAACCAGATGCAGTTGTAGTTTATGGAGATACCAATTCTACAATTGCTGGGGCGCTAACTGCAAAAAAGATGCATATTAAAGTTGTTCATATAGAAGCCGGTTTGCGCTCATTTAACATGGAAATGCCCGAAGAAGTAAATAGAATTCTAACAGATCGAATTTCGGATTTATTGCTTTGCCCAACGGATACAGCAATTGATAATTTAAATTCTGAAGGCTTTGAACATCTTCCAACAAATGTTGTGAAATCTGGTGATATTATGAAAGATGCCGTAGATTTTTATAGTAAGACATCTGGAGAAAAATCTAGTATTATATCGGATTTAGAATTGGTTAAGGATAATTTTGTTTTGGCCACAATTCACCGCCAAGAAAATACGGATGACCTTGAAAAATTAAAAGGTATATTCATTGGACTAGAAGAGATTTCGAAAAAAAAGCAAGTTGTATTACCGTTACACCCAAGAACAAGAAAAATATTGAAACAACACAATTTGAATTTTGATATTAAATTTATTGAGCCAGTTGGATATTTCGATATGTTGGAATTATTGAAGAATTGTAATTTGGTTGTTACCGATAGCGGTGGACTTCAAAAAGAAGCATTTTTTAATAAGAAACATTGCCTAATTGCAAGAGAAGAAACTGAATGGGTAGAGCTTGTTTCAAATGGATTTGCTAAAATTGTAGGAAGTAATCCTAAAGAGATGATTGCATCTTTTGAGTTGTTTCAGAAGGCAAATTCAGATTTTAGTTTAGAACTTTATGGAGATAAAGTTGGCGATAAAATTCATTCAGAAATAATTCAACTTTTAATCAATTAAGATTTGGGAATTGTATTAAGTCAGTCAATTAGAAATACCTTAATCCTAATTCTAGGATTTACTATTGGTGGCGTTAATACCATTTTATTGTATACCAAATTTTTGTCTGATGAATACTACGGACTCATTATATTTTTACTTTCTACTTCGGTTTTGCTACTTCCATTATTGGTTTTTGGAATGCAGCATTCTGTAGTAAAGTATTTTTCATCTTATAAAACAAAACAAGATCAAGATTCTCTACTTACCTGGTCGTTAATTATTCCGTTACTTGTAATTATTCCTCTTGGAATATTTGGTGGATTAGCATATGAAACTATAGCAAAATTTTTATCGGTAAAAAATGAATTGATTAAAGATTATACATACCTCATATTTTTTACAGCCATATTTATGGGGTATTTTGAAGTGTTTTATTCTTGGGCTAAAGTTCAAATGAACTCTGTTTTTGGAAGTTTTATAAAGGAGATCTTTGTCAGAATTGGGGTTACAGTTTTACTTTTTTGCGTTTATTTTAAGTGGTTGAATCCAGAAGAATTTATCTATGGCGTTGTGTTGCTATATTTTGTGCGTATGTTGGTAATGTTGGTTTATGCGCTGACAATTTATAGACCAGCATTGACAGTTTCTAAACCGAAAAATTTTATAGGGATTTTGCGGTATTCAATGTACCTGATTTTGGCAGGTTCGGCGGGTTCTATTTTATTAGAGATTGATAAGTTTATGATTCCGCAAGTAGAAGAATTAGCAAATTTGGCATTTTACGGAGTAGCTGTGTTTATTGCATCTACAGTTGCGATTCCCAATAGAGCCATGCAGCAAATTACAAATCCTATTACAGCAAAGGATTTGAATGAGAATGAATTGAGAAAAGTAAAAACGTTATACAAACAAAGTTCTATAAATTTACTCGTAGTTGGTGGATTATTATTTCTGCTTATCAACTTGAACATTAACGATATTTATAAAATTATTGGAGAGGGGCAATATGCAATTGCTATATCAGTTGTATTGATAATATCGTGTTCGGAATTGTATAAATTGGCTTTAGGAACAAACGGCGCCATTCTTACCAATTCAAAATACTATAGAATGTTCTTCTATTTTTCATTGGGGATGGCAGGAACTGTAATTGTTTTGAATCATTTTCTAATTCGGCTTTTAGGAATAAATGGAGCGGCTTGGGCAACCTTAATAACAGTTGTTGTTTTTAGTACGATTAAGATTTTATATTTAAAGCGTAAATTAAAGATGCAGCCTTTTGTTAAAGAAACTATTTATATTATCGCCATTATAGCCGCGATATTTGGAGTTTTTTATTTTGTAAACTTTCCGTTTAGATCTATTGTAAATATTGTGTTAAAAAGCGCAGTTGTAATTTTATTGTATGTAATTATAGTATATAAGTTGAAAATTTCTAAAGATGTTAATGAATTAATTAATCAGGTGGTTAAAAAATAATTTAACGTCTTATCATACTAAAATTACCTTTTCGCTCTCTGGTATTACCGTCTTTGTCAACTAGTAAAACACCAAACCAATAATCGTCTGAAGGTAATAATTTACCATTGTAGAAACCATCCCACCCTTCACTTTTAGGATCAATTTTGGCCAAAATTTTACCAAAACGATCGTAAATGTAAATTAGCGATGTTGGGTAAAAATTTTCATTTATTCCTAATATTTTCCAAGTGTCATTTACACCATCATAGTTTGGCGTAAAGAACTTAGGGAAACCAACAACCGATATTTCTAAACTTGCAATACCGCAATTATTTTTATCTCTGACATATATTGTATGAATACCAGGTGCTACCATTTCAAAGATAGATTCATCTTGAAACGGACCAAATTCGTCATCCAATGAAAATTCATAATCACCTATTCCTAGATTTTCATTTTCGTTATTAATATGAACTGTATTATTATCTGAATCGTCGGTAATTGTTATATCTTCATAGGATATTGAGGCAATATTAGATTCTGAAACAGTTACCGTTCTTGGGTCAGAAATACAAGTATTTCCAGACGAAGTTGTATAACTTGCAATAACAGTATACACGCCACCTGAAGTTACTAATGCATTTGGTTCAGTACTAATTAAATCTCCATTGGCATCTGTCCATTCGTAGTTAAAGGCTCCGGAAGGATTTAATGTTTCTAATGTTATCGGAGGTAAATTAAGGCAAACTGTAGCTTCAGGTATAACATCGAATTGAGGCACAGGTTCAACGATTAATGTTGCATGATGTCCGTTTCCTAAACAATCATTTCCTAATGAACTATCAGCTCTTACCCAAATTTCTTGCATACCTGGACTGTCGATATTTTGATAAGAAGAAGGATCTATTATTTCATTAATTTCACTAGTTGCATCTGCTTCATTTTGATAGTAGTGAACATCAACATTCACTGGGAAAATGGCTTCAATTTGAGCTGTTACACTGCTAAAATCAAAAGTTGCTATGCCGTCATTAGTATCCTGCCCATCATCGCAATTGTAAAACGTTTCTAAAAAAGAGGTAGGAATTGCTGATGGTTTAACAACTAATTCAAATTGAGATACTCTAAAACACCCGTTTTCATTTTCAACTCGAACCCATATAGAATTGTCAATGTTTGCAATTTCATTGGTGTAATTTATTGGGTCTATAATTGCATTTGAATTATTTAAAGCATCTATGTTTGCTTCGAAATAACTAAAAACTTCTGTAGTAATGTTTGTGACGATTTCAGTATTAATCTCGGTTAAATTAAAAGTGTTAAATCCATCAAAATCGTCGTCACATTGCTCTAAAATAAATGGAGAAGGGTTTATAGATGGTAATGAATTTACTTTTAACTTAAAAGAATTTTCAGAGAAGCAGTTAGAGTCATTGATGTTGGCAATTTTTACAAAGATATTTTGCTCACCATAAGAATCGTTTAAACTTGGATCGTTAAAGTAACTGGTAATATCATTTCCATTAATTGGTATGGAGTTTTCAGGAATTTGATTTATATAAACGCTGTCGGTAAAATAACTTATAGAAAAATCACTTGGATTCTTTCCGTTTAATAGTTCAATAGCCTTCTCGGTTAAATTAAATCTAATTATCCCATCGTAATCTGTTCCGAATGAAGTGTTGTCACATGCAATTAATGGGGTTATGTTAGTCGGAGTCACCATATCAAATAGCGTAACTGAAACCTCCAATCGATCAAAACTTTCGCAGACACCATCATTTTGAGATGCATAATAATTCTTACCATTCAAAAGCAAGTCGGAGGTTAATAATAAATTACCTCCTATAGCAGCGTCATACCATAAAATATTGTTTCCTGTAGCTGTTAAGGATGCAATAGTTGGGTTATCAAATTCACAAAATGTTTGGTTTTGATTTCCAGTAGGAGCCATTGGTGCGTTTACAGTAACTTCAACAGATTCCCTAATTGGGTTGGTACAATTATTTGTCGATACCTCTGCGTAAAAATAGGTTGTACTTATTAGTGGTCCCGTTGTAAATGCATTTCCAGTACTTAAAGTAACACCGCCCGTAGGAGAATCAAACCAGTTTATTATACCACTAGATGATGGGGTTGCGTAAATGTCTCCGGTTCCATTATGACAAATAATAGACCCGGATGTTTGTATAATAGTGGGTATTTCATAGATGGTAGCGGAAACAGGAGTTCTTTCTCCAGTTGTACATCCAGCAATTGAAGTAGATACATAATAAGTAGTAGTATTTGCAATATCAGGTGTAGTAAATGTTGTGCCAGTTCCGACCAAATTTCCACCATTCAATGCATCATACCAGTAGATTGTTCCGAAATCTGAAGTTGCCTCCAAGTCAACAGTACCATTCCCACACCTTTCATTAGATATTGTATTTGTAATATTAGGTATTCTGATAACTGTACTAGCTGAGATATTTAATATGGGGTCCCCCACAGATCCTCCATATTCAACAATATATCCTTTTGGTTGGTAATCTCCAGATGTAGCCCCAGTATTTGTCAGATCATTCCATGCACCTCTTTTTCCAATATTTGGAGCAGTAATGTGCGCATAGTCCTCATCTCCAGCCTGATTAGGTTCATTATAATTCCAATTGGCATAGTTGGGAGTTGATCCATTCCAAAGTCCATTCCAAAATATGGTCCCTGCTTCTGGACCAGTAACCCATTTCCATACACCTTCAGTTTGCGCATCACTTCCACCGATCCATCCTGCACCAGAAGCCTGCTCTCCAGATAATTGCGCTTCTTCCGCAGAAGTAATGGTTGCTAAATATCCTTTTAACCCAAAATAAGTTCTTCCAGCAGCCTCAGTACGAGCGTTTGTCCAAGTAATCCCTAAAGAAGGCACAAATTCATAAAAATGATCTGTTAGGGGTAAATAATTAGCATCTCCTATTGTAATTGAAAAAGCTCTATCATTTATAGATTCTGTATTTGTCGTTGAAAATTGAACATCCAAAACAGCTGCTATGAATTCTGAATACAAAACATTGCCCCCCGATATACCAGATAGTTTTAGTTTTCCGGTAGAATTATTCCATTCAGAAATAATCGTTGGATGAGATCCCATTAAAGTTAAAAGGTCATCGTTTTGTTCATAACCACTCGATATTTGAACATACATAGCTTCAATTCCTGTGTCATCAGGATCTACTATTGTTAAACTTGTAGCGATAGAAATGGAATTGCCAGGACAGTATGGTTGGTCACCGACAGCAGTTAACGTTGGAGGTATATTTATTTGTGCATTGGAAAGTCCAATTCCAATACAGATAAAAAAGATTATTAATATAAACTGAAAATTCCGTTTCAAATTAAAAAAAAATGATGGTAAAAGTAAAGAATTAAAACCGTAAACAGTGCAATCTGATTGGTTTACCAATTTATTTTGGAGTATGATAATTTATCAAGGGATTAATTAAATAAAATGAATAAATTTAGGAGATGGATTTTAGTGTAAATAATTATTATATTTACAACTAACATTCAACCAACCAAAAATTATTTTATGATTTCAGCGATTGAAATGAATTTGCACAGAGGTGTGAAATTATTAAACTCAATTTCTAACGAACAATACTCCAATACATCAATCGCTCCATATTATTCTAGTATAGGCCGGCATATGCGTCATATTTTAGATGTGTTTGATTGTGTATGTGAAGGATTGCCAAACTTAAGGGTTGATTTAACTGCGCGAAAGAGAAATGAAATAGTAGAATTGGACACCGCAGAAGGGATCATCTATTTTAATCAAATTTTGAAGAAATTAGCTGAGTTGAAATCAGCAGACCTAGATCAATTTATAACCGTTATTGATGATCTTGGACTTGGAAGGGTAGAGCAAACGTATACATTAGGCGGTTTGTTAATTCAGGCACATAGTCATGCCATTCATCATTTTGCAAGTTTAGGGTATATTATTTCCCAGCTTGGGATTCAGATTCCGGATGAAGATTTTGGCTTTAATCCAACAACTCCTAAAGAAAAATCTTTAGCGAGTTAGTGAATGTAATCTTTTTGTATATCGTTTAAGATTTACTAAGTCTTTTATAAAAGCACTAGTTTTGGTATAAGGGAAATGTAAGATAAAATGATTTGTTTTTGCAATTTTATATATAGTCTTCCAATGTGCAGCAATGGATTTTACCGCTTTAAAATAGGTGTGAGTCGATGCATCATAAATATGAGTTGGTTCTGAAATGATACCGTTGATTTCTAAAATCTTATAGTTTTCTCCAATTAATAAATCATCAAATTGGTTGTATTTAATGTCGATTCGACCATAATACCACCCATCTATTTTTTTATTTAATCTATCAAATGATAGCTCCAGTTCGTTAGATATAAAATCATTTCCATTTATAAATCGAGTCCCTTTACAATGGTTCCCAATGGTGTTTAATACAAATTTCTCTCCATTTTTTAAAATTGAATGTAAAGTGTCTCCATGTAATTCTTGTAAAAGTTTTAAATACAATCGGGCTCTTTTGTCTTCTGTAATTAATTCTTCAATACTTTTTTTTCCGGTACCTGTAACAGTTAAAAACTCCTTAAAGGTAATGGAAGTTATATGTCCTTTTTGTTCGTCAGGTATTCTATAATAAAAAATGCCACACTCATTAGGTAGATCTATATATTCTTGAATAATTACTTTTATAGGATATTTAAGAAGGTACTGCTCTAATTCTTCTCTTGAATTTATTTTTTTTACGAGAAGACCTCTAAAGCCAATATCTGGTTTTGCAATAAGCGGAAAATTTAGGTGCTCTTTTTTTATTTTTTCTAAGACTATTTCTATTGGTTCTCCTTCGCATATAAGGATAGTTTTTGGTCTTAGAGGTTCAGGAATCATTTTAATTGTATCAAATTTAGATTCCATTCCGTTGCCTGAATTATAAATTCCAGGATTTACAGCACTATAAAAAACAGGACTTTTGGCTTTTACAGCCAAATAGCATGCATAAGGAATATTCGGTAGGTAAAACATGTACGATGGCCAATACTCCCAATTTTTTAGTTTATATAAAAACGTTTTTCTACTCATTATTTGGCGAACAAGCCTTTTAATATTGTCTTAACTCCAATAAATCCAAGAACGATTGCTACCAAACAAATAAAAACGCCAATTCCGGTAAAAAGATAATTGCCTTCATTTGCAGCTCTAAAACCAATAGTTAAGACGAATGGTCCAAAAAACATTAGCGGTAAAGTAATTGCTAAATATTTGATTCCAGTTACGATTATCTCTTTTTTATTTGACATTGTAGTTATTTATTGCGTTACGAACACTTCCGTATTTTAATAGTAGTTCATTAGCAATCGAGGCTTCGATTTTCAATTCATCCATTATCATTTCCGTCCCTCTGTTCACTAGTTTTTCATTTGATAGTTGCATGTCTACCATTTTATTTCCAACTACTTTTCCTAATTTGATCATTGTTGCAGTAGAAATCATATTTAGAATTAATTTCTGAGCAGTTCCCGCTTTCATACGAGAACTTCCAGTGACAAATTCAGGGCCAACAACACAAACAATCGGGAATTTTGGAACAATTGCTAATGGGCTTCCTTCATTCATCGTTATACTTCCCGTAATAATACCTTCTATGTTACATTTTTTTAATGTTGATATTACATATGGAGTTGTTCCAGAAGCGGCAATTCCAATAACGACATCATTTTTATTAATGTTTTTTTCATTTAGATCTATCCATCCCTGGGTAGTAGAGTCCTCGGCGTTTTCAACGGCTTTTCTAATCGCTGTATCTCCTCCAGCAATGAGTCCTTGAACGAGTTCATGTGATACGCCAAAAGTAGGAGGGCATTCAGAAGCATCTAATATTCCTAAGCGGCCACTAGTACCTGCTCCAATATAAAATAGTCGCCCTCCAATTTTAAGTTTTGAAACAATGATTTCAACTATTTGTTCAATTTGTGGAATTATTTTAGAAACTGCTTGTGGAACGGTAAAGTCTTCTTGGTTTATATTGGTTAATAGTTCATTAACCGACATTTTTTCAAGATGATTATAATGTGATGATTGCTCTGTTGTTTTTGTAAAACTCATATTTTCAAAGATAAAAAAAAGCCTCAATTTGCATTGAGGCTTTTTAGTTTATTTAAGTAACGACTAAAAATTATCAATCGTGTTATTTAATGTTGCACTAGGCCTCATTGCTGTACTTGCTTTTGAATCACTTGGGAAATAGTACCCCTCTAATTCAACTACATTTCCTTGAGCTTCTAACAATTCTTGAGCAATAGTTGCTTCATTCGCTTTTAGGGTTTCAGCTAAAGGTGTAAATATTGCTTTTAATTCCTCATTTTCATTTTGATTTGCTAATGCTTCGGCCCAATATAATGACATATAGAAATGACTTCCTCTGTTGTCTATCTCATTTACTTTTCTAGACGGAGACTTATCAGTATCTAATAATTTAATAGTGGCTTCATCTAAAGTATCCGCTAAAATTTGCGCTTTGTCATTTCCGTTCTTTTCAGCAAAATGCTCTAATGAAACGGCCAATGCTAAAAATTCACCTAAAGAATCCCAACGTAAATGATTCTCTTCAACAAATTGTTGAACGTGCTTTGGGGCAGATCCACCCGCACCCGTTTCAAACAAACCACCTCCATTCATTAATGGTACTATAGAAAGCATTTTTGCGCTAGTTCCAACTTCTAAAATAGGGAAGAGGTCGGTATTGTAATCACGTAATACATTACCTGTAACAGAAATAGTGTCCAGGCCATCTTTAATTCGATCTAAAGAGAATTCAGTTGCTTCAACTGGTGATAAAATTCTAATATCTAAACCAGATGTATCATGATTTGGTAAATAGGTGTTTACTTTTTTAATCAATTCAGCATCATGTGCTCTATTTTTATCTAACCAGAAAATAGCAGGAGTATTTGTTGCTCTCGCTCGGTTTACTGCTAATTTTACCCAATCTTGAATTGGTAAATCTTTAGTTTGACATGCTCTCCAGATATCACCAGCCTCAACATTGTGTTCTAATAAAGTATTTCCTTCTGCATCTACAACTTTAACAACTCCTTCCGTAGCAATTTCAAAAGTTTTATCATGACTTCCGTATTCTTCTGCTTTTTGAGCCATCAAACCTACGTTAGAAACAGATCCCATCGTTGTTGGGTCAAAAGCACCATGTTTCTTACAAAAATCAATAGTAGACTGGTAAACGCCAGCATAAGAACTATCAGGAATGACTGCTTTTGTATCTTGAGATTCTCCATCAGCATTCCACATTTGTCCTGAATTACGAATCATTGCTGGCATAGAGGCATCAATAATTACATCGCTTGGTACATGTAAGTTGGTAATTCCCTTGTCAGAATTCACCATTGCTAATGCAGGTCCATTATCAATACATAATTGTATGTCTGCTTTAATTTCTGATTCTTTATCTGCAGGTAAATCTCCTAATTGTTTCAAGATATTTCCTAAACCATTGTTTGGATTGGCACCAATTGATGCTAAAGTATCTCCGTGTTTTTCAAAAACATCTTTGAAAAAAGTTTTTACCACATGACCGAAGATAATAGGGTCTGATACTTTCATCATAGTTGCTTTCATGTGCAACGAAAACAATATTCCATTTGCTTTTGCGTCCGCTATTTCCTTTTCGATAAAAGATACTAAGGCCTTTTTACTCAATGCCGTAGAATCAATAATTTCACCATTTAGTAAAGCAACTCCTGATTTTAAAGTTGTAGTATTTCCTTGGGTGTCTGTATGCAATATACTAACGGTTGTAGCATTAGTAACAGTTGTAGATTTTTCGTTTGAAGCAAAATCGTTTTCACCCATTGTAGCCACATGAGATTGTGAGTCTGAACTCCATGCTCCCATGCTATGAGGATTTTTTCTTGCGAACTCCTTAACAGGTTTCGGAGCTCTACGATCCGAGTTTCCTTCACGTAAAACAGGGTTTACTGCACTTCCTAAAACTTTTGCATAACGTCCTTTAATTTCTTTGTCACTATCAGAGTTACCTTCTGGATAAGATGGGATATCGAACCCTTTTGCTTGTAATTCTGCAATTGTAGCATTTAATTGAGGCAATGAAGCACTGATATTTGGCAGTTTAATAATGTTAGCTTCAGGGCTTTTAGCCAATGCACCCAGCACAGTCAAGGCATCTTCTTGCTTTTGATCTTCACTCAAATTTTCAGGAAAATTTGCTAATATTCTAGAAGCAAGAGAAATATTTTTAGTTTGTATTTCTATGTTTGCAGTTTTTGTAAAACCTTGAACAATTGGCAACCAAGAATGTGTTGCTAATGCAGGAGCTTCATCTGTAATGGTGTAGTTTATGATTGATTTATTGCTCGTCATGTTATGATAAATTTTTGTGGCGAGCAAATTTACGGATTAATCGTTAAATTTTTAGTTTGAATTAAGGATTAATTGATCGTTTTATTGATGATGTTTAAAAATTGTAATGTTTTTTTTGTGAGATGAGCAAAAAAACAAAAGCCATAATAAAGGACTGCTCGTTTACTATGGCTTTTTGCTGGAGTCATTCTGCAACATATGTGCTACTTTCGTGTCACACCTAGAAATTTTTTCATAGTAAACTTTCACCGCTCAAATCCCCAACGATTGTTTATTTCTAAACCCCTCTATAGTGATATATATGAACTTGCTACTTCAATGTCAACCAATCCAAAATAACCTTTCGTTACTTCGTTTCTCCGATTGTTGAATCCCATGCTAAAACTTTGTTGTAACCCTTTAATAAGCATTACTCGTTTTAAGCACTTTTATCCAACAGCCTTCTAAATTCATATATTCTCTAATGGTATGCTAAATACTTTATAGACTATACTTTTACTAAATTTAAAAGACGATGTTCAAGAACATTTAAGAATAACTTTGAATATGCTTCTCAGTTATTTCTTGTTACAAATATATAAGATGCGTTAAATAATTTCCAAAAATTCAAGTATTTAGTTCTCAACAAGATATAAACGGGGTTTATTAACAAATGTTTACAAACTAAAAATCCCGATTTGCATTGCAAATCGGGATCTAAACTTTTTGATGTTAGTTTATTATCTTCTAACTTCTTTGATTCTTGCTTTCTTACCTGTAAGTTCTCTAAAGTAATAGATACGTGCTCTTCTTACTTTACCTTGCTTATTCACTTCAATCTTTTGGATTGCTGGTAAGTTAATTGGGAAAATACGCTCAACTCCAACTGTTCCAGACATTTTTCTGATTGTAAAAGTTTCTGAAGAACCAGAACCTTTACGTTGAATTACAGTACCTCTAAAGAACTGTGTACGTTTTTTATCTCCCTCTCTAATTTCGTAATACACTGTAATAGTGTCACCTGCTGAAAACTCAGGAAATTCGTTTTTTGTTACAAACTCGTCTTGTACGAACTTTACTAAATCTGCCATTTTTATTTTTTTATAATGGTTGTAAGAAAACCAACATTCACGATTTTCGTCAGCGGTTGATTTTGCGTGTGCAAATGTAGGGAATTTGTTTTGTTACGCAAAAATAAGTTTTAGTTTTTTTAATCCTTGATTTTAGGACAATTAACCTGTTTTTAGGTTGTTATGAATCCTTTAATAAATCTGGGCGGATATTCTTTGTGTGCTCGTAAGCTTTTTCCGCACGCCATTCATCTATTTTAGGGAAATTTCCAGACAATAATATTTTGGGAACCTCCATGCCATCGTATTCAGCTGGACGTGTATATACAGGTGGACTTAATAAATTATCTTGAAAAGAATCGGTTAAGGCAGAAGTTTCATCTCCAATAACACCAGGGATAAGTCTAATGACCGCATCACAAACAACAGCTGCAGCTAATTCACCTCCACTTAAAACGTAATCTCCTATAGAAATTTCTTTAGTTACAAACTTATCTCGAACACGTTGATCCACTCCTTTATAATGGCCGGTAAGAATGATAATGTTCTGGTTTAGAGATAAATTGTTTGCAATGGCCTGATTTAATACTGGCGCATCAGGAGTCATATACAATACCTCATCATAAGTTCGCTCACTTTGTAACTCTGAAATGCATTTGTCAATTGGTTCAATCATCAGTACCATACCAGCCCCACCGCCAAATTGATAGTCGTCTATTTTGCCATATTTATTAATGGCATATTTGCGTAAATCATGAAAATGAACCTCTACAAGTCCTTTATTAATGGCACGTTTTAAAATGGAATGTTCAAACGGACTTTGTAATAGGCCAGGAGAAACAGTAATGATGTCTATTCGCATAGGTGCAAAGATAACTTGTTTAATGCAGTTTGCAAATAAAGAATAGTATTAGGAATACAGATTTTAGTTAGATCTATTAAATAAGATTCCAACACTAAAAAATACACGAACTTTATTAATATCATTAACATAGGAAACATCAAAGTTAATGGGACCTAAAAGTGAATGATACGCAAAATTGATTCCTGTTGAAAAAATACCACTTGTATCAGTAGATTCCGACCAATTTCCTTTTGGAGATAATGCATTATCTATATATTCATCAAAATCATTGAATCCAACAGTTGCCAAATTTACATGCGGTGTAAAGTAAAATTTAGAAAAAGGGTTGACTTGAATCCCTAGATTTAAGCGCATCATTTGACTAAAAAAGAGTTCATCTTCATGGAATCCTGGGAAAGTATACGAACTTTTTCTTGGGCTTACTACTGTTCCTCCTATTGAATATGCACCTGAATAGCCATAAACGGAAAATTCTAAATCATCTTGCTTTAACTCGTCTTGAATAATAAATGCTGCATTGGCTCCAATAATACCTGTGGCCTTTTCAGAAATAAATAGTCGTTTCTCGTAATCAAAATTTATTTTAGTAAAATCGTTTGTAGAACCTTTAACAATCAAGTCGTCTCCTGGAAAAGGTTCGTCAATATCTACAAATTCCGCATCTACTTCATTTATAACGGAACGATGCAGGCCTGCTTTAAAATAAGAGCCCGAAGTTGGAAAGAACACAGTGTTCATTTTATTGAAGACATAATTAAATCCAAATTCAAAATTATTGAAATTATAATGTCTTAAATTTAAAGTGTTATTATTTATATCTGGATTAATTTTAGGTTCTAAATGACTGCTTTCAAAGCTTAACTCTAATCCTATATAACTATGATGAGAATTTAAGTTCTTATTTATTTGATTGTTATATTGAAAAAATCTCGAATTCATATCATCCGCAAATTCACCTTCCAAATAGAATTTTTGATCTAGAAATTCACCTAAAAATTCAGACCTCCACCACCAAGACTTCTTTTTGCCAAATTGTTTCTGATATTGTAATCTAAATCTGGGTTGTTCAGCAATGTCTAAAGTTGCCAATATGCGAGAAGATTTTCCAATTATATTTCTTCCAGTGTAATTGACTAAAAGACCAACCCCTCTATACGTATCATAATGCAAAGAGCCTTTTATTATATTTTGTGAACGTTCATCACCTGTAAGTTTTAATTCTTTTTTACCGTTATTATTCCCTCCGTCAAAAGTAATTTGGTTAAAGAGGTTTGTTCCCATCCCTTTGTCTATTCCATTTATGATATCTTGTGTGGTATATTTTTCTCCTTCTTTAAGGTCAGTTCTTGCTTTTACAAGATCAAGATTTGCGTCACTTATATTTTGGTATATTATACTATCCAAGATTATTTCTTTTTCCGTTTCAGGAAGTTTATGTTTTCTTTGAGGATATTTTTTAAGAGTATTTGCTAATGCCGTTAGTTTATCTAATTGAAGGTTAGTTCCAATTTTTCCTTGTATAAAAATTTCCGGAGCATTCACAAAGTCTCCAGTAGAATATGTTAGATTAGGCATGTGATCGATAAGAATATCACAGTTTGCTCGGTTGTTGTCATTTTTTAGATTACTGGTTAACATGGCGGCTTGAAATAATTGTGCTGAAATACTTTCAAGTTTTTCTTTTGATTGAAGACCACCACCGACATCACTACCAATAATAAAGTCATATCCCATTTGTTTTGCTACATCTACTGGGAAATTATTCATAACACCTCCATCTACTAATAGGGTGTTTTCATATGGTACTGGTTGAAATACTGCAGGTATAGACATTGTCGCTCTAATTGCTAAACTAAGAGAGCCTTTGTCTAAAAGAACTTCTTTACCGTTTACAATATCTGTTGTCATTGCTCTATATGGAATCGGAAAATTGTCAAAATCTCTAATGTTATATACTGGAAATGTATGCAGTGATATAAATTCTCTTAATTTTTGATCTTTTAATAGTCCTGAATTTAATTTTGGTTTGCCTTTTACTATGTCAAAGTCAATTAAGTGCCTTTTAAATTCACTTTTTTCTTCCATGCTAACATCGTTAAGAGAAATGTCTCCACCTAGCAATTCTGTCCAATTTGCATTTTGAGCAATATTAGCAATGCTGTCACCAGAATAACCTGCGGCATAAAAACCTCCGACAACACCTCCCATGCTAGTTCCGATAATAATATCTGGTACTATTCCAAGAGAATCTAATGTTTGTAATAAAGGTATGTGTGCAACACCCTTGGCACCACCACCACTTAATACGAGGGCTACTTTTGGTTTTTCATCTTGAGCATGCGTCTGGATATTAGAAAAACAGAAGAAAATAGATGGAATAAGTAATAAATATTTTTTCATAATAAAAAGTGAATGGATAGTTTACGAATTGGAATTCAATTTAAAATTTAAATGCTTCTTAACAACTGGCCATTCACTTTTTATTATTGAAAATACAACCGTATCTCTTAAAGTTCCGTCTGCGTCCATTCTGTGATTTCGAAGAATTCCATCTTGTTTAGCACCCAATCGGGCAATAGCATTTCTAGAGGAAGTATTGAAATAGTGTGTTCTAAATTCTACAGCATTACAGTTTAAAACCTCAAAGGCATGCGTAAGTAAAAGGAGTTTGCATTCGGTGTTAACCTGTGTTCTTTGGGTTGATTTGGCATACCAAGTGTATCCAATCTCCAAACGTAAATTACTCGGTTCTGAATTACAAAAGCGTGTACTTCCTATAATTTTACCATTCTTATTTTTAACAGTAAAAGGAAGCATTTGTTTGCTGCTTAATGCAGATTCTAAATAATTGTCAATATTTTTTGCAGATGGAACGGAAGTAAACCATAAATTCCATAATTGGCCATCAGTAGCAGCTTTCAGTAATTCAGATTTATGATCTAAATTTAAAGGAATCAATGAAACATTGACTCCTTTTAAAATTGTAGGTTTAAGCCAAGAGTTTGACATTTTTTATTCGTTTTTATGCACGTGAACATCCATTTGAGGGAATGGGATATTAAGCCCTTCTTTTTCGAATGTTTTGTATACATTTTCATTTAAAGCAAAGAATACGTCCCAATAATCTTCTGCTTTTACCCATGCTCTTACGGCGAAATTTACGGAACTATCTGCTAAGGCAGATACGCCAATGAATAACTTTGGCTCATTAAGAATTCTTTTATCATCATTGCACATACGCGCTATAACTTCTTTCGCCTTATCAGCATCATCTCCATAACCTATTCCAACAGTCCAATCGACACGTCTTAATTCTTCAGAGGAATAATTGACCATAGCGCCAGTGGAAAGTCCACCATTAGGAATAATTATGGTTTTATTATCTGGAGTTTTTAATATGGTATTAAAAATCTGAATTTCACTTACGCTACCTTGATAGCCTTGGGCATCAATAAAATCGCCAACTTTAAATGGTTTAAAAATTAAAATCATAACTCCTCCTGCAAAATTTTGCAAAGTGCCAGATAATGCCATACCAACAGCTAGGCCAGCAGCACCTAAAATTGCAATAAATGAAGTCATCTGGATACCTAACATGCTTAAAACGCTAATTACGAGCATTACTTTAAGTAAAATGCTAATAACGCTTTTTAAGAATGGCTTCAAAGATTCATCTGTATTACCTTTTTCTAAGATCTTAGTAAACCTTTTCATAAAGATTTTTATAATCCAACTACCGATGATCCATACGGCGATTGCGCCTATTAATTTTGGAGCGTAAGTCATAGATAAAGTTGAGATTTGATCGAGAATTTCTTTAATTTCCATAGTATTTGTTTAAGATTAAAAAACAAAAATACTTAAAATATGTAGAGGTGTAACTATTAAAGTTGAGCTTTAATCATTCTGTTATTTCCGCTTAAATCCTTGCGAAGTTCTACTTGCGAAAATTTTTTTCTTTTAAGTAAATCCAAAGTTTCTTTACCTAAGTATTGATTAATTTCAAAGTAAAGTGTCCCTTCGGACTTTAACCCCTTTTTTGCTAAGTCTGTAATCTTGTCATAGAATAGAAGTGGATTATTGTCTTTAACAAATAAGGCTAAATGCGGTTCGTTTTTTAATACGTTATCTTTTATTTCCTTTTTTTCCAATTCCCTTACATACGGAGGATTGGAGATAATGATATCGAATTGTTGATTCAATTCGTTCGTAGTTAAAATGTCTTGCTTTATAAAGTTAATCTCGACCGTATTTAAAATCGCATTTTTCCTAGCAACTTTAAGTGCGTCTGGCGAAATATCAATAGAATATACGAATGCGTTTGGAAGGTTTTTAGCTAATGAAATTGGAATACATCCACTGCCGGTTCCAATATCAAGAATCTTAAGTTTTTCAAGTTTATTACTAGAATACGATTTTACAATCCAATCAACTAATTCTTCGGTTTCTGGCCTTGGAATTAGAACATGCTCATTTACCTTAAAATTTAAACTAAAAAATTCCGTTTCTCCAATAATGTATTGAATTGGTCTTTCTTTCTGAAGTTGAACTAGTGCATCTTCGAATTTTAACTGTTTCGTTTTTGAAAATTCGATATTAGGATTTAAGGCGAGATCTATTCTTTTTAAATTTAAAATATGGTCAACTAATAAAAAGTAAAAACTTTCAATTTCTTCCTTAGGATAGGTGTTGTTTAATTGGTAAAAAAAAAGTTCCTTGAGTTCTGCTACTGACATCATAAATCTTTAAGCATCCACATATTGCAACTAAAATGACCGGTGTTCCCCATAGGTTTTTCCAAAGAGTTGAACCCAGTCTTTATATACAATTTTCTTGCACCAACCATATACGGTAATGTTTCTAGATAACATTGTTTAAAGCCATATGCTTTTGCTTTTTCTAAGCAGGTTTCCATCATAAGTCTTCCAATTCCTTTTCCTCGTGCATCTGAGTGAAAGTACATTTTTTGTAATTCGCAAATTGGGTCTATGCAATCTTGAAGTTGCATAATTCCCGCCCCGCCAAATAATTTACCATCTTTTTCTACTACAAAATAAGTTGCATTTTCAATATCGTAAGTCTCAAACATGCAGTCTAAAGCCGTGTCCTCATATGCCGTTCCAACTTTTGGTACTCCAAATTCAATGAGGACTTCTCTAATTACAGATGCAATTTGTTTATTGTCTGACGGTTGTATTTCTCGAATGATGAAGTTGTTATTGCTCAATTTAAAGTCTATTTTTGCGAGGTGAAGATACACGAAAAATATATAAAAAGATGTTTGCAACTAGCAAAAAATGGATTAGGAACAACACGTCCCAATCCAATGGTTGGAGCAGTGATTGTATATGAAGATAAAATTATTGGAGAAGGATATACGAGTCCTTATGGTGGAAATCATGCCGAGGTCAATGCTATTGAGTCTGTAAAGGATATGAAATTATTATCTAAATCTACGATCTATGTTAGTTTAGAGCCATGTTCTCATTTTGGAAAAACACCTCCATGTGCAGATTTAATTGTAAAGCATAAAATTCCAAAGGTAGTAATAGGAGTTTTAGATGATAATAGTTTGGTGAGCGGAGAAGGAGTGAAGAGATTGAAAAAAGCGGGCTGTGAAGTTGAAGTTGGTGTATCTGAAAAAGAGTGTAGAGAACTTAACAAGCGATTTTTTACATTTCATAATAAACGACGTCCGTATATAATATTAAAGTGGGCTGAAACAAAAGATGGTTTTATTGATTTGAAACGAACTGAAGATGCCGAAAATCAACCGACATGGATTTCTAATAGATACTCTCAGCGATTGGTTCATAAATGGCGAAGTGAGGAGCAAGGAATTATAGTAGGAACTAATACTGTAATTAAGGATAATCCTAGGTTAAATGTAAGGTCTTGGACTGGTGAAGATCCAATAAGAATTGTATTGGATAATTCTTTAAGAATACCGAAAGAGGCATGTGTTTTTGATGGTACGGTAAAAACGATTTTGTTTACAAGTTCAAGAACTGCTTTTTCAGAAAAACAAGAAAATGTCCAAGTGGCCTTAATCGATTACTCTAAAGATGTGCCACAGCAGGTCTGTGATGTGTTGTTTGAAAGTGAAATTCAATCATTAATTATAGAAGGAGGAGCATATACGTTGCAGAGTTTTATAAATGCGAATCTATGGGATGAGGCACGAGTTTTTACTGGGATATCTGATTTTAAGAAAGGGATAAGGGCTCCTAAAATTAATGGAACTATACGATATGAAGAGGATATTGTTGGTGATATGTTAAAAACTATAGTGCCTTAATTGCAATGAATGATACATATAAAACAATTGATCATAATTTTGAGGGAGAAACCTTTAAAGTTAGAGGTAGTAAGTTTATAGGTTATGCATTCCCTGTTTTTAATGAAGAGGAAGTAAAATTTCATATTCAAGAATTAAAAACAAAACATCATAAAGCCAGGCATTGGTGTTATGCTTGGCGAATAGGGAAAGAACAAATAAGATTCAGGGCAAATGATGATGGCGAACCTAGTAATAGTGCTGGTCAACCTATTTTAGGTCAATTAGTATCTTTTGATGTTACTAACGTTTTGATTGTTGTTGTTCGTTATTTTGGCGGGACAAAATTAGGGGTTGGTGGTTTGATAAATGCTTATAGAGAAGGAGCGAAGTTGGTTTTGGAAACGGCTACTATTATTGAAAAAACTATTGATGTTCATTTAAAATTGACTTTTGAGTATGAGCATTTAGATAAAATAATGCGTATAATAAAGGAGCGTCAATTAGTAATTGTTTCGCAAAAAATGGAAATGAATTGCGAGTATGTAGTATCTGTTCGTAAAATGGATGCTGAAGAAGTTCAGTTTATTTTTGAAAATCTACGTTGTCTAAATCTTAAAATAGTGGATTAATTTTGTCTATTAAAAATTGTGGGCAACGCGTTGGTTTGTTTTTTTTCATGTCAATAAAAACCAATTTTGTATAACCTTGAGTTAAAAGCTCATTCTCTTCGTTATAAATTTCAAAATCAAACTCAATTTTTACAGAGGGAATTTTTTTAAGTGTAGTTTTTAAGGTAAGTAAATCATCGTATTTCGCTGGCTTCAAATATTTTATGTTTAAATCTAAAACTGGAAGCATAATTCCATCGTCTTCCATGCTTTTGTAGGACACTCCTAAATTGCGTAGCCATTCTACACGACCCATTTCAAAATATTGAGCATAATTACCATAATAAACATAACTCATTTGATCGGTTTCGCCATATCTGACGCGGATTTGGAGGTTTTGAGTAAGCATAAGGGAAAATTATTTTGGTTGCTTATAATACGCATAAAAAAGTTATGAAACAATAGTAATTTTATTTTTTTATACTAATAATTATTCACACTTTTGTAAGGCTTAAAACTTAGTAGATAAGTCTCTAAATTTTCAGTTACCCAACAACCAAAAAATTCTTAGAATACCAATGACTAAAACTGCCATTTCAGTTTGGAACGAATGTCTGTCTTTTATAAAAGACAATATAAAACCCCAAGCATATAAAACATGGTTTGAACCGATCAAACCGATTAAAATTTCTGGAGATTCTTTAACGATTCAAGTTCCTAGTAAGTTTTTTTATGAATGGTTAGAAGAACATTATATTAAGTTATTAAGAGTTGCATTGGTTAGAGAATTGGGTTCCGATGCCAAATTGATATATGATGTGCGTATGGAAAATACGTATAGTAGCACAAAACCACATACAGTTAAAATTCCAAGTTCTAATAGAAAGCCATTAAATCCTCAAGGTGTTACGGTTCCATTAGATATTAATAAAAGAGAATTAAAAAACCCTTTTGTAATTCCAGGAATTCAGAAGGTTAAAATTGAGTCGCAATTAAATCCAAATTATAACTTCGACAGTTTTGTAGAAGGAGATTCTAATAGGTTGGCACGATCAGCAAGTATGGCTGTGGCAAACAAACCTGGAGGAACATCTTTTAATCCTTTGCTTATATATGGAGGAGTTGGATTAGGTAAAACACATCTATCTCATGCTATTGGTGTTGAAATAAAAGATAAATATCCAGATAAAACAGTATTGTATATTTCTTCAGAAAGATTTACACAGCAGTTTATTGATTCTGTAAAATCGAATACAAGAAATGATTTTATTCATTTCTATCAGATGATTGATGTGTTAATTATTGATGATGTGCAGTTCTTGTCAGGTAAAACTGGAACTCAAGATGTATTCTTTCATATATTTAATCATTTACATCAAAACGGTAAGCAGGTTATTTTGACTTCCGATAAAGCACCAGTAGATATGCAAGATATTGAACAACGCTTGTTGTCTAGATTTAAATGGGGACTTTCTGCTGAATTACAAGCGCCTGATTATGAAACACGTGTTTCAATCTTACAAAACAAATTGTACAGAGATGGTGTAGAGATGCCGGATGAAATAGTGGAATATATTGCTAAAAACATCAAATCTAATGTTAGAGAATTAGAAGGTGTTTTGGTATCCATGATTGCGCAAGCATCATTTAATAGAAAAGAGTTCACGCTTTCTTTAACGAAGCAAATTGTAGATAAATTTGTTAAAAATACAAAGAGAGAAGTATCTATTGATCAAATTCAAAAAGTAGTCTCGAGTTATTTCGATTTGGATGTTGCAACACTTCAGTCCAAAACCAGAAAGAGACATATTGTTCAAGCACGCCAATTGGCGATGTTTTTTGCCAAGCGAATGACCAAAGCTTCTTTAGCAAGTATTGGTTCTCAAATTGGTAAACGAGATCATGCCACTGTATTGCATGCATGTAAGACAGTTGATAATCTTACAGAAACGGACAAACAATTCCGAAAATACGTAGAGGATCTTACTAAGAAATTGACTTACTAAATTCAAGTACATGACAAAAGTATTAATGGTTTGCTTAGGAAATATCTGCCGCTCTCCATTAGCTGAGGGTATTTTAAAATCAAAAACGTTTTTAAAAGGAATTACCGTCGATTCAGCTGGTACAGGAGATTATCATGTTGGTGGCCTACCAGATAAGCGGTCTATTGCTATCGCAAAAAAGAATAATTTAGATATTACAGATCAAAGAGCAAGACAATTTAAGGTTTCTGATTTTGATGAATTTGATATTATCTATGCAATGGATAGTTCTAATTTTAGAAGAATTAATAGACAGGCTAGAACGGATGCGGATAAAGCAAAAGTTAAAATGATATTGAATGAAATTTATCCTGGTGAGAACTTTGACGTTCCAGATCCTTACAACGGAGGAGAGCATGGTTTTAGAATGGTGTATAAGATGTTAGATGAGGCTTGTGAGGTTGTTGCTGAAAAATTAACGAAAGGATGATAAAAGGAAAGTTGTATTTGATACCAACAACGCTCGGAGATAACGAACCTTTAGAAGTGTTGCCTTATTCAGTTCGATTGGCCATTGAAGAATTAGATCATTTTATTGTTGAAAACCAGAAGACTGCCAGACGCTTTATCAAGCGAATTGTTCCTAAGAAGTCACAGCCTTCTTTAGTGTTAAAATCTATCGATAAATATGCCAATATTCTTGAAATAAATACCTACTTAGATGTTTGTGAGCAAGGGATTTCAATTGGTTTATTATCTGAAGCGGGCGTTCCTGCCATTGCAGACCCTGGTGCTGAGGTAGTAAAGTTGGCACATGAAAAAGGAATTCAGGTTGTTCCATTGGTTGGGCCGTCTTCCATTGTTCTTGCAATGATGGCTTCTGGAATGAATGGTCAAAGTTTTACATTTAATGGTTATTTACCAATAGACGCCGGCGAGCGTAAACGAACTATTAAGCAATTAGAAAAATTATCTTTTGAGAAAGATCAATCTCAAATATTTATTGAAACACCTTATAGAAATGGTAAAATGCTAGATGATTTAAAGTCGGCATTGGGGCCTCAGACGAGATTATGTATAGCAGCTGACCTTACTTTACCTTCAGAATATATAAGAACACTTCCTATTGTGAAATGGAAAAAAGAAAATCCGGATTTACATAAACGACCAGCAATATTTATTATTCATAAATCATAAAAAAAGCTCAAAACATTGTTTTGAGCTTTTTTACTATCCAAAAAAAATTAACCAAATTATACGACTGGATTTTTGTCAGCATCTATCCAAGATACATCATATCCAGAAAATTTTGTCATGTAATATTCTATACTAGTACCAAAGGCATCACTTAAATTGTTTCCACCATTACTTCTTAAATATTTTTTCACGTTTCCTGCACCACTCAAATGCGCTGCCGCTAAGATACCAGATTCCGTTATTTCAATACCATTTATTGTTTTACCAACACTTCTCTTAATATCTTTTCTTAAAATATGTTTGTTTAATGAACAAAGTGCTTTAAAAGCTCTTTCTTGAGTTTCAGGATTTTTCAAGAAATTTTCAACATTGTATATTTTTAGGCGCTTTAATGTGCTTTTACCAAATTGATATTTCCCTAAATATCCAAATTTATTTACGATGTGATATCTGTTTCTAGATTCTTTAAACCCTACAGCTTCTCTAAATCCTATAAATGAATTCCCAATAAAAGGAACTTCACTAAATTTATTTGATTCTTCTAACGTAAGTACTGTCGAGAACTCATTAGTTCTGTAACAGTTTTCTTTGTTTGCAGAAACTTTAGTTGCATCACCTTGAAATGCTGAAGTCAAAACAGTTAAACTAACTAAACCAAATATTAATATTGCCTTTTTCATGATTAATGGTTTTATATTATTTATATAATGAACCGTTTAATATTTCGGGGCGCAAAATTAACTATAATTATTTAATCTGCATTGAATAAGTCGTTTATTTTAATTTTGATGAATAAAATTGAATGCTTTTCTTTATTCATTAAATTAAATTTAATCAACCCCTTAATTAATTTAGGTTCAAAATGTCAATAGATAAAATTGTCCACAACTTTAATAGTTGATTAAATCGATATTGAAATAGCGTCAAAAAAATAAAAATATTGCTGTTTCGACTATTATGTATTCTTGTTGTGGGAACAATTTTACAGGTCAAATATATGGGGTATATTCATGCGAAAAGTTATAAATGAACAAATGAGTCATTATAATTTGCAAATGGTTCATTTTTCATGATAAACCGTATTTTTAGCAGGTGAAAAATTTTAAGTAATTGAAAAACAGTAAAATGAGTTATCTTCGAACTCCTTGTTTATTAAGCCATTGCTGGTATTTAGCCGCATTTTTGTTATGCTGTGCCAAGGTTTTAGCAAATTGATGCCGTCCAAAATTGTCAGGGTCTGCACACATGTAATAATAATCGTGATTGGCAGGTTTTAAAACCGCATCAATGGCCGATATATCTGGCATCGAAATTGGGCCAGGTGGAAGGCCACGATATTTATAGGTATTATATTTAGAATTGATTTCTAAATCTTTTAGTAATACTCGTTTTATTACAAAATCTTGCCCTTTTAATTTTTTTACGGCAAATATTATAGTTGGATCTGCTTGTAAAGGCCATTTGTTATTTAATCTGTTTAAATAGAGTTTCGCAACATCTGGTCGTTCAGATTTTGTCTGTGTCTCTTTTTGAACAATAGAAGCGAGTGTTGTAACTTCTTTAATGCTTAGTTTTTGTTTTTTTGCAAGATTTTTACGTTCAGAATTCCAAAATCTATCGTATTCTTTAAGCATTTTATCTCTGAATTTATCAGATGAGGTGTTCCAATACACTTCGTAACTATTCGGAATGTACATTCCTAAGGCAGTACTAGCGGTAAAATTATTTATGGAAAGAAATTCTTTATTTAGGAATGAATTTAAAAGTGTTAATGAGTCAGGTTCGATTTGTTCAGCAATTCTTCCTGCTAATTTCTCTAAAGAATCTTGATTGTTGAATGAAATAATTACCGGTTTTTGGTTTCCACTTCTTAAAAGGTTAACTAAATCGTTATTTGACAAACCTTTTTTAATTTCATAACGACCCGCCTTAATAACATTTGGGTAGTTCTTTTTTATGGCAACCCATTTAAATGAATTTTCATTTCTAATTATTGGCGAGAGTTCTGTAATTACAGATTCAAGGCTGGCATTCGATTTAATGTAGACAACACCATCTTTTACTGTATTAGACCCATATACTTTGCTGTAAAAATTATAAATAATGACTCCACCCGTTAAAAGGAGACCGCTTAAAATAATTAGGATAAATTTTTTCTTATTCATTGATTAGTTGATAAAATAATTCGTTTTCGAATTTCCCGTTTGTGAAATTCCAATCTTTTTTTGTTCCAGATTTAATAAATCCATTCTTTTCAAATAATTTAATACTGGTCACATTTGAGGCTCCAATATTAGCATATATTTGATGTACATCTAAATTTTGAAATACAAAGTTAGAAATAAGAACGATGGCTTCAGATGCAAAACCTTTATTCCAATATGTTGGGTTAATTAATATGCCAGTACCAACTCTTCTGTGTTTTGGTTCAAAATTGAATAAATCAATCATTCCAACAGAATTATTAGTCTGTTTTTCGCAAACCATCAACCTTAACTGCTTGGCTTCATAGATATCTTGTTGGGCGTTGTCTAGATATTGTTGTAATAAGAATTTAGAAAATGGTTTTTGAGTATTACTCACAGCCCAAAAGCGTTCATCATTTTCTAACTGATATAAAAAGACTAAATCAGAAGGTTCAATAGCTCTTAAATAAATATGTTCACCATGTAACGTAATCATAATTCAAATACCCCTTTAAAGACAAAATTAGCAGCACCTGTTAAGATGACATTAGAGTATTGTTCATCTGAAGTTCTATTGAAGCTGATTGTTAAATCTCCACCTAAGGCTTTAATATTTACACTATTTGAATTAATCTTTCCTTCATAATTGGCAGCGATTGCAGCAGCAGTTACTCCGGTACCACAACTCAATGTTTCGTCTTCTACACCGCGTTCATAAGTACGAACCTTTAAGGTGTTTTCATCAAGAACCTCAGAAAAATTTACATTCGTTCCTTCGGCAAAATACGGCGCACCATTTCTAATACTTCTACCTTTAGTTTGCACATCAATTGCAGCTACATCTTCAACAAATTCTATATGATGTGGAGAGCCTGTGTCTAAAAAAACATAAGACTCGAAATTGTTGATCTTCTCTACATCAATCATTTGTAAACTAACAATTTCATTATTTACAGTTGCATGATGTAGTCCATCAATTGCATCAAAGGTCGTGGACTCATCAATAACACCTAATTTGTTTGCAAAAGCCACCAAGCATCTTCCGCCGTTTCCACACATACTGCTTTCGTTTCCGTCTGCATTAAAATAGACCATTTTAAAGTCGGTAGTATCTGAATTTTCTAAAAGTATTAGACCATCAGCACCAATACCAAATCTTCTATCGCAAAGTTGGTTAATTAGTGAGATGTTTTCTTTAGGAAAATTATTTGTTCGATTGTCAATCATCACAAAATCATTTCCAGTTCCTTGGTATTTGTAAAAATCAATTTTCATTGATACAAAGGTACATTTTTATAGTGAATCTTAGGTTGTTAAAATTCCGTTAATCTGTTTCTGCCTGCACAATAAATTTCTAAATTTGAGTGTTATTTTTTGTAAATTAATCTTAGTTATCCATGAAGAAAATTTTAAGTTTAGTCGCAGTGTCGGCTTTAGGAGGTGCACTAACGTTAGGTGCATACAAATTCTTTCAAGAAAAGCCATTGGCTATGAATGAAGGAGCACCAATTCAGAAATTTCATACAGTCCCCGCAAATTTTAATGCAAATTTGAACTCAGTAAACACTGTTGACTTTACAAGTGCAGCAGAACAAACATTGACATCTGTGGTTCATGTTAAAAACAAGTCTATTCATAAAACAACGAACCCAATTGAAGAGCTGTTTTATGGAAGAAGTTCAGGAAGAGAAAGGATGCAAGTTGGTATTGGTAGTGGAGTAATTGTATCTTCTGATGGGTATATAATTACGAACAATCATGTTATAGACGGTGCTTCGGAAATAGAAATCACCTTAAACGATAAAAAAACGTACAAGGCAGAATTGATTGGGACGGATGCGACTAATGATATTGCACTTGTAAAAGTAGATGCCCAAAATTTACCTTATGTAACTTTTGGAGATTCGGATGCAGTTAAAGTAGGTGAATGGGTTTTAGCTGTTGGAAATCCTTATAACTTAACGGCAACTGTTACTGCGGGAATTGTAAGTGCAAAAGGAAGAGATTTGCTGGGAAGTGGAAAAACAGATTCTTATTTACAAACTGATGCGGTTGTGAATTCTGGTAATAGCGGAGGGGCTTTGGTAAATACAAGAGGTGAACTAATTGGTATAAATACTATGATTACTTCAACGACAGGATCTTATATAGGTTATTCATTTGCGGTTCCTTCTAATATTGCTAAAAAGGTAATCGAAGATATTATGGAGTTTGGAAATGTTCAGAAAGCATTTATTGGTATTAATTATATGGAGTTAAATGGTGAGAACCATAATGAATATGATGTAGATAATACCGAAGGTGTTATAATAACCAATGTGCTACCGGATGGAGGTGCAGCGGCTGCAGGTGTTTTAGAAGACGATATCATTGTAAAAGCAAATAATGTAAAAGTGGCAACCTTTGCAGATTTGAGTGGCTTTTTAAAAACAAAAAGACCTGATGACGTGGTTGATTTTACAATTATTAGAGATGGGTCTGAAAAGGTTATTCCGGTAAAATTGTATAAGAATATCAGGACCGCTTTTGGTCAATTAGGATTGAGTTTAGAGGAATTAAGTAAATCTGAAGCGAGAGATTTTGATTTAAATAGTGGTGTAAAAATTAATCAAATTGCAAATAAAGAATTGGTGCGATTAGGATTGAAAGAGGGACAAGTAATTAAAAGTATAAACGGTTCAAAAATATTAGATGTAGATGACGCTGAAACGGCCATGAGAAATGCCGCAAGAGAGCAACGAATTGTATTGGAAGTGTTAGATGAAAACGGAGTGACAGAACGGTATATTTTTAATTGATAGGAATAGAAAAATATAGCTTGAAATAAGTTAAAAACCCAGTAATTTTTACTGGGTTTTTATTTTTCTGAAAATAAACTCGAAAACGTTTTCGGTTTTATATATTTGCACAAAATTTTAAACCTTAATTCTTAAGAAATGACAGTAACAACTTATGAACAAGAGCTTACTTTTCAAACAGATAGAAGACGTGCTTCTATTGAATTTATTAAGCTTGTAAGTGATTTGTGGTATGATGAGACAATTGAGTTAGTCTTATTTAGAAATCAACTTATAGACCGTAATGTTAGTGAAACTTTAAACTTGTTAGAATACGCATCTGAATTTGTGCAAAAGCCAATTTCAATTTTTGATGCAGTAGAACTTGTTAAATCATTAAAACAACTGAATTTACCGCCATCTAAATTAGATATTGGTAAGTTGGTGTACGAGTATCAAATGGATACAAACGATTACAATATGTTTAAGTTCCTAAGTGTTCAGTTAAAGGATGCTAAAAACACAAATATAATTCAGCCTAAAGATGTTGTTTTGTATGGATTCGGAAGAATTGGTCGTTTGGTTGCTAGAGAGTTGATGAGTAAAACTGGAAACGGACAACAATTAAGGCTTAGGGCAATTGTTACAAGAGGTCAGATCACAAAATCTGTTTTGGAAAAAAGAGCGTCACTTTTAAAACATGATTCTATTCATGGCGATTTTTCTGGTATTGTTGGTATTGATGTGAAGAATGAGGCATTAATAATCAATGGTACTACGGTTAAAGTTATTTCAGCAAATGCTCCAGAAGATATTGACTATACAAAATATGGTATCAGTGAGGCTTTGGTTATAGATAACACGGGTGTATTTAGAGATAATGAGGCTTTAAATAGACATTTGGTTTCTAAAGGTGTTTCAAAAGTATTATTAACTGCTCCTGGAAAGGGAATTGAGAATATCGTTTATGGTGTAAATCATTTAAATGTAAATCCAGATACTACTGATATCGTATCTGCGGCATCTTGTACTACAAATGCAATTTCACCTGTACTAAAAGTAGTAGAAGACAATCTCGGAATTATCTGTGGGCATTTAGAAACAATTCATGCGTATACCAATGATCAGAATTTGGTGGATAATATGCATAGTAAATATAGAAGAGGTAGAGCAGCAGCCTTGAATATGGTAATAACGGAAACGGGTGCTGGTAAGGCAGTTTCCAAGGCTTTGCCATCTTTAGAAGGTAAGTTAACTTCTAATGCTATTCGAGTTCCTGTCCCAAATGGGTCTTTAGTTATTTTAAATCTTCAGTTAGATAAGAAAACAACTGTTAAGAAATTGAATAATTTAATCAAAAAGTATGCTTTAGAAGGTAGCCTTGTAGAGCAATTGAAATATTCTTTGAACAATGAATTAGTATCTTCTGATATTGTTGGTTCATCTGCACCTGCAATTTTTGATAGCAATGCGACTATTGTAGATGATTCAGGAAAAAATGCAATTTTATATGTTTGGTATGATAATGAATATGGGTATAGTCATCAAGTAATTAGATTGGCAAAGCACATTTCAAAAGTGAAGCGTTTTACTTATTACTAGAGTAAAGACTAAATAAATAGATTAAACCGAGCAGAAATGCTCGGTTTTTTTTATTTTTACTTTTGAAATTGCCTCAAATTTAATTTAATTGTATCCAGATGAATTATAAGTATTTAGTACTATTCGTTTTTGTGTTCAGTATTTTTTCTTGCGAAAAAAAAGAAGAGCAAAAGCAAATGCCTCCTCAGAGTATAAAAGTATATCAAGTTACTCCTAAGACAGTTCCTATTTATGAAGAATTTGTTGGACAAGTCTATGGGGAAAAAGATATTCCTATTAGGGCAAGGGTTGATGGCTATCTTGAAGAAATTCATTTTGAAGAAGGAAGCAGGGTAAAGAAAGGAGATTTTTTATATCAAATTGATCCAGAACCTTTTAGAGAGGCTGTTGCGGCTAAAAACAGTATGGTAGCGCAAGCCGAAACCTTGTTAGTTCAGGCTGAAAGCGATTTACGAAGAGTAAAACCATTGGCAGAAATAGATGCCGTAAGTCAGCGTGAGTTAGATATGGCTCAAGCGCAAAGAGATGCATCCGTATCTTCGGTAGAAGCAGCGAAAGCAGATTTAAGAATTGCTGAAATAAATTTAAGTTATACAAAAATAGTTTCTCCAATTGATGGAATAATTGGTAGAACGCTTGCTCGTGAAGGAGAGTATGTAGGTAGAGACCCAAATCCTGTAATATTAAACACAGTTTCTAATATTGAATCTATCCGAGTGCAGTTTTTCCTTTCAGAAAATGAGTATTTGAGAGCAGCTAGAGCATATTCTAACGAGTCCAATACTAAAATTGAAAGAAATGAAGATAAAGTGGAAGTACAATTAATTCTTTCCGATGGTTCGTTATATGATCAAATGGGGAAAATTGATTTTATAGATAGAAATGTCAATTCTTCAACAGGTACAATATTAATTCAAGCTTCATTTGCAAATCCTATAGGCTTAATAAGACCAGGACAATTTGGTCGTGTAAAATTAAAAGTAATGGATGTTAAAGATGCTATTCTTGTTCCTCAAAAATGTCTTTCAGAATTACAAGGGCAGTTTTCAGTTTTAATTGTAAATGCAGAGAATAAAGTAGAAACGGTTCAGGTAGAAACTGGAGCTAGTATTCCAGGGTATACGATTATAACCAAAGGTGTAAAGGCTGGAGATAAAGTGGTTTTAGAAGGATTGCAAAAGGCAAGACCTGGAATGGTTGTAATTCCTGAAGTAACAATTGTTGAGAATGAATTAAATACCACAAATTAGACATGGCAGATAATAAAGGAAACTTTTTTGTACATAGACCAATTGTGGCTATTGTAATTGCAATTGTTATTGTAATTGTTGGGACGGTCTCGTTGATTGGATTGCCAATAGAGCAATATCCAAATATTACACCTCCAATTGTTCAAGTAAGAGCGAATTATACAGGTGCAAATGCAATCAGTGTAGAAGAATCGGTTGCAACTCCATTAGAGCAACAAATTAATGGTGTAGATAACATGATCTACATGAAATCTACAAATGCGAACGATGGTTCTATGTCAATTGATATTTCATTTGATGTTGGTACCGATCCAGACATGAATACGGTTTTAGCACAGAACAAAGTTTCTGCAGCCACAGCAAAACTTCCGGCAGCAGTAACGAAACTAGGTGTTACTACTCAAAAGGCTTTACCAAATACATTGATGTTAGTTACTTTAACAGCAGATGGAAGATATGATCAAGATTTTCTGGGTAATTATGCATTAATCAATATTAAGGATCAATTATCACGTATTAAAGGTATTGGTAGAGTAGATGTATTGGGTGCTTCGGATTATTCAATGCGGATTTGGGTCAAGCCAGATAGGTTGTCGCAGTTAGGGTTGACTGTGCCGGAAATTGTTGGCGCAATTAACGAACAAAATATAATTGTTCCGGGTGGAAAATTTGGAGCAGAGCCAGCTCCGCCGGGAACAGATTTTACTTATACGGTGCGTTTGCCAGAGCGATTTAATTCTGAAGAAGCCTTTGGAGATATTGTTGTTAGAACTCAAAGCGATGGGTCTCAAATTAAGTTAAGAGAAGTTGCCAGTATTAAACTGGGGGTAGAAAGTTACAATATGAAGGCCAGATTAAATGGAGAAACTGCGGCCATTATTGCCTTATATCAGGCACCAGGATCTAACGCAACGGAGTTGGCAGCTACTATTAAATCTGAAATGGTAGAATTGTCCAAAGATTTTCCTGAAACTATAAAATATGATATTTCTATCGATACAACCAAAGCAATTGATGCTGGTATAAAGGATATTGTTGTAACCTTAATTATAGCCTTAATATTGGTAGTACTTGTGGTATTTATTTTTATTCAGGATTGGAGGGCTACCTTAATTCCAACCCTAGCAATTCCTGTTTCGCTAATTGGAGCGTTTATATTTTTTCCAGGATTAGGCTTCACGGTAAACGTGTTATCATTACTTGGATTGGTATTGGCTATTGGTATTGTGGTGGATGATGCCATTGTAGTGGTGGAAGCTGTACAAGTAAATATTTCCAAAGGTATGACTGCTAAAGAAGCAACCATAGATGCGATGCGTAAAGTTACGGCTCCGGTTATTGCGACTACTTTAGTTATGATTGCAGTATTTATTCCTGTTGCGGGAATGGCTGGAATAACAGGAATGCTTTATCAACAATTTGCAATAACAATTGCTGTATCAGTTGTAGTATCATCAGTCAATGCTTTATCGTTAAGTCCAGCATTATGTTCTTTATTACTTAAAGAACCGAAACCTTATAAAGGACCTTTAGGATGGTTTTTCAAGAAATTCAATAATGGAATGGATAAGACTACCGATTCTTACATGAGTTTTACGAATATTGTTGGTAGAAAAATTAAAAGATCGATTGTCTTTATTTTAGTGATGACAGTTGGCGCTGGAATTTTTGGAAGTTTAGTTCCTGGTGGATTTATCCCGGAAGAAGATATGGGATATTTCTTTGTAAATGTGCAATTACCGAATGCAGCTTCTATCCAAAGATCGGATGTTGTTGCTAAGCAAATAGAACAAGTTTTAATGGATGTTCCAGAGGTGGAATTTGTAACCACTGCAACAGGATATAGCATCTTATCTGGAGCTATGGTTGCCAATACCGGATTTTTATTTGTTTCTATGAATGACTGGGCGGATAGAGAAAGAACTGCTGAAGAAGTAATTCTTGAAATAAATAAGAAACTCGCCTTCGGAATTAAAGGAGCACAAGCATTTGCTTTTGGCCCTCCTGCAATTCCAGGACTTGGTAATGGATCAGGATTTAGTATGATGTTGCAAGATAGAGTAGGGAATACGCCTGAGTATCTTTCTAAAAACGCAATGAAATTCATACAAGCAGCCAATGCTAGACCTGAAATAGGTAGAGCCAGTACAACGTTTCAAGCAACAGTGCCGCAGCGTTTTTTAGATATTGATAGAGAAAAAGCGTTGAAATTAGGAGTGAATCTAAATGATTTATATACCACTATTGGGGCATTTATGGGTGGTGCTTATGTAAATGATTTTACCAGATTTGGAAGACTTTATAAAACGTATATACAAGCAGAACCAGAATATCGAGTGGACGAGACGGGTATTAATAAGTTTTTTATTAAGAATTATAATGGAGATATGGTACCGCTGTCAACAGTATCTACCATAGAACCAATTTCTGGACCGGATTATACCACACGATTTAATTTATATAGATCTGTAGAGGTTACCGGATCTCCAGCAGAAGGTTATACCTCAGACGATGCTAGAAATGCTCTAAAAGAGGTGGCAGCAGAAGTATTACCAACGGATATGAATTATACTTGGAATGCCATGTCGTTTCAAGAAGAAAAAGCATCAGGGTCATTAGGAGTGATCTTAACATTTTCTTTGGTGTTTGTATTCCTAATTTTAGCCGCGCAATATGAAAGTTGGTCTTTGCCTTTCGCTATTTTAATGGGTACGCCGTTTGCAATATTTGGTGCTTTGTTTGCACTTTGGGCAGGAAGATTAATCAGTCCAACATTCGAAAATAATATATTCGCTCAGGTATCTTTTGTCATGCTTATTGGTATGGCGGCTAAGAATGCCATTTTAATTGTTGAGTTTGCAAATGACGAGTTCAAAAATGGATTGAGTTTATTTGAAGCGGGAATGGCTGCTGCAAAATCAAGATTTAGACCAATATTAATGACCGCTTTTTCATTTATTTTAGGAGTATTTCCGCTTGTAATAGCATCAGGTTCTGGTGCGGAAGCAAGAAAAGTAATGGGTATGGCATTATTAGGAGGTATGACTTTGGCAACCTTTTTAGGAGTCTTTTTATATCCGATGTTATTTATTTTTATAGGAAAAATAGCAGGTTATGAACGGAAAAGAGAGCGAGAAATGTTAAAACAAAAAGAATTATTGAATAGTTAGATATGAGAAATTATTTATTTAAAGTAGCCGTTCTGTTAATTCTTGGTTTAGTAATTCAAGCGTGTTCGGTTGGGCCAAATTATAGAAAGCCTGAACCAATCAATACAGTTAGTTCATTTAGATATGGAGCAGAGCAAACCGATAGTATTATAAATCTAAAATGGTGGGAATTATTTAATGATCCAATTTTAGATACGCTTGTAGTTAAAGCTTTGGCTAATAATAAGAATGTTCTTATTGCAGCGAGTAGGGTAGAGCAAGCCAGAGAAAATGTAAAGTTTAAAAAAGCGGATAACAAACCAAGCATAAATTATAACGGGGCTGCTAATAGAACAAATATGTTATTAGGCGTTCCGACGAATCCGGCAAGTACATTTTCTGTAACGGGTAATGCGAGTTGGGAAATTGATTTTTGGGGAAAATACAGAAGGTCAAATGAGGCGGCAAAAGCGGACTTGTTAAGTTCTTTTTATGGTAAACGTGCAGTTCAAATTGCGGTGATTACTGAAGTTGCAACCAATTATTTCAACTTATTAGATTATAGAACTCAACTAGGAATTGCAGAAAAAACCTATGCAAGTAGAGATAGTATTCTGCAAATTATTCAAGCACGTTTCGATCAAGGGTATACACATGTTATTGATGTAAATCAGGCGCAAATTCAGAAAGCAATTGCACAATCGGCAGTTCCTCAATTAAAACGATTTGTTGCGTTTACAGAGAATAATCTAAGCGTATTATTAGGCGAATCACCTAAATCTATCGAAACATATGCAAATCTTAAAGAATATGATTTGCCAAAAAAAGTACCAAATGGTATTCCTTCTGATATATTATTAAGAAGACCAGATGTATTGCAGGCAGAACAAAATTACAGATCTCAAAATGCATATATAGGTGTTGCACAGGCTATGCGTTTTCCTTCAATTAGTTTAACCGGATTATTAGGAACAGGGAGTACAGAACTTTCTACTTTGTTAGATAATGGTTTGGGATGGGGGATTTCAGCAGGTATTACGGGACCATTGTTTCAGTTTGGAAAAAATGCAAGAAGAGTTGATATTGAAAGAGAAAAAGCAAAGCAATCATTGCTAACTTATGAGTATACCGTATTGACATCATTGCAAGATGTAAGTAATTCATTGGTGGAAATTGAAACCCTAGTAGATGAGTTGCAAGCCAAAGAAGATAGAATGCGTGCAGCAAATAATGCCAGTTACCTATCTAGTAGAAGATATATTGAAGGGGTTACAAGTTATTTAGAAGTAATTGAAAATCAACGTCAAGAATTTGATGCGGAATTATCGTATTCTGAAAATTTCCAATCTCTGTTAAATGCACATGTTAGTTTGTATAAATCGTTAGGAGGTGGTTGGATATCACAATCTGAGATTGATAAATATGCGCAGCAATTGGCAGACGAGCAAGAAGTAGATGTTTCAACTATAAATAAAGATTCTTTATTCTATAATGGTCAAATAGTTGACTTGGTGCTTAGCAAAGAAGAAGAACAGGCCAGAAAGGATGCGAAGAAAGCACAAAGAAGGTTAGAGCGTCAACAAAAGAAGGAAGACAGACAAAACAAATAAAAACATGAAACATTTTGTAGTATTAATATGTTGTATTTTAACATTAAGCAGTATGGGACAAGATAAATTACCCTATTACGAAATAACAGAAAACTATGAAGAATATACAGCCGGAACTGTAACAGCTCGAATGTTGGACGGTTTAGGCTTTCGATTTTACTGGGCAACCGAAGGTATAACAGAAAAGGAATTATCTTATAAAGCCAGCGAAGAGGGGAGGACTTATTTAGAAACAGTAAGACATATTCTAGGATTGTCTAGAATTGTAGTGAATAGCGCATTAAAACAACCTAATGATAATGCAATTCAGTATCCTGAATTGTCTTATGATGAAATGCGAGCGGAAATTTTAAATAACGTTAAAACGGCGAGTGACATTCTAAAAGCCGAAACAGATCTAAACGAATTTAATATCGTGTTCAAATCGGAAAAAGGAGATCGCGTAATTCCATTTTGGAATAATATCAATGGCCCCATTGAAGATGCAGTATGGCATTGTGGTCAGTTAGTCGTCTTACGCAGAGCCGCAGGTAATCCTATGCTTTCAAAACCTAGTTTTTTTAACGGAAAAGTGAGGAATTAGCAGGGGACATTATTAGATTATCTATAGTTTTTTTATTAAAATGAAAAAAAAGTAATATTTTAGCTAAATAACAAAGTTATAATTGAATAGAATAATTAACCCCTTATCTATTTTACTAATAACTTTTTGTGCCTATGGGCAGCAAGAAGAAAATAGACCCCTAAAATCTACAATAACTACTGTGAGTTCTTCAACAGTAGCATTATCTAGTAATAAATATATAGTCCTTCAAAGTATCGGTCAAAGCAGTATTATAGGTACTGTTAAAACTGGTAAAATGGTTGTTCAACAAGGTTTTTTAAATAGTACTAGATATTTTAAATTAAACAATTCAGGAATTGAAAATATTGATGAGAGATTGGAAATTGTTGTTTCTCCAAACCCCTTTGTAGAGTACGTAAAAGTTGATTTTTCGGAAAGCACTGCACATCCTATTCATTTAAAAGTTTTTGATTTAAATGGAAAGGTGTTGAAATATAAAAAATACAGCGCTAGTGATAGTGTTATTATTCCAATGGAAAATATAATAATAGGATCGTATATTTTACATATTGTTAGTGGTGAAGATACTTTTGCAAGAAAAATTTTGAAAGTCAGAGAATAACATGTTAATGAAGAAAGTACAATATATTATAGCTTTAGTGTTGTTCGTTTTTACGGTAAACACCCATTCACAAGAAATTTTTGTAGGATCTGGATTTAGTTCGGCCACCTTCGAAGATTATGAAAATAGTGAAGGTGAAAACACGTTAGACGATTCTGGTTTTTCAAAAGTAAAACAACCTTTATTAGAAAGTGGTATTAGGTTTGATCTTTATAAACAGCGCGTAAAGTTTGATCTCGGTTTGCATTATCATAAATACGAAATTAGAACCGCGTTTATTGCTGGTGAAATTCGAATTCCGACAACCTACAATTTATCATATGTTGGAGCAAAAGTTGGATTAAAGGTAGATGTTTTGCGTTGGAAAAACTTTGGACTACAAGGACATGTGCATTTATTTCACGATTGGCTTGTTTCTGGTACAAATGAATATATGGATCAACGTGTGGATTTGTACAATGATAATACTATGGATAAAGGATTGATGGGATTCCATAGAGGATTTGGATTAGAATACAAAGTAAATAAGAAAATTGCTTGTTATATCAATTACAATATTGCGACGAGTTTTAAAGAGGCGAATCAAGATTCAAATGAAGGAGAAGCCTATAGTTTAGATGCAAGATCTATTCGTGTAGGGGTATTATTCACATTAAGTAAAAAGAAGAAGAAAGCCCCAGTTAAGAAAACTGAAACGAAAACAACCACAACAACGACAACTACAACGACAACGACAACGGAAGAAGAAGAGGGGACTAAAAATAAAGGTGAAAACGATTAATGAAGATCCTAAAATACATATTGCCCCTTTTATTATTTCTGAGTATGTCTTACACGTATGCACAAACTCCTGGATTTAATTATCAGGCGCTCATTTTAAATAATGAGCCTATTCAAATTCCAGGGACTGATGTAAAAGAAAATCAGGTGCCTTTAGGATTGACCGAAGTAACGTTCCGTTTTGCTATTGAAAATGAATTTAGAACTGAATATATAGAGGAACAAACCATAACTACCGATGAAAACGGAATGGTTTCATTAATTGTGGGAGAGGGACGACCAATTAATACTAGTTTTAGTGATATTATTTGGGATGGAAAGTTAAAGTATTTGAATGTTGAAATTAATATCCATAGTTCTAATAATGGATTTGAATTTTTAGATAGGCAACGCATACTTTATATTCCACATCCAGCGTCTGTTGGCGGAGGAAGTGGGGGAGTTACTGTTGTAAATACCTTAACGGATTTAACTGACACCTATACCCAAGGAGACTTGGCATGGGTGCAAAATGATGCAACAAATAATGTTCCCGTTTTATATATCTATAACGGAATCGAATGGATTGCGGTAACAAATGATTTGGATCCTACCAACGAGTTTGGCTTAATTGCTGTTGCAGATGAAGCAGAAAGAGATGCAATGTTCACAGCAGCACTTGTAGGTGACCAAGTTTGGAATGAAGCCTGTGAATGTATAGAAGTTTATAATGGAACAGATTGGGTTTCAGTAGTTCCAGAAAGCACAACGGTTTCTAATGGACTTACCATAGATGGTAATAACATTAAATTAGGAGGAGACTTGATAGAACCCACTTTTATAAACACAGATTTGGTAAATACACTTGCCATAACTGGCTTGGAAGAAAGTACATCTTTATCCGATGAACTGCTTGTTTTAGAAGAAAATACCGGTGTATTAAAAAAGAAGTCAATGTCTAGTTTATTTCAGAGAACGGAAGTTGTGTTAAATGCGGCTGACGGGCAATTGTTATTTCCAACACCTTGGACCATTACAGATATAAATAAATTAGATGTGTATAGAAATGGTGTTAGAATAGGCTTTAGACTGATCAACGCAACAACTATAGAAATAGAACTCGACGCCAGGTGTTACCAAGGCGATCAAATTAGAATTGTACAATTAAATTAGAATTAATCAACCCTAAATAATTAATAAAATGAACACAAGTAAATTAAAATTAAGTAAATTAAAATCAATTAAATTAAACCCAAAGAAAATGAAAAAAAATTATTTTAAATTAGGAGTATTCGCAGTATTTATGATGGCTGCGAGTTTAGTAAATGCACAAACATTACCAGCAAATTCAGGAACCGCTAATACTACGCAAGCGAATGCTGCTGGGGAAGTAATTAAGGTTATTGATAATAAAGGTACAATTAAGTACATTCAAGCAAATAATGGTATTACTTCGATTACATCTACCGCTGCAAATAATAAAACAACAACAACTTGGCAATTAGGAGGTACACTTGTGGAAGATACAAATATCGCAACTGGACTTAATGAATTTAAAATTACTTTAGATGCAGGTGGTACTTTTGTTATTGACGGTATTGTTGAAGAAACAGGAAATGCTGCTGCCGCAATGGGAGGTCCTGGTTTTTCTTTATTAGTTCGTGATGAAGCAACAGGGGAAGTTAGAAATATTTTAAAAACAGACCTTATTGATGTAGTTTTAGTAGAACAGCAGTTAGGTGCTGATACTTCAGCAGATATTTCTATTACTGTTACTGGAGTGCTTCTTGCTTCAACAAGTGTTAATAGAATTGCTGTTTATAGAAATGGTGTTAAACTTAGAGAATCTACGGATTACAGTATTTCTGCAGATGATACCGTTCAAGTTGATATTGCTGCTATTGGTGGAGAAGCATATAATTTGGATGTTTTTGAAGTACAGTGGATTAAATAAAATAATAATTTGAATGAATAGTTCCTTTTTTGATATAAGGAGTTTTATAATTTTAACCTGTGCCTTGGTATTCTTTCTGAATACTAAGGCGCAAGAGGTTAATGTTGTAGATAATAAAGGAACAATAAATACAGTAAGAAATAATCAAGTCACTACTTCTAATACAGCACCTTTAAGTCCGTTAGAAAATGATGTTTGGTTCGATAATAATATTGCCAATAACATTATTACTAAGAAATGGAATGGTAGTGCTTGGATAATTGTTGGAGGTGTAAGTACAGATGCTAATAATGCGCTTGCAACAGGATCTGACAACGGAGCATATAAGGCACTTAGAATAATGGATGTTTACGACGATGTTGGAGGGCAGAGGGTAAACAATCAATTGGTTCAATTAAATCTTGATATTGAAAGAGCCAATGTTGGTTTTACCTCTATAACTAACGATGAAGTTGTAATTCCAGAAGATGGTTATTATAAGGTTGTGTATCATGCTACTTTTAGAACGGAGGCTGGAGACGGTACAAGAACCACAGCTCGAGTTGAACTGCAGATAGATGGGAATAGAGAACCCGGTACGGATTCCTATAGTTATCATCGACAAAATAATACTGCCAATAATAGTGCAAGCAATGTGAGTACAAGTACTGCTGGTAGAACTTTAATAAAGTACTTTGTAGCTGGTGAAGCCTTGAGTTTACATGCGGTAAGGTTTGAAGGACCAAATAATAGACAATTTGAAACCCTAGCAGAAGGTACAGGAATAACTGTTCATAAACTTAATTAGTGTATCTTTATACACTGAAAAAGTTAATATTTAAATGCTAATAAAAGACATAAACATTTATTTTTTGAATAGAAGTTTCCTACTTCTATTTTTTATTTTTAATGGATTTTTGAAGGTCAATGCGCAAGAGGTTCGCGTTATCGATAATAAGGGAACGATTAACACGATTAGAAATAACCAAGTCTATAGTTCTGCAACCGCACCCTTAACGCCATTAGAAGGGGATATTTGGTTTAATACTGGAAATAGTACATCTCAAGTATATACTGGAACGGTATGGGTTGAGTTAGAAGATATAGATAATGTAACAAGTAATAACACAGCACCTTCCTTTCCTGTGTCTGGAGATATTTGGTTCAACACTTCCCTTGTTCCTACTTCGGTTAATGTTTGGGATGGTAGTTCATGGTTAGCACTTGGAAATAATTTTTGGTCTAGAGATGGAAATGCAGGTTCTAACCCAACTACAGAATTTTTAGGAACAACTGATGCACAAGATTTCGTGTTGAGGTCTAATAACGTTGAGAAACTACGATTAAACAGCGCTGTTGGTCAAGTACTAATCAATCAAGCACCTACGTTTAACAACCACCCTTTGGTAATAAGAGCCAATGGAAACGATGTTTTAGCATTTCAAGATGCTAGTGGTAATCCGTTATGGCATTGGAATATTATTGGTAATGGGTTAAATTTTGTAGAAAGTAATATCGCAGATTACAGACTGTATTTAGAACAAGGAGGGAATGTGGGTATTAATACTGGAAATCCTGATGCTATGCTTGATGTAAATCCAACATCGAACAACGAGGTTCCGTTGAGATTAAGACCAAATGGCGCAACACCAACTGGTGCAAATTCTGGAGAGTTTCATGTAGGAACTGATGGATTACTATACACCTATGATGCTACTCGAACTAAATGGTTAAGTGTAGACAGAAATATGGTTGGTTGGGGAAGAAACAGTAATAATACCTCAAACCAATACTTAAGGCAATTCAATGGTGCGTTATCAAGTCAAAACGGTTGGCGCATGATTCGAGATGGCACTATAACTGCAATCACAGTGCAGGGAAATGCGAATCAGAATTATACTATTCACATTAGAAAAAATGACGATACAATAAATATTGCTTCATTGGCCGTATCAAATGCTGATCAAGGAGCGCATGACGTTTCAATTGATGTTGATTTTGATGAAGGAGACTATTTACAATGTTATTTAGTAGGAACTAGTATAGATTATCCTCAAGTATTGATAGAAATTGCCTGGAGACAGTAGTTTTTATTCAAATAGGGTGTTAACTATAATTTCCGCAGTGTTTTTACTTCCTTTTAATGATGGGTGAAAACCATCGAGTCCATAATAATCAAAGTTCTTAGTTGCGTCGAAATGTCGTTTCCATTCTTCTCCAACAGGGCAGAGAATTGCATTATTTAATTTCGCCGCATCTTTATGGTTTTTAATGACGCTGTCAAAAGTTTGATAGTAAGCCATAGATGGCCAAACCATAAAATACACCAGTTTCGTTTTTGTTCCCTTTAGCAGTGCGTTAATTGCAATGCCAGATTCTATAAGGAGTTTTTTACCTTCTGGTCGTGATGAAGGTCCTTGTTGAATTATGATATAATCGTAATTTTTTGCCTTTAATTCTTTTTGAACGGACCCTTCATTTAAATGATCTACAATGGCATAATTTGGTTTAGCCAACAGGGTTGTTTTTATTTTATTTCCTTTCTTTTTCCCTTCCTTTTTTACCAGTTGAGGTAAGTTGTTGGTATAGGTTAAACTGTTGCCGATAAATAGTATTGCTGAATCATTTTGAGCGTTAGCTTTCAGGTTAAAGAAGGCTATACTCAAAATAATAAATATGATTTTCACATTAGTCAATTAATTTTCTAATAGATATATATGAACTATCTCCTAGTATGTTTACTTCTTCATCTCGTTGAGCATCATGATTTAAGCCAAAAGAAATGGTTTGATTAGCAGTTAAGGTTACGATATATCCAGAAATATGTAATGAAGAATCATTATGACCTTCTCTAGCTCTAATATATCCTGAAGAGCCAATCGGGCCCGTTGCAACATCATCAATTAAAGTTCTAATCTGTAAATTTACCCTATTATTATTTGTGTTATTTGCATTTGCTGTGTAGTGCAGATTTACGTTAATAACATACATCCCTGCTACAAGACAATTTATTTTATCTACCCCAGGGGAAAAAGTAGCAGTTGCAGCCATGGATGTTAAATCAAGGTCGAGAACGTCACCAGTAAAACTCCCATCATCAGCTATAGTATTCGAGTTGTATTGAATAGTTTCAGGACTGAAACCAACAGCTTTAGTTTTTACCAATTCTAATAAATCTGAAATGTCAGAGGCATTTGTACTAATATTAGATTCATTCGTAGTTATATTAGTTTGGTTAAGATCAATTCTAGGACTTATATTGCCCGTAAGCGCGCCTAATAGTGCGGCATAATTTGTTGTATTTAATTCGATTTCATCAAATTTATCAGCTGTTAAAAGCCCTGCATCGTCTGTTGTTGCAGCAGGTAATGTTGCATTGGTTCCATCGCTAGAATTTACATCTAAAGTTGTTGCTGTAACTGTTCCTACACTTAGGTTAGTAGTTACGTTTGTTTCTTTAGCTGTATTTAGACCAATGGCAGTGTTTTGGGTTGTTTGATCCGTTGCAATAGAACCAATAGCAGTGTCATTTAATAAAATTTGTGCAGAATTTGCGGCAACCGTTGCGGCGTCAGAATAACTGATTTTAGCATTGTTAACAGTAATGTCAGCAGCCTGTTGTGCAGTAATTCCAGTTTTAGCGGAGTTATTACCAATTGCAATTCTTTCAGCATCACTAATTATCTGTCCAGAACCAGCATTAGATACATCATTATGTATCGTAACTGTACCTGTGTTATTCGTTGCATTTGTATTTATAGTTGTCAAGGCAGCATTTCCGGCGGTTATAAAAGCATCAATTTGCGCATGGGTATTGGTTCCTGCTCCTGAGAGATTTTGATGTGTAATGGCTCCTTCATGCTGTGTAACAGAGGACTCCGTAATGTTTGAATCTGGTACATTAGCCCAGGTTACGGCAGTTCCTAAATTATTGGTTTCAATTGTATGCGGTCCGGTTACAAACCCTTCATTGATAGCAGCTGTAGCAACCTCGGCATCTGATAATTGTGTATTTGTATCAACTGTGTGGCTACCAATGGAATATCCATTATTAGCTACAAATGCATCTACTTCAGTCTCAGTTAAGTTGGTGTCAATAGTATGAGTTAAATCCGAAATTTGTGATTCTGTTATTGTTAAAGCGCTTTCGTGTTGCGTTACAGCCGCTGCTAATATATTTGCAGTTGGAACACTTGCAGCACCCCAAGTTACATCAGTACTTAAATTAATCTGATTTCTTGTGATGGTTTGATTAGATATAGTTATATAGTCATATGCCCCAGCCAAAACTATATCACCACTATTAGTTCCAGATAAATTACCCAAATTAGCAATGTCTGTAGCATCGATATTCGCTGCTTGGCTTACAGTAAATGTGGGGTCGGATTCCGTGAAAGATTGTAATGCGGTATCTGCTAAATCTAAACTGGTGTTAACTGAAGCATCTAGTTTAGTTTCGTCAATACTACTAGCAACGAGATCGGCAGTAATATCAGTTCCAGTTAAAGTTAAGTCTAATTCCGCAGTATCACTCACCGTAGTACTTTCAGAAGCTTTGGCTGTATTCAAATCAATTGCTGTATTTTGTGTTGCTTGTTCAGTTTCGATAACACCTATGGCTGTGTCTAATAGTAAAATTTGTGCCGCATTTGCCGTAATATTTGTTGTATTTGTTGCTATACCAGTAATATCTTGGTCACCAGTATTTATACCTGTGTTGTTAGCAATATGCGTATCAATTTGTGTGTGTGTATTGGTTCCAATGTTAGAGAGCAATAAATGGTCTGTTGCTCCTGCAGGACCTTGTGGTCCTTGTGCTCCAGTTGCACCATCAGCACCAGGGTCTCCTTGTGGTCCTTGTGCTCCAGTTGCTCCAGTTGCACCGTCTGAACCGTCGGACCCATCTGCACCTTCTAATGATAAAAGCCAATCCGCTTCCGTACCACCGAATCCATTATCTACCGCGACATCATAGGCAGATTTTCCATCTACACCAATATTTCCTTGTGGTCCTTGCGGTCCAGTTGCTCCGTCGGCACCATCAACCCCAGGATTACCTTGTGGTCCTTGTGCACCAGTTGCTCCAGTTGCACCGTCGGTCCCATCTGCACCTTCTAATGATAAAAGCCAATCCGCTTCCGTACCACCGAAACCATTTTCTACCGCAACGTCATAGGCAGATTTTCCATCTACACCAATATTTCCTTGCGGACCAGTTGCTCCGTCAGCACCATCAGCACCAGGGTCTCCTTGCGGTCCAGTTGCTCCGTCAGCACCATCAATACCAGGGTCTCCTTGTGGTCCCTGTGCACCATCTGACCCGTCAACTCCTGCTGGTCCTTGCGGTCCAATAGCCCCATCGGCACCATCGGTTCCTTCAAGAGAAGCAAGCCATGCAGTTTCATCACCTATGAATCCATCATCTACTGCTATTTGATAAGCAGATTTTCCGTCTGTACCATTCGAACCATCGGCTCCATCAGCCCCTGCTGGTCCAGTTGCTCCGTCGGCACCATCAACACCAGGATTACCTTGTGGTCCCTGTGCACCGTCTGACCCGTCAACTCCTGCTGGTCCTTGCGGTCCAATAGCCCCATCGGCACCAT
>MPDD01000001.1 GCA_001874265.1 Bacteroidetes bacterium MedPE-SWsnd-G1 | reverse complement strand
AAGTTTGTTTGAATGTGTTTTTGTAATCATGGCTATACGTTTTTTAATTAATGATTTTTTATAAAATTGATTGGTAAAGGAGATGTTCTCCACATTAAATGTTTGTGATAATAAATTGTTGAAGTAGGTTTTCTTATCATTTTTTTTCACCACCTCAGCATCCGATATATACTCGTGTACAACTGTTATTCTTTTCTGATAAATATAAATCAACGGGTTGAACCACATCGCGATTTTAAAAATTTCAAAAAAGAGTAAATCAAGTGTGTGGTATTGCTTTGCATGCACCAATTCGTGTTGAATTATTTGTAAGTCATCTTTCTTTAAGGTGTCTTTATGAATAAAGATATAGTTGAAAAATGAGAATGGAGATTTTTGATTATCCATCAAAACCAACGAAAACTGTTGCTGCTTCACCCTTTTGTTTTGATGAATTAATCGTACTATTTTGGTTAAATTCCATAAAAATAATAACACAGATACACCAACACCAATATAGAACAACCAATTTAAAAGGTTAAATGTTTCAGTGGGATTCGACATCTGTTCTACCATTACCATTTCTGGGTTAAGTACTACTTCTGGCAACCAAATGATGCTTTCTTGAGCAACTGAATTTTGTATAAAATCAAATTTTATGAAGGGAATTACAAAAGATAAAACCGGCGTTACCAATAGGTATAATCTATTCCATTTAAAGAAGGTCTCTTTTTGTAAAAACAAATCATAAACCACCAAAAATAAAATCTGAAATAAAACGACTTGTACTATATAATTTATCATACCTATTTATTTTCTTTATTAATTTCTTTCATAATCGACTCTAAATCTTTCAAGTCGACATCATTCTTTTTCATAAAAAAGGACACCATACTTTTAAAAGAGCCACCAAAATACCCGTCTACCAGTTTGTGTAAACTCTGATTGGTATATTCCGTTTTTTCAATAATTGGAAAATAAATATACCCCCTACCCATAGGTCTATGCCCAACAAATTCTTTGGTTTCTAATATCCTTATAATTGTAGATACGGTATTATAAGCAGGCTTTGGATTGGGTAATTTTTCAATAATATCCTTTACCGAACTCTCTTCTAAGTCCCATAACACCTGCATAATTTGCTCTTCTGCTTTTGTTAATTGTTTACTCATTTTTCAACTAATTTTTTAGTTCAACAATGCAAATGTAACTAAATATTTAGTTTAAACTAATTTTTTAGTTAAAAATATTCTCACCGATGAAACAAACTTCTGTTAGAATCGTTTTACTTTTACTAACAATTTATAAGCATGGATATCTTTTTACTCATCATCGGATTTTTATTTGTACTACTCGGCATCATTGGGTCATTCCTTCCGGTATTACCCGGTCCAATTACCGGTTGGGTCGGATTACTCCTACTCCACTTCACAAGTATCATACCAATGAATTGGACTTTTTTAGGTATCGCTTTAGCAGTATCTATACTTGTTTGGGGAATCGACTATTTAATTCCTGCTTGGGGTACCAAGAAGTTTGGCGGCAGTAAATTCGGGGTTCGTGGCTCAATGATTGGCCTTATTGTTGGATTAATTTTTATGGGGCCATTGGGTATAATTCTTGGTCCATTTGCTGGTGCACTTATCGGGGAACTAATCTACAATTCTAAAGACTTTAACAGAGCTCTCAAAGCGGCTTTTGGTTCCTTTGTTGGATTCCTTTTGTCAACAGGATTAAAACTTGGGGTAAGTATTGTGTTTGTGTATTTATACTGGATTGAGTTTTGGGAATATAAAGAGTTGTTTTTCTAAAGATTATTTCCAGAACATTAGAAACCGCAAAAAATGAACTCCCATAAAACAAAAAAAGCGTCCCGAAATACGGGAAGCTTTCCATTGGTTTTAATAAACCTATTGACGCCTTTCAACGTCAAACAACACAACTAATCTGTATCGTTAAATACAGACTGCAAACATAGCGCATTTATTTAACTATTCGTAATATTACTATGTATATTTTACAAAATCTACTATTTGTTATTAATCAATTGGTTGTATCTTTGCAAACTAATTAATTAAGACACTAAAAAGTTTCCATAATGCAATTATCAGAATTAGAAATTGTAAGAAGACAATCACTACAACAATTACGCGAACTAGGTATCAACCCGTATCCTGCGGCGCAGTATAAAACAACCGCAACAATTAAAGAAATTGTTGAAAATTTTGATACGTTTGAAGATAAACAGGTAGTATTGGCTGGCCGTATTATGAGCCGAAGAATTATGGGAAAGGCTTCTTTTGCAGAATTAAAAGATAGTAGTGGACGTATGCAAATCTATATCAATCGTGATGAGATTGCAGCCGGAGAAGACAAAACATTGTACAACACCGTATTCAAAAAATTATTGGATATGGGGGATATTATCGGAATAAAAGGAACTGTTTTTAAAACAAAAGTAGGTGAAACGTCTGTAAAAGTTACGGAATTAACCCTGTTATCGAAGTCACTAAAACCATTACCTGTTGTAAAAACAGACGCCGATGGAAATGTACACGATGCCTTTAATGATGCAGAATCTAGATACCGTCAGCGTTATGTAGATTTAATTGTAAATGACCACGTAAAAGACACTTTTATAAAGCGTACAAAAATTACGAATTCTATTCGTCAATTTTTTAATGATAGAAATTACCTTGAGGTAGAAACTCCAATTCTACAGCCAATTCCTGGTGGTGCTGCGGCTAGACCGTTTATGACACATCACAATGCGCTTGATATGCCATTATATTTAAGAATTGCCAATGAATTATACTTAAAAAGATTAATTGTTGGTGGTTTTGATGCGGTATATGAATTCGCTAAAGACTTCAGAAATGAAGGGATGGACAGAACGCACAATCCAGAGTTTACAGTAATGGAACTTTATGTTGCATATAAGGACTACAATTGGATGATGGAAATGACGGAAGAGTTGTTAGAAAAAGTGGCCATTGATTCAAACGGGACATCTGAAGTACCAGTTGGTGATAATATGATCAACTTTAAAGCACCTTATGCTCGTGTACCAATTTTAGAGGCAATTAAAATTCACACTGGGCATGATGTAGCGGGAATGGATGAAGAAGAATTGCGAGTGGTTTGTACACAAGTTGGAATTGAGGTAGATGAAACAATGGGAGTTGGTAAATTGATTGATGAATTGTTCGGTGAAAAATGTGAACATCATTATATTCAGCCTACATTTATTACGGATTACCCTAAAGAAATGAGTCCGTTGACTAAAGAACATAGAGATAATCCTGCTTTAACAGAACGTTTTGAGTTGATGGTTAATGGAAAAGAATTGGCAAATGCCTATTCAGAGCTAAATGACCCAATTGATCAACGTCAGCGTTTTGAAGATCAAATGAAATTGTCTGAAAAAGGAGATGATGAAGCAATGTTCATTGACCAAGACTTTTTGCGCGCCTTAGAATATGGAATGCCTCCGACATCTGGAATCGGAATTGGAATTGATCGTTTGGTTATGTTTATGACCAACAATGCATCTATTCAAGAAGTATTGTTCTTCCCACAAATGAAACCGGAAAAGAAAGCACCAACTGTGGAATTGAATGATGAAGAAAAAGCAGTGTTGGCAATCATACAAAAAGTTGAAAAAATTGACTTAAATGAATTGAAATCTCAAAGTGGATTAAGCAATAAAAAATGGGACAAAACCATTAAGGGACTTACTAAAAAGGATGTTGCCAAAGTAAACAAAACTGACGAAGGTTTATTCGTAGAGTTGGTATAAACGTATAATGTCATCCTGAGTTTATCGAAGGATCTTATTAATATAGAAAAGGAATTACTTAATGGTAATTCCTTTTTTTTGTTCATCTAATACCAAATATAACTTTCATATATTTATAAAACCAAACCAACCTACTGAACATGATAAAATTTTTTAGAAAAATTAGACAACAATTACTTTCAGAAGGAAAAACTAGAAAGTATTTTAAATATGCTATTGGAGAAATAGTTTTAGTTGTTATAGGTATTTTAATCGCATTGCAAATTAATAATTGGAACGAGGCTAAAAAATCTAAAACCAATGTTATTCAGTTAATGGAAAATGTTCAAAAGGAATTAATTTTAAACATAAATAAGGCTAATGCCATAATTGCTAAATCTATAGAAAGAGATGACATCTTACATAAGATAAACAACAAAATATATACGCGCGAAGATTATAAAAATGAAAGAGAACTTACTCGAATTATAAGCCACGAATATCCATTTTATATTGCTGATAATGCTTTCGCAAATCTAATGCAGGCTGAAGATAGAAACCTGCAAGAATTTTATTCAATAATAAATGAATTAAAGAGTTTATATATTGATTTAAAGCAAGTAAGTGAATCGACTGACGAAATTGAAAAGAAAATGGTTTATGACTTTGCGAATTATTTACGGGACACCAAAGATTGGTATGCAACTTGGAATGTGTTTAATTACTTAAATGACAATTACACCGATGAAATGTATACCTACTTTCTTACGGATCCTTCATATTTTAATTTCGCCTCAGATTATTTTCAAGTGGCTATACATCAAAAATTTACTTTAGCACATAACTTTAGAGCACTTGCTCTAAAAGTATATAGAGAAATTGATGAAGTTTTGGATGATGAGAAAATATTACACACTAAAATTTCACCTACCCCAAGTTACAAACTAGCAGATTACGAACATTATGTTGGAAGTTATAAAAGTCCTTGGGGAAGAGCCGAAATTAAAATTAAAGACGGGAAATTATTTTATAGTTGGGACGGAAATCATGGTGGACATTTTGTTTCAGAAATTTACCCAATCAATAAACATTCATTTACATATGAAGCAATTTTTGGTGCCTCATATATGTATACCCTGCAATTTAATGAAAAGGACGAAGTTGTAAGTCTTCAATCGCATTATGGTGCAAAGCGAGATTTGATGCCTAAAATCAAATAAAACCATAAAGGAGTCTTTAAAAAACGTTGTCAAAGTAAATAAAATTGGCAAAGAGTTATTCATTGAATTAGCTTAAATTCGTCAGCAATAAAAAAACTTTAAAATGGAATTTACAAAAAGTGAAAACGAATACAATATGTTTGACTGGTGGAAAAAAGTGGTCATCGATAATTACTTCAATTTTGAAGGAAGAGCCAGAAGATCTGAGTATTGGTATTTTACCTTAGTCAATTTAATTATAGTACTTGGAATATATGCTATAGGGGCGATAGGAATATTAGCCGAACTTGAAATAATATTAATCTTAACTGGTATTGTTATGTTCGCTTTTGCAATATTGTTGATTATTCCTAGTATCTCGGTTGCAATTAGACGGTTACATGATACCAACAAAAGTGGTTGGTGGTATTTAATTGGATTGATTCCGCTTGGAGGAATTGTACTACTTGTTTTTTACTGTACAGATGGAGATTATTCAACGAATGAGTACGGGGAGCCAACAAAATAAAACATTCAATCATTACAATCATGATTCTTTTTAACAATACCAAAAGTCACTAAAAACCTTGAATTCTCTTCGTTTAATTCTTACAAACAAACGTTATTTTGCACCATGTTGGGTCTTTGCATCTATTAATTTATTAATGGGTACGTGGGTGTTATACATTCCAGATATTAAAGAGAAACTGCGTTTAAATGATGCCGAATTAGGAATTGCGTTATTCTGCTTAGCTGCTGGAATTATTCTTATTCTACCTTTTGTACCGTTTTTATCAAAAAAAATAGGAACGGGAAAACTAACATTAATAGGAATTAGTCTATTTGCATGTTCCTTTATGCTACCTTTTTTAGCAACTAATTATTCGTCGTTATGCATGAGTTTATTTGTAATCGGAATCTTTTCTGGAACTACCGATATAACAATGAATGCCTTAGTATCAGAAATAGAGAAATCTGAAGATTCAAACTTTATGTCGGCGGCTCATGGCTTTTTTAGTTTAGGAGGTGTTCTTGGAGCAGGTATTGGTAGTCTTTTAATTGGGTTGTATATCCCAAGCCTCACTCACATTATTTTGATGATAGCGCTTGTGTTAATTACTAATTTAATCGTTTCTAAAAACTATATAAAAATAAAAGAAACTTCAAAAAATGAGGATAAGAGCGCGTCAAGTTTTAGCAAATTAATACCGCTATTAGGTCTTGCATTTATTGCTTTTGGAATAATGGCAAGCGAAGGTGCCATTGAACATTGGAGTAATTTATATTTTTTAGAAATTGTTGGAGTTTCTAATAAAAGTGTTGCTGGGCTAGGATTTGTTCTATTTTCTACTACAATGACTATTGGTCGATTTTTTGGCGATAAAATAAGTGCTGAAATCGGAGGTATAAAAGTTATTATTTACGGAGGCATATTAGCATCAATTGGTTTCGGCCTTGTTTTAACTTCTCAATATTTAACTACACTTTTTGGGTTCGCAATTATTGGACTTGGTTTATCAGTAATAATTCCTGAAATTTTTAGAGCCGCAGGAAAGGCAAAAAACATATCGGCTTCTGCAGCGATATCCTTTGTTTCTGGTGTTGGTTTTATTGGTTTTTTAATTGGACCCGTTGTATTAGGTTTCATCTCTAATAACAGTAATTTAAAGATGAGTTTTATTACACTTTTAATTGTAGTTATTATCTCTGTTTTAATCGCTCTTGGAAAATTCAAATCTAATACGTCAAAAAACAATATTTAAGTTTGTAGTTATTGAAATTCCTTACCTTTAAGGAAATATTCAAACTAACTACACTATGAAATACAACAACTTAGCCTTACTTACCACTATCGTCTTCTTATTATTTACTTCCCATATTTTCTCACAAGAAAATGAAGTAAAAAAAGATTCTACTAAAAAAGCAACCAAAGAACTTCCTTTAGAACCGGAAAGGAAAATATCTTTTACAACCAATGAGGGGACATGGATTTCTGTTGATGTACACCCCGATGGAAAATCAATTGTTTTTGATATGATGGGAGATATATACTCCTTGCCAATTGCGGGTGGAAAAGCGACAAAAGTTACTTCTGGAATGCCCTATGATGTACATCCAAGATTTAGTCCTGACGGAAAATCAATTGTATTCATTTCAGATAAAAGTGGAAACGATAACATTTGGACCTTAAACCTCGACTCAAAAAAAGACAAACAACTTACTAAGGATAAAAACAAATACCACTTCTCTGCAGACTGGAGCCCTGACGGAGACTATATTGTAGGGGTTACTGGACGAAGAAATATTAAACCATTTCTATATCATATAGATGGTGGTAGTGGTGCCCAATTAATTAAAGAACCAAAGAACTTAAAATTAATCGATCCAGCATTCAGTGCCGATGGAAGTCATATTTACTTTTCCTCTAGAACAAATGCTTGGAATTACAATGCTCAATTTCCGCAATATCAAATAAGAAGTTTTGACAGAGAAAATGGAGATACAGAGGTTATTACTTCTAGATATGGATCTGCCTTTACTCCTACTTTTTCACCAGATGGAAATTATATGGTGTATGGTAGCAGATTTGAAGATAAAACAGGGTTGGTTCTTAGAAATATTAAAAATGGTGACGAACGTTGGTTAGCCTATCCTGTGCAAAGAGACGACCAAGAGTCAGTTGCTGATTCAGGTGTTCTACCAGGCATGTCTTTTACTCCAGATAGTCAAAGTCTAATTGCTTCTTATGGCGGTAAAATTTATTCTATATCAGTAGCGAATAATGTTGCAACTGAAATCCCATTTGAAGTTGATGTTGAACTAGATCTTGGTCCAATGGTGTCTTTTGATTATGAAATTGATGATGCCCCTGAAGCCTTTGTAACACAAATTAGAGACGTAACTCCTTCTCCGGATGGATCAAAAATTGCCTTTACAGCATTGAACCGATTATACCTTTTAGACGTTTCAAATAATGATCTAAAAAGATTAACCAATAACGATTTTACCGAAGCATTTCCTGCCTGGTCTCCAGACGGACAATTTATTGCTTTCTCTACATGGCAGCATGGAGGTGGGCATATTTATAAAGTAGTTGCAAATGGAAGAAATACCATAACTCAATTAACAAAAGAACCTGGAACTTACGCTTCACCGGCATGGTCTTATAAGAGTGACCGTATCGCTTTTATGAAAGGAAGTGCACAAACTTATAATGATGCAATTGACCCATTTAAACCGAGGGTATTTGAAGAACTAGCATGGATACCTTCAAATGGAGGGTCAATTTCAGTTATTGAAAAATCGAAAGGAAGAACACTACCACATTTTACAAAAGTAAATGACCGTATATATTTAAATCATGCTAAGAAAGGATTGATTTCTATTCGATGGGATGGTACAGATGAAAAGTCGCATCTCATATTAACTGGTATCACAACTTATGGTTCTTCTGACGTTTTTAACGATAGCCATGGACATCATATTTTACCTTCTGAAGAAGATGCGTGGAGAGAAAACAATAAGGCTTCTAAACCCTCAGTAATAAAAATTTCTCCCGATGGAACAAGAGCTTTAGCCCATATTAATAATGATATTTATTCAGTTATAATTCCAAATATTGGCAAAACACCAACCATCTCTTTAGCCGATGCAAATAAATCGGCGTTCCCTTCACAAAAATTAACTATTATGGGAGGTGAATTTCCTTCTTGGTCTGACAATAGTGAGTCTGTAAATTGGTCATTAGGTTCTAGTTATTTCAGTTACGAGTTAGCAAAAGGAAAAGCGTTTAAAGATAGTCTGACACTAGCCAAAAAGAATGAAAAAAAATTAGAAAAGAAGAAAGATACGGTTCAAAAGGATAAAACAGAAAAGCAAAAGAAAGATCCAAAATTTGAAGCTAGTGAATTAAAAGTCAAAGTTCCATATCAACGTGCAACTCCGCAAGGAACAATTCTGTTAAAAGGTGGAAGAATAATCACCATGAATGGTGCAGAAGTTATTGAAAATGGAGATATTTTAATTGAAAATAATCGAATTAAAGCCGTTGGTGCATCAGGCAGTTTGACGGTACCAAGAAACGCAAAAACAATGGATGTTTCTGGTAAAACTTTAACTCCTGGTTTTGTTGACACCCATGCGCATATGTGGCCTCATTGGAATCTTCATAAGAATCAGGTTTGGATGTATAGTGCAAATTTAGCCTATGGTGTTACTACGACAAGAGACCCTCAAACCGCAACAACCGATGTTTTGACATATGCCGATATGGTTGATGCAGGAATGATCCATGGCCCACGTGTGTATAGCACAGGTCCAGGAGTAGGTTTTTGGGCATACAACATTAAAAATCAAGAACATGCGAAAGAAGTTTTAAAACAATACAGCGAATACTATCATACCAAAACTATTAAAATGTACATGGCTGGAAACAGGCAACAACGCCAATGGATTATCAAGGCCTGTAAAGAATTAGAATTAATGCCCACAACAGAAGGTGGCTTGCAGTTTAAAATGAATATGGTTAATTTAATTGATGGATATCCAGGACACGAGCACTCGTTCCCTGTTGCTCCAATTTATAAAGATGTTATCCAAACCGTTGCAGAATCAAAAATGGCAGTTACCCCAACGCTTCTAGTTTCATATGGTGGCCCATGGGCTGAAAACTATTATTATTCTAGAGAAAACCCATACCATGATGCCAAAATGCAATACTTTACTCCTTACCAAGAATTGGCTGGTAAATCTAGACGCCGACCAGGATGGTTTATGGATGAAGAACATGTATTTAAGAAACATGCCGCTTTTATGACTGATTTAATTGAAGCTAATGGAATTGGTGGTGTTGGAAGTCATGGTCAATTGCAAGGACTCGGTTATCATTGGGAACTATGGTCTGTTGCAAGTGCAAATATGAAAAATTTAGATGCTTTAAGAACTGCGACTATAATTGGAGCCGAAGCAATAGGTCTTGAAAAAGAACTCGGTTCATTAGAAGTGGGAAAAATGGCTGACATTGTAATAATGGATAAAAACCCACTGGACAATTTAAGAAATACAAATACCATCACACATGTTGTTAAAAATGGAATTGTATATGATGCTAATAATTTAAATGAGGTTTTACCAATTGAAAAAAAGGCCGAAGAATTTCATTGGCAAACAAAAAAGCCAGAAAACATTCCAGGAATGAAGGAATAAATATTTAAAATTCAATAAAAAACGGATTGTATTTAGAAATTCTAAATACAATCCGTTTTTTATTTACATTATTTTTAGTTATTCGCCAAGCCAGCCAAGAGCGCCATCCCACCAAAAACGAACAAGAAAAAGAATGCTAAAACAAATCCTAACACCATAATTAAAAGATTTCCTTTTGCCCAATTCTTTTTATGAATATTGGTATTACTATCAAAGGCCCAAACCAAAACCATTATCAATCCGATTAAAGGTAGTGATGCAATAAAAATTGTCAATGCCCATTCTTTAAATGACATTACTTTTTCTTGATGAGATAAATTTTCCATTATTTTCTTAAATTTAAGTTACTTTCAAATATAATACAATTACGACTCTTTATCAATTACTTACAAGAGATTCATTAACAATTACAATTTCTCTTTAACACTTTTTTAAGAAATTTTAACATTTAGTTTAATACATTCGTTCACTCATTATTTAACAATAATTCAAATATAAATTATGATCAAAAAATTACTCCCAGGGTTTTTGGCATTTGCGCTAATAACCACGTTCACTTTGGATATTTCTGCACAAAGAAAGAAAAAAAAGAACGACAAAAATGCTCCCGCTACAGAAGCGAAAAAACCTGAACCAAAACCTAAAAAAGGTGCAATTCAGCCTTATGGAAAGGTTATTACCAAAGATGCTAAGACTGATGAAGGTCTTTTTAAAGTTCACAAAATAGATCAAAAATATTTCTTCGAAATTCCAGATTCACTTTTAGAGCGAGAAATGTTAATGGTTACAAGAATTGCAAAAACTGCAACCGGAATTGGTTTTGGTGGTGGTAAGCAAAACGAACAAGTTTTACGCTGGCAAAAAAAGGACAATAAAATAGTATTGCGCGTTGTATCTCATGATATAATTGCAGCCGATTCTCTACCTGTTCATGAAGCCGTTGTAAATTCTAATTTTGAGCCTGTATTATTTACGTTTGCTATTAAGGCATTTGGTAAAGATTCTACCTCTACAGTTATTGAAGCAACTGACTTATTAGCTAAAGATGTAAAGTCTTTAGGAATGCCTGTAAGATCTAGAAAACGCTACAAAGTAACGCGTATGGAAGCTGACAAATCTTATATTGAAAGAATTAGTAGTTATCCATTGAACATTGAATTAAGACATGTAAAAACATATGCAGCCAGTGCTGCACCTTCAAATTCAAACTTAGGAACCATTTCTTTAGAAATGAGTAATTCTATGATCTTATTACCAAAAGTACCAATGCAAAGAAGGTATTTTGATGAGCGCGTTGGTTGGTTTACATCTAGCACACAAGATTATGGAGATGAAGCTCAAAAAACCAAAACTAAGACCTATTTAGATAGATGGAGATTGGAAGTAAAGGATGAGGATATCGAAAAATTCAAAAGAGGTGAACTAGTAGAACCAAAGAAACAAATTGTTTATTATGTAGATAGAGCCACTCCAGAAAAATGGCGTTCTTATATTAAGCAAGGAATTAACGATTGGCAAGTTGCATTTGAAGCGGCAGGTTTCAAAAATGCAATTATTGCAAAAGACCCACCTTCACCTGAAGAAGACCCAGATTGGAGTCCAGAAGATGTTCGTTATTCTGTTGTACGTTATTTAGCTTCTCCAATTCCAAATGCAAATGGACCTCACGTAAGTGACCCAAGATCTGGAGAAATTTTAGAATCTGACATTAACTGGTATCATAATGTAATGAGTTTATTACAAGGTTGGTTCTTTGTTCAAACAGCTGCAATCAATCAAGATGCTCAAAAAGTTGGATTTAAAGATGAAGTTATGGGCGAATTAATCAAGTTTGTTTCTTCTCACGAAGTTGGTCACACAATTGGATTACCTCATAATATGGGAAGTTCTTCTGCAGTGCCAGTAGATTCTTTACGTTCTGCTTCATTCACTCAAAAATATGGAACGGCGCCATCTATTATGGATTATGCACGTTTCAATTATGTTGCACAACCAGGTGATGAAGGCGTTTCTTTAATGCCTAATATTGGTGTATATGATAAATATGCTATTTCTTGGGGATACCGTCCTATTTTAGATGCTGAAAATGCTGCTGATGAAAAAGCAACATTAAATGCTTGGATTTTAGAACATGCTGGTGATGCTAGATATAGATTTGGTCATCAACAAGCAGGTGGTGTGGTAGATCCAAGTTCTCAAACTGAAGATTTAGGTGATGATGCTATCAAAGCAAGTGAATATGGAATTGCTAACTTAAAGAGAATTGTTCCTAATCTAATGGAATGGACAACTAAGGACGGTGAAAATTATAGCGATTTAAGCGCTATGTATGGTCATGTAGTTTCTCAATTCGGAAGATATATTGGACATGTTTCATCTAACGTTGGTGGCGTTTACGAATTTTACAAAACTAGCGACCAAGACGGAGCTGTTTACACGCATGTTGACAAAGACAAACAGCGTAATTCTGTAAAGTTTTTGAACGAGCATTTATTTGCTACACCAACATGGTTAATTGACAATGAAATTATTGGAAGAACTGAATATGCTGGAAATATTGAAAGAATTACTTCTATTCAAAAAAGAGGATTACGTAATTTATTGAATATGCAACGTATGATGCGTATGGTAGAAAATGAAGCCATTAACGGTAGTTCAAATGCATACACCTTAACTACCCTAATGTACGATATCCGTCAAGGAATTTGGGCTAACGGCGCAAGTGATGCTTACGCAAGAAGTTTACAACGTGCTCACGTAGAGCATTTAGCAAGTCTTATGAACGCTAAAAATGTTAGTGGTAGATCTTCATCTCCATATGTTAAAACAACTGCAGTTACCGTTAACCAATCTGATATGATTCCTGTTATTAGAGGAGAATTAAACAGAATTAAGCGTGATGCAACTCGTGCTGCTGGAAGCGCACCAAACACAATTACTCGTTATCATTTACAAGATATCGCTGCTAGAATTGATGGTGTTTTAGATCCTAAATAAGGTTTCTTAAAAGCATTAAACTTAAAAGAGGTTGTCAATTAATTGGCAACCTCTTTATTTTATAAAAGTATCTGTTTTCTTATCATATCCAAACGGGCAATGTTTACATCCACTCTTACAACAATAGCCTCGTTTTAAATGGTATTTTTCTGTAAACACCCGATAGCCCTGTTCATTCCAATAAAAATCATCTGGCTCAATAGCAGGCAAATTGTTATAATCCATGGCACAAAAATACTAAAACAACCTTGTTAAAACATATGTATTTTTATGTTAATTAATAGATAGCGTTTTGATATTTTTCCATAGTTTGGTAATTTGCAACTCCTTCAAAAAAACTGGGTTTGATTTAATAAATGAATAAGTATTTAAAATTTACTGTAATTGGTCTCATTGTATTCTTAAGTGGGTTTATAATTGCTACCTCTAACAATCAAATATCGGATGATTCGGAAGAATCTAACGTCAAACCAGTTGAAGAGAAGAATGAATATTTTTCTATCGACCTGAAGTATTACCCAGAAGAAAAAACAAAAAAAGTAAACCATAAATTAGATTCTTTATTTAAAAGAATTCATAAAAGACACGATTTTCATGGAAGTGTTCTGGTAGCTCAACAAGGAAAGGTTATTTTTAAAGGAAATTATGGCTATGCAAATTTTAGTAAAAAAACAAAAATAGACTCCAATTCTATTTTTCAGTTAGCATCTGTAAGCAAGCAATTCACAGCAGGCGCAATCCTGATTTTAAGAGATCGTGAAATGCTAAAATTAAGCGATACTATAACGGAATATTTCCCAGACTTCCCCTACAAAGAGGTCACTGTAAGGCACCTTTTAAATCATACTGCAGGTTTACCAAATTATTTTTGGATTGCAGAACACAAATGGAAGAAAGACCTAGCTCCGACAAATTCAGAAATGTTGGAATTAATGAATACAGCAGATGTAAATCGTTTTTTTAGACCAGGTCGAAAATTCGATTATTCGAACAGCGCCTATTTTGTTTTGGCTTCTATTATAGAAAAGGTGAGCAAACAAAGTTATGCCACTTTTTTAAGAGAAAATATCTTTAATCCATTGCAAATGCACAATTCATATGCTTATAGTTTTGAGCACGATGCAGTGCATACAAATCAATTAGATGGGTATCGTTTATACCGTGGTTGGCGTCATGCCAAAATTAGAGGAACGGTAAACGATGGTGTTGTCGGAGACAAAAACATCTATTCTACCGCAGAAGATTTATACAAATGGATAATTGGGTTAAACTCAGGTAATCTTATTTCGGAGGAATCTCTAAATCTAATGTACAGTAATGGTGAAACCCGATATGGTAGAAAAATACCTTACGGATTTGGTTTTAGACTCGATTTTAAAAATAATGAAAAACGAATTTATCACTATGGTCGTTGGAATGGATTTAGTACAGCACTTACCCAATATACGGATGACGACCTTGTTGTAATTGCATTAGACCATTCAAGTTTTAGGTCCATGACCTATCTAAACAAATCTGTCAAAAAAATTGTATTAAATAATTTTAAACCAGATATAGATGATATGATTTATGCGGATTCTGGAACATCTATCTCCAATTAAAAAAAAGAATGCGATGAATTTCTTCACCGCACATTTTAACTAAGTATTAATTCAAATTATTTTTTACCCCTTTTTTCCTCTTCCATAAAAGGGGGATATTTCTCTAGTATTCTTTTTATAAACTCTTTAATTCTTGCCTCCTTTTTAGCAGCGTTATCAATAATAAGTGCTCCTTTTCCTATTCCTTGCCAAACTAATTCTTTCTTTTTGTTATCAATAAAATCTACAAATAATGTTCCCTCTTCGTGCACAGAAACCTGTTGTCCATAATTAGGTCCATAATACCACGGACTCCAATATCCGTATCCATAAGGGTAAAAATTATTGTATCCTCCGTAGATATCCACTTTCTTTGTGGACTTGGCGAAAATACTAACAACTAAATCTGGATTCTCAGATTTCACCATTCCTCTAGCCGAGAATTCAGCTTCAATTGCTCTTAAAATCCTCTTTTTATCAATATCAGATATTTCTACCTTATCAATTCCTTTTTTATAAAAAGCATATGATTTATACTGCGTAAAGTCGGCCATCGTATCATAATCAGCAGCTACCCTTATAGTAGAACACGAAAATAAAACAGCCATTACAAATAGAAAGGAAAGTAGTTTTACAAATTTCATTTTAATCAATTTTAATTAAGAATTAATCCTAGCACACTGCATAGAATAAAATCGAAAATAGTACATCAACAACCATACCAAAAGCCACCAATATAAAATTACAATTTTCGCAATAAAAGAAAGGAATTACATTATTATTTTTTACTATCTACAATCATTCTATTAAATTATTAATAATAATTAAGTGCCAACAGATAAATCTACTCGAAAGCGTTTAATTTTTGACTAACTTGCGAGCCTATCAATCATCATTCTATGGAACAAATTGCGCCTTATAAGCCAAAAAACAAAATACGTATTGTTACTGCTGCATCTTTGTTTGATGGGCACGATGCTGCCATCAATATAATGCGTCGTATCATTCAGGCAACTGGAGTAGAAGTAATTCATCTTGGCCATGACAGAAGTGTTGAAGAGGTTGTAAATACAGCAATTCATGAAGATGCTAATGCCATTGCACTAACCTCTTATCAAGGGGGTCATAACGAGTATTTTAAATACATGTTCGACCTGCTTCAGGAAAAAGGAGCAACACAAATTAGAATATTTGGTGGCGGAGGCGGCGTAATCTTACCGCATGAAATTAAAGATTTAATGGATTATGGAATTACGCGGATTTATGCTCCGGATGATGGTAGAGAAATGGGCTTGCAGGGCATGATTAACGACTTAGTTTCCAAATGTGATTTCCCAACTGGTGAACAAATTAATTTTGAAGTTAAAGACCTAAAACACAAAATCCCTGCTCAACTTTCAGCAGCAATATCAGGAGTTGAAAATTTCTCTGAAAAACATGCGCAATTTATTACTGCTATAAGAAAAGAAGCGGATGCATCCACAATTCCAGTTTTGGGAATAACGGGTACTGGTGGTTCTGGTAAATCTTCATCTATTGATGAAATTGTAAGGCGTTTTTTAACTGATTTTGATGATAAAAACATTGCCATTGTTTCGGTAGACCCATCAAAGCGAAGAACTGGCGGAGCATTGTTAGGTGATAGAATTCGTATGAACTCCATAAACAACAATAGAGTTTACATGCGTTCTTTAGCCACAAGACAATCAAACCTCGCCTTATCCAAACATATCAATGATGCCTTAAATATTTTAAAATCTGCTGAATTTGATCTGATCATTTTAGAAACATCCGGTATTGGTCAAAGCGATACTGAAATCTTGGAACACTCTGATGTTTCATTATACATTATGACTCCAGAATATGGCGCTGCAACTCAACTCGAGAAAATTGACATGATCGATTTTGCCGATATTATTGCCATAAATAAATTTGACAAACGCGGTGCAGAGGACGCTTTACGTGATGTAAAAAAACAATACCAACGCAATCATAATCTTTGGGAGACATCCTTTGAAGACATGCCGGTTTTCGGAACAATTGCATCACAATTTAACGATCCAGGCACGAATCAATTATATGCTGCCATCGTAAATAAACTAAATACTAAAACAGCAGTTAATTTTAAAAGTTCTATTAATTTTGATTTAGGCGACAGTAAAAAACAATTTATAATCCCACCTAAAAGAGTTCGTTATTTAGCAGAAATTGCAGACGACAACCGAGGTTATAGCGAATTTTGCAAGCAAGAAAAACAAACAGCTCAAAAACTTTTTGGAATATATAAAACATTAGAATCTGTTATTGGATTTGTTCCAAGTATACATGCTTCTGGATTGATTACTTCCGAAATATTAGAGCAATGCAATTCAGAAAACAAAGATTTTGTTTCTCTTCTACTTTCTGAATTTAATCGTGTTAAAAAAGATTTAAACCCATACAACTGGGAAATTATTTGCAATTGGGAAACATTAAAATCTAATTATTCGGACCCAATATTCAAATTTAAAGTCCGAGAAAAGGAAATTAAAATTGAAACACATACTAAATCCTTGTCTCATATAGACATTCCTAAAATTTCCTTACCAAAATATGAAGCATGGGGAGATATCTTGTATTGGACCTTACAAGAAAATGTTCCAGGTGAATTCCCGTATGCTGGAGGTATTTATCCTTTTAAAAGACAAGGTGAAGACCCAACGAGAATGTTTGCAGGGGAAGGTGGACCGGAAAGAACCAACAGGCGTTTTCATTACGTAAGTGCGGCTATGCCAGCCAAAAGATTATCTACAGCCTTTGATAGTGTAACTTTATACGGGAACGACCCCGACCTTAGACCAGATATCTATGGTAAAATTGGAAATGCGGGTGTATCAATTTGCTGCTTAGACGACGCAAAAAAGTTGTACTCAGGTTTTGAATTAACCAACCCAATGACATCCGTTTCTATGACCATTAATGGTCCGGCACCCATGCTATTAGGATTTTACATGAATGCTGCCATAGATCAAGAATGTGAAAAATACATTCATGAGCAAGGAATTACAAAGGAGATCGAACAAAAAATTAACGACTTCTACTCAAAAAGTAAAACAGAAAGACCCTCATATCAAGGCAAGTTGCCAGACGGAAATGACGGCCTTGGATTATTCCTCTTGGGTATAACAGGAGATCAAGTTTTACCGAAAGATGTCTATGATAAAATTAAAAAAGACACGATTGCAAAGGTAAGAGGAACGGTGCAGGCAGATATACTGAAAGAAGATCAGGCACAGAACACCTGTATTTTTTCAACGGAATTTGCATTGCGATTAATGGGAGATGTTCAAGAGTATTTTATTGAAAATAACATTCGTAATTTTTATTCAGTTTCTATTTCTGGGTATCATATTGCAGAGGCAGGTGCGAATCCTATTTCTCAATTGGCTTTTACGCTTGCCAATGGCTTTACTTATGTTGAGTATTATTTAAGCAGAGGAATGGATATTAATAAATTTGGTCCAAACTTATCATTCTTCTTCTCTAATGGAATTGATCCAGAATATGCTGTAATTGGTCGTGTAGCTCGTAAAATTTGGGCTAAAGCCATGAAAAATAAATATGGCGCAAATCCAAGAGCACAAATGTTAAAGTATCATATTCAAACATCTGGGCGTAGTTTGCATGCTCAAGAGATAGATTTTAATGATATTAGAACAACTTTACAAGCGCTTTATGCCATCTATGACAACTGCAATTCATTGCACACCAACGCTTATGATGAAGCTATAACAACGCCAACCGAAGAAAGTGTTCGTAGGGCCATGGCCATTCAATTAATTATCAATAAAGAATTGGGATTAGCTAAAAATGAAAATCCAATTCAAGGCGCATTTATAACAGAAGAATTAACCGATTTAGTAGAGGAAGCAGTATTGTTAGAATTTGAGCGTATAACAGAACGTGGCGGTGTTTTAGGGGCTATGGAAACAATGTATCAACGCAGTAAAATTCAAGAAGAAAGTTTGTACTACGAAACCCTAAAGCATACTGGTGAATTTCCAATAATTGGTGTGAATACATTTCTAAGCAGTAAAGGTTCTCCTACAAATATTCCTGGAGAAGTTATTAGAGCTACGGAAACGGAAAAACAATATCAAATTAAGGTTATTGAAAACTTACACAAAACGCAACTAGACAAAGTTGAAAACCAATTGACTAATTTACAAGATGCAGCTGTAAATAACGCCAATCTTTTTGAAGTATTAATGGAAGCAACAAAGGTTTGTTCTTTAGGTCAAATTACCAACACCTTATTTAATGTTGGAGGCCAATATAGAAGAAATATGTAGACGGTTTTTAAATAAAAAATGTCATTTCGCTCAAAGTGGAGAAATCATTTTTCTCAAATTACTTGAGATTTTTCGACTTCATCTCATTTTGCTCAAAATGACATTTCAATTAGAGGATAAGAAACCTTATTTAATCTCTTTAATTTTTAAATCCTTCCATCTCACTTTAATTCCTCCACCATCATGAATTTGTAACGCAATAGAACCAACACCTGCTCCAATTTTTTCATCTGAAATATGTACCATTTCTGTACCATTTAACCAAGATGTTAAGTCGTTACCCACTACTCTGATTTTCATCTCATTCCATTCTCCAACTTTTAAAGCCTCTTCTTTTTCTGCTTCTGGCTTAATTAACCATCCTCTTCCATAGGATTCGTATACGCCTCCTGTATGTTTTCCTTTTGGAGCAACTTCCACTTGCCATCCAGAAACTTTTGTTCCTTCAACTGTAGAACGAATAAAAACTCCACTATTTCCGTTTGCTTCTTGCTTAAATTTCAAGGTTAAAACAAAGTCTTTGTAGTGTTCATTTGTTGCCAAATACCCATATGCCTCATCTGGCCCGCTTTCACATACTAACAATCCATCTTCTACATACCATTTCTCTGTCCCATAGTTAGTCCAACCATCTAAGTTTTCACCGTTAAACAATGAAGTTGTTCCGTCTGAAGCACAACTCATTAAAAGTAATATTGACACAATTCCTAAGGCTAATTTCTTCATTTTAAATCTTTATTTATCTGTTAATTGTTTAATTCTAATATTTCTAAACTCTAAAGGCGAACCATGACCTAAAAAGCCAATATGGCCCTTATTTTTTTTCAATCCTGGATGCTTTTTCCCATCTACAGTTCCATTTTTTGACGCCTCTAATACATCAGCATCAACTATAACCTCACCATTTAATGTTATTTTAAAATGATTTCCTCGCACCTCAACTTCTTGTGTGTTCCATTGCCCTACTGACTTTTGACGCCCTCTTTTTGCTGCAACAACTCCATACACAGAACCATGATATTGATGCGGTTTAAGGTCAGCATATTTTTTTGCTGAATTATCTAAAATTTGTAATTCTTTTCCCACATATGCAGCATCCCCTTCTAACGGCGCATGTACTCCTAATCCATTATTTGCACCAGGTGTTAGTTTAAATTCAAATCTTAATATAAAACTAGCATACTCTTCTGCAGTATATAAATTTCCACTCCCACCATTTTCAGGTCGAACCTTTAAAATTCCTTTTTCTAAAAAATAATCTGTTTTATTCCCAACCCATTGATCTAAATTCCCATCTTTCAACAAGGAAACAAACCCATCTTTCCGTTCTTGTTTTGATATCTTTTTTTGCGCTATTAACGCTGTACTAAACAGTATGAAACTAACAATTAGAAAAGTCTTTTTAAAATCCATATTTGAGTAATTTAGATGTTCCCAAATTAGCAACTTTTCCATAATTTTTAAGGATAAAATGCGTCTATTTCACCTTTTATAGTTCGATTACTTCAATAAAAAAACGAACAGCACTATTCAACCTATTAACTGCAATTCAAATATTTACTTAATTGAGTAAAAAGTAATATTTAAATGCATCTTTTTTGTAATTTGTACGTCTATTGTATGAATTTAAAAGGAAAACCCATGAAAAATACAAATTGTACATGCAATTGTGAACCTTGTAAAACCGGACAGTGTCAAAACTGTACTTGTGAAAATTGTTCATGTTCTAATTGCAACTGTTAAAGAGCTATTTAGTTAAACTTGACAGGTGAAAATTCAAGCAATATTCACCTGTCAAAATATTTTATTTATGACTACACAGCACGTTTGGAATACGTACTCCAAAGATGTCTTTTCCTTTATTTATAGCAAGGTTAAAAATCGTACCTTGTCAGATGATTTAACGCAAGAAACTTTTCTAAAAGTTCACACCAAACTAGACACTTTAAAAGATGCTTCTAAATTGAAATCTTGGGTGTTTTCAATTGCGAGAAATACCGTATTGGACCATTTCAGAAACTCGAAACTAGAAAGCGACACTCCTATTTTTGAAATAGAAGATGATTCCGAAGAGTTAGAGCACACCGAGAAAGATTGCTTACTAAGCCATATCATGAACCTCGATAAAAAATATAGAACTCCTCTTTTTCTAGCAGATGTAAAAGGGATTAAACAACAAGAAATAGCAAATCAATTAAACCTCGCTTTACCAACTGTAAAATCTCGCATACAACGCGCTCGTAAAAAAGTAGCCGAAGGCTATATGGACTGTTGTGGCTATGAACTGAATGAAAAAGGAGTTTTGGTCGGTGAAATGAAAAATCGCGACGAATGCAAAATTTGTCGCTAACCTAAACACCTATTCCCATTAGTTAGAGCGCCTTAATAAATACATAAAACACAAGATACAAACTACTGAAATTATTGTAAAAATGTACCAGGCACTTTCAAAACCATAACCATCTACCAAACGCATTCCGGCATTGTGGGCAATAATATGAGAAACAGAAAAAGACATGCTATACAAAGCCATATATTGGCCTTGCTTACCATTCTTTGCTCTGTCTAATGCGTAGGAGTTTGAAAACGGAAATGTTATCATTTCTCCTAAAGACATCAATAACATACCAATTACCAAAACACCTGTCCAAGCGCTAACATTTAAAATGACTAAACTCAATCCCAACAACACCGTTCCAAAAATCATATAATCGACTTTAGAGTATTTCAATTTCTCTAACCATTTAATCAGTGGCATTTCAAAAATAAATATGACAAACCCATTCATTCCAAGCAATAAACCAATATCAAATTCAGATAAAAAATGAGACTGCTTGTAAAAAATTGGAATGGTAGAAAAGTATTGCAAAAACACAATTCCGAATAAACACAACGCCACAAACAACACCCAAAATTTCCCATCAGAATAGGCAGAAACCGGATTCTTTACCACCACCTCATCCAGAATACGTGCCTTTTTAGGATGTAAAACGTTAAGCAATAAAATCCCTGCTAAGATACACGTCACTCCATCAATCCAAAATAATTTATCATACCCCATAGAAGTTATAATAATACCGCCAATAGCCGGCCCTGCAGAAAACCCAAGATTAATAGCCAAACGGATTAAAGTTACAGACCGAGTTTTATTTTCGGGTTTGCTATAAGCACTTAAAGCCACAAACATGGCTGGTCTAAATACATCTGCGGCCAAAATAACCGTGAATATTCCCAAACAGAACATGGCAAACGTTTCTAAGTATTGCAAACCAATAAATAGGACTCCAGTAGCAATAATACTGTACACCATCACTTTATAATAACCGAACTTATCCGTTAAAAATCCGCCAAACCAAGTTCCAACCAATGAGCCTACACCAAAAGCAGACATGATCCAACCCACATCTACAAGTGTAAAGTTTAAATGCTCAGTCAAATACAGAGACAAAAAAGGGATTACCATTGTTCCTGCTCTATTTATTAACGTAATCAAGGCCAACCACCAAACTTCGGTCGAAAGTCCTTTAAATGAATCGCTATACGAAACGGTCATTCTTTTTAACATAGTCTAAAATTAAAAAATCCGGCGCAAGGCCGGATTTGATTATATTGATTTATCTTATTTTTAAATAACTACAACACATACAAAATCCGGCAAGTATTTTTAATACTCGACTTATGGACATTCTTATAGGTTGTACAAAGCATCATGCTTATTCTGTTTTATGAAGTTTCAAAACTACAAAATAAAATAATACCTTTAACGCAAATCAGAACAACCCATGAGAAAAACAATATATCTTCTTTTATTTTTAGTAACATTAACAGGATGTAATCAAGAAACTCCAATGACTCACAAAGAAGAAATTGAACAATTTAGGTACAAGATGAATGTTGAATTTTCTGATTTAAAAACAACTCCACTTAAGAAAAAAGACTTTAAAAAGTTTAAGGAATTGGCATTCTTTGAAATTGATGCATCTTTTAAAATTGAAGCCTCATTTGAGAGAACCCCAGACGAACCTATTTTTGAAATGCAAACAACAACAGATAGGAAACCATTATATACGCAATATGGAATTGCAACTTTTACACACAGCGGAAAGGAACATACACTAAGAGTTTATCAAAATCAAGAATTAATTTTAGACCCAGAATATGCAGATCATTTATTCATTCCTTTTAACGACTTAACAAATGGAGCCGAAACCTATGACGGCGGCAGATATATTGATGTTGATATTCCGAAAGGCGAAATTATTGTAATAGATTTTAATAAATCGTATAACCCTTATTGCGCTTATAACGATGAATATTCGTGTCCGATACCTCCTAGAGAAAACGACTTAGATTTAGCAATAAAAGCGGGCGTGCTTGCTTTTAAAAAGCATTAAACAAAAAATCTAACGGCATAGATACCTGCAAAAACAGCAAGGAACCCAACTATAAAACTAGCTATTGTATAAACGGCAAAGCTCATAAAATCACCTGATTTTAAAAACACGTGGTTTTCATAAGCAAAGGTAGAAAAGGTGGTAAAACCTCCACAAAATCCTGTTGCTAACAACAAGGTATGATTTTGCGTTAATGCTTCATGTTTCAAGGCCAAGCCTAAAATTAATCCAATAAGTAAACTCCCCAAGATATTGGCTAAAAAGGTTCCGTATGGAATTCCGTCTCCAGAATTATTCAGCGCCTTACCCAATAAGAAACGAGCAACACTTCCAAATCCTCCTCCTATAAAAACCAACAAGGCTTGTTTCATAAAACATTAAGATTTCATAATAAATACACTTCGACAGGCTCAGTGTAACAATCAATTAAACCAATTTGAATTTACGGTTTAAAATCTTCAGCATCGATCCAGTTCCATTTACCGGTTACCGTTCCTTTATCCATTGTAATAATCCCTGGATTTGCTCTAATAATGGTTTTTAAGACAGTGGCATCTACAAATAACCATTCCATATTCAATCCAGCGTTTGCATTCAATTCTAGTAAATCATCAATATATGATGCAGACAATCCATAAACGGTATATCCATTTGCCATGGCTAAATCCGTTGTAGTCTTAACCTGAGCAAATCCATTTCTATCCGCAACATCCAAATCATATATCACCACAAACATCACCTTATCTTTATTCAATAATTCATCCGTTAAATCATCTCCATCATTGGTTTCTAAATAGAAATCATGTACTTTAGGCAATCCATCAACCGCAATTTCAGTCATACCTTGTTGAATGTTTTTTCCAACCGCATAAGGTCTAAAATCAATTAACGGCAAATGCACTAATACATGATATGATATATACATAAACAACATTAACGAACCTAATGAAATCCAATTTAAGGCCTTATTGTTCATAATTGGCGTAATGTACTTACGTGCTAAAATTAAAAATGCAATTACGATTATAAGTACAACATTTTTATTGAATGTTTCCCATGGTGTCAGCTTGATAGCATCACCAAAACAACCACAATCTGTCACCTTATCATAATACGCCGAGTACCATGTTAAAAACAGAAATACAAGTGTTATTAAAAACAAACTCCATGTTGTTAGTTTTGGTTTAAAGCCTATTAAAAGCATTACACCCAACATGATTTCTATTAAAATTAAAACGATAGAAAACGGTAAAGCATAAGGAATAAAAGATTCCAAATTCAAAACATCTGCACTAAAATATTCTTGGAATTTATATGCGGAACCCAATGGGTCAACCAATTTTACAAATCCAGAAAATAAAAAAGTAGCGGCAACAAAAAGGCGTGCAATAAGTACAAGTAATTTCATTTCTTCAAAATATTCGAGCGCAGTCGAAAACTAATTATTTTAAAATTCCACTCGACTGCGCTCGAGGGAATTTATATCTTTATTTCATGTGAATTAATGCAAAAACTGCATAGTTTATCATGTCTTGGTAATTGGCATCAATACCTTCAGAAACAATCGTTTTTCCTTGATTGTCTTCAATTTGCTTTACACGAAGTAACTTCTGCAAAATTAAATCGGTTAAAGAACTTACGCGCATATCTCTCCACGCCTCACCATAATCATGGTTCTTATTCTCCATTAATGTTTTCGTTTCTAAAATATGCTTGTCGTATAATGCTGTAGCCTCATCAGTATTTAAATCTGGCTGCTCTACAATTCCCTTTTCTAACTGAATCAGCGCCATCAATGAATAATTGATAATTCCAATGAATTCAGACACTTCACCTTCATCTACTTTACGCGTAGAATTTTCTTGTAACTGCCGAATTCTTTGTGCTTTGATAAAAATTTGATCGGTAAGCGACGGCAATCTTAAAATGCGCCAAGCACTTCCGTAATCCTTCATTTTATTAATAAACAATGAGCGACATTTTTCGATTACGTCGTCATATTGTTTGGAGGTATTTTGCATACAGATGATTTATTTTGTGTAAATTTCGGATAAATTTAACGATTTAAAAAATTTAGTTTTCCAGATGAAAAAAATCGCTGTTTTTTGTGGTGCAAGCATTGGTTTCAACCCTATTTATAAAGACGAAGCACAACGTGTTGGCGCTTTCTTTGGAAAGAATAATATTGGCTTGGTTTATGGCGGTGGTAAAATTGGAATGATGGGCGCCCTTGCCGATGAGTTGCTAAAACACAAAGGAGAAGTTATTGGAATCATTCCGCATTTATTAAAGAATGAAGAAGTGGTGCATTCTGAATTATCGCAACTTATTGAAACCAAAACTATGAGTACGCGTAAAGTAAAAATCAGCAAACTTGTAGATGGCTATATTGCTTTGGCTGGTGGATTTGGAACTTTAGACGAAATATTTGAGGCTCTAACCTTAGGTCAGCTAGGTATTGAGAGCAAGCCGATTGGATTGCTAAATACGCAAGGTTTTTTTAGCCCTATGTTAGCACAATTAGATTTAATGGTTGAAGAAGGGTTTCTTAAAAAAGCAAACAGAGATATGGTGTTGGTAAGTGATAACATTGAGGAACTAATTGAACTAATGTACCTATACAAAGCACCCAAAATGACTAAAATTGTTAATACCGTAGTAAAGAAATGACAATTAACTGCAAGGGAGAATTGATCGATTTATCGAGTCCAAAAGTGATGGGGATTTTAAACGTAACTCCAGATTCATTTTTTGATGGAGGCAAATACAAATCAGATCATGCTATTCTAACTCAGGTAGAAAAAATGCTGACCGAAGGTGCCACTTTTATAGATGTCGGCGCCTACTCTTCTAGACCCGGTGCAGCGCATATTTCTGAAGAAATGGAGTTGCAAAGACTACTTCCCATTTTAGAATTAATTCTTGCAAAATTTCCAACAACACTTATTTCAGTAGACACGTTTAGAAGTGTCATTGCAAAAAAAAGTATTGAAACTGGGGCAAGCCTTATCAATGATATTTCTGGTGGCAGTATGGATACCAATATGTTTGCAACCATTGGTAAACTTAAAGTACCATATATATTAATGCATATAAAAGGGACACCACAGAACATGCAACAGAACCCGAGTTATTCGGATGTAATTTCTGAGGTATTGTATTATTTCTCAGAAAAAATTGCAGCCCTTAGAAAAGAAAAAGTGAACGACGTTATCATTGATCTTGGATTTGGATTTGGAAAAACGACAGCGCATAATTATGAACTATTAAAAAACATGGATTTGTTTCAAAAATTAGAATTACCCATGCTAACTGGGGTATCTAGAAAATCTATGTTGTATAAACTTTTAGATTCTGATGCCAAAAATGCCTTAAATGCGACTTCTATTGTCAATACTATTGCCTTGCAGAAAGGCTCGAATATACTTCGGGTGCACGATGTTAAAGAAGCCGTGGAATGCGTCAAAATCCTTGAACAAATCCAATAAATGCCTTTCATAAAATTTAGTACATTTACAAAAAACAATCCATGCTCGACTTTCTAGAATTTTCTATCCTTGATGTAATTGATGTCCTTTTAGTCGCTACTTTGTTATTTTATATATACAAATTACTTCGTGGTACTGCAGCCATTAATATATTTATTGGTATTACTATTATATTTCTAATTTGGAAGGTTACAGAAGCGCTTAAAATGGAAATGCTAAGTGGTATTTTAGGCACTTTAACTGGCGGCGGAGTTATTGCATTGATTGTGGTATTTCAGCAAGAGATCCGGAAATTTTTATTGATGCTTGGAACGACCAATTTTACATCGAAACGAAATTTTTTAAAGCAATTGAACTTTATGAAATCTGAGGCACAAATTACGACCGATGTAGAAATCATTGTGCATGCCTGTGAAGCCATGTCAAAGGCTAAAACTGGAGCCTTAATTGTGTTGGAGCGCGATCAAAAGTTAGATTTTGTAAAAACAACTGGAGACGCCATGAACGCTCAGGTAAACAAACCTATTTTGGAAAGTATTTTTTATAAAAATAGTCCTTTACACGATGGCGCCATTATTATTAAAGACAATATGATTACGGCTACTAGAATTATACTACCGCTTTCTGATAAAACCATTCCAACACGATTTGGATTGCGCCATAGGGCTGCAATTGGTATTACTGAAAAATCGGACGCCATTTGCTTGGTAGTCTCTGAAGAAACAGGAATGATTTCTTATATAAAAGATGGTGAGTTTATGCTATATGAAAATGAGTTTGGACTTATTGAAACAATAAAAAGCGACTTAGCTTAGTTCTTCTGAAAACACCAACAATTAACTCGCCTCTGCGTGCTTAAATTGCATTTCATATAGGTTATGATAATAGCCTTTATTTTTCAATAATTGGGCGTGCGATCCTTGTTCAACAATTAGTCCTTTATCCATAACAATAATTGTATCGGCTTTTTTAATCGTTGTCAATCTGTGCGCAATTATAATAGAAGTCTGGTTTTGAGTAATCTTATCCGTAGCATTCTGAATCAACTGTTCTGAATACGAATCGATAGACGATGTTGCTTCATCTAAAATCAGCACACTTGGGTTGCTTACATACGCTCTTAAAAAGGCGATTAATTGGCGCTGCCCAGACGACAACATAACTCCACGTTCTTTTACGTTGTAGTTATAACCTTCTGGTAAACTCATAATAAAATCATGAATCCCTATTTCTTTGGCTGCCTTTTGCACCTCGTCTAAACTCACTTCTTTATTCAATACAATATTCTTGTAAATCGACTCTGAGAACAAAAACACATCTTGCAATACAACCGCTACATTGGCTCGCAAACTATCTAAGGTGTATTCGTTAATAGATTTATTATCTACAGAAATAGTACCTGAATCTATTTCATAAAAACGGTTGATTAAATTTATGATCGTTGATTTACCCGCTCCTGTGGCTCCAACAATCGCCACGGTTTCTCCAGGGTTTACCTTAAATGAAATTCCTTTTAAAACTTCCTCGTATTCGATATAACTAAAATGTACATTCTCAAATTGAATATGCCCGTTAAATCCTTTGGCATCAATAGTACCTGTCGCATCTATATGACTTTCGGTGTCAAACACTTCAAAAACACGTGTACCTGCAACCATACCCATTTGCAAGGTGTTGAATTTATCTGCAATTTGACGTAAGGGTCTAAACAACATTTCAGACATCATTACAAAGGCGATTACTTCACCAGCCGTTGTTGTAGAACCTTCGGCAATAATCTGAAATCCACCGAACCAAACTATCAACCCAACCGTTACAGAAGTAATAATTTCTACTACTGGAAAAAAGATGGAATAATACATAACCGTATTTACCCATGCTTTTTTATGTTTGTTATTGATCTCTTTAAAGTTTTTGTACTCAATTTTTTCTCTATTAAACAACTGCACTATTTTCATTCCAGATACGCGCTCTTGTACAAAACCATTTAAATTGGCTGCTTGTTCACGTATTTCTTTAAACGAAGCCTTCATTTTTAATTGGAATAACTTTGTTGCATACACAATAACAGGTAATACAGTTAGGGTAATCAAGGCCATTTTCCAATTCATAAATAGCATCATAATAATAACAGCCAACATGGTTAATAAATCGGCTATTATCATAAAGAACCCTTGCCCAAAAAAGTTCGCGATTTGTTCAATATCAGTAACTGCTCTTGTAACTAATTTACCCACGGATGAAGTATCGAAATAAGACATTTTAAAGTTAAGCATATGCTTGTACAACTTCATACGCATATCTTTAATAATACTATACCCTAATTTATTGGCAACGAAAATAAATAAAAACCGAACTAGCACCTCACCTAAGAGCACCGCTGCCATAATTAGCACATAGTTTAACAGCCCTGTTTTATCTTTCGATTCAAAAAAGGTATCTATAATATATTGCAACAGTTTTGGTCTTGCCACGGCCAAAAGTGCCAATAGAATAGCAGATACAGATGCCACTAAAAACTGCGTTCTGTAATTTTTTGCAAAACCCATTAAACGCTTAAATATTTTGGCATCAAATGCTTTTCCGGTGGTATTACTCATTTTCTAAAACTGCTTTTGGGTAGACTATCTTTGTCAAAAATAAACCTTTTGCCGGAACTGATAAACCTGCCTTTGTTCTATCTCTACTTTCTATAATATTTGCAAATTCTTCTAAGCTTGTTTTTCCCAATCCAACATCTACCAACGTACCAACTATGGCTCTTACCATGTTTCTTAAAAATCGATCTGCAGAAATATGAAACACCAACATTGCTCCATCTAATTTCCATATGGCTTCAGTAACATTACAATTATAGGTCTTTACATCTGTTTTCGATTTTGAAAAACATTTAAAATCTTTATAATTCATCAACAGTTTCGCTGCTCCATTCATTTTTTCTATATCTAAAGTTCTATGAAAAAATTGCCAAGTGGTGTCTAGTAAAAATGGATTTCTACCCAGTACTATTCTGTACTCATAACTTCGGTCAGTTGCATCAAAACGGGTATGTGCTTTATCGCTCACTTGTATAAATCGATATACTACAATATCATCAGGTAAATAAGAATTTAATTTAAATAAGGTCTGGTCAAAATCGAACGCTGCAGTTGTATCAAAATGTGCAAACATTTGTGTGGCATGCACCCCAGCATCAGTTCTACCCGCCCCCATAACATTGATGGATTCCTTTAAAATTTTAGACAAACCATCATTTAGTTTTTCTTGAACAGATATGGCATTTGGCTGATATTGCCAACCATGGTACTCCGTTCCTTTATATGAAAGTTCTATAAAATATCTCAAGAATGGTTTATTTTTGTGCTTACAAATATACTGAACCTATTTGAAGGCAGCACAGCCAATTCAGTTAATAGAAATCTTAAAAATTGTACTAAACTTTTTAACTGAATGAAAAAAATCTTATTGCTTTCCGATACCCATGGGTTTATAGATGATCAGATTTTAAAATACGTAAAACAAGCCGATGAAGTTTGGCATGCCGGTGATATTGGTTCCATAAAAGTTACCGATACCATTAAGGCTTTAAAACCCTTACGTGCTGTTTATGGCAATATAGACGGAACGGAAATTAGATCAGAATTCCCTTTGAACAATCGATTTTTATGCGAAGAAGTTGATGTTTGGATTACGCACATTGGCGGTTACCCCAATAGATATGATCTTCGTGTTCGTGAAGAAATAAAACAAAATCCACCTAAAATATTTATTAGTGGGCATTCGCATATTTTAAAAGTACAATTCGATAAAAAACTAAACTTATTACACCTTAATCCTGGTGCTGTGGGTAAACACGGATTTCATAAAGTTAGAACCATGTTACGCTTTACCATTGATGGTTCCGATATTAAGAATTTAGAAATTGTTGAGTTAGAAAAAAGACATTAGGCTTTTTTAACTGGCACTGGTACATTGATATAAATGCGTGTTCCAGTTTCTTCAGATGATTTAATATCGAATACACCATTCATCATTTTAATACGCGCCTCTATTTGAGTTAAACCCAAGCCTACTTTTTTCTTTTTCTTCATCTGAGCCACATCAAAACCAGTTCCATTATCAAAAATTCGCACTTCTAATTTACCATCATATTGTTTCAACAAAATATTGGCATATGAAGCGTTGCTATGTTTTAAAATATTATTGATCAATTCTTCAATAATACTGTGCATTTTAATTTCGAATTCCGATTCAAAACGTTTTATGTTATTCGATTCCGCTTTAAATGTAATTTTAGAATTAGAATATTTTTCACATAAATCATCCATGGCAAAGGCCAACCCGAACTTTAGTAAAACCGATGAAATTAAAGTGTGTGATAAATCGCGGATTTTCTCACCTGCCTCGGAAACAATATCTTGGGTCTTCGCAATTTCTTCTGGAGCTTGCTCTTTTAAAGTCATCTTAGCCGCTTGTAAATGCAAACCTGCCGATGACAATAAAGCACTTACGCTGTTGTGTAAAATTTCTGCTATATGCCTACGCTCGGTTTCTTTACCGTCTATGGTAGCGTTTAGAATTTTTATTTGTGCTTCGTTTTGTATCTTCTCTAATGCGCGCTCCTTTACCAAGGTTTCTTGCTCTAACACCAATAATTGTTTTTCTCTTTTTAAACGCCTACTTCTAAATACTGTAAATAGTAACAGCAAAACTAAAACCGAAATAATACTAATGATATACAACCACAATTCAGTACGCTGCCGCCTGCTTTTTTCTTGCTCAGCTATTTTCTCTGTTTCGGACAAATTGAATTTGACCTCAAACTCCGACACTTCAGTGTTATCTGACTGGTTATAAATAGAATCCGTTAAAAAATGTGCTCTTCTCCTATATTCATATGCCTTTTCAAAATTTTTCTGAAGACTATATATGTGAGATAAATTTTGATAAACAGACTCTCTTGCTCCATTAGATTCAAGATCTCTTTTATTCTTAACAAACTCTAAACTTTGTTTATAATAAGCCTCAGACTGTTCATAATCTAACAACCCTAAACTAACTGCTCCCATAACATTTAAAGTTGAAGATAGATTTATTGTATCACGTTTTTTTCTAAAATAAATAAGGGTCGGTTCACCATATTTCTTTGCTCGTTCAAATTCATTATTGTAATAATAAAGAATCATCAAATTTCTATTGGCAACTCCAAAATATGTTCTATTTCTTTCTAATTTCGGAAAGAATTTTAACGTCCTTAGATGATAAAACAAAGCGCTATCTCTAGATTTATACATTTGTACACTATCCATTTTCAAATAGCCCTGATTGTATTTTTGATAATCTTTTAAATGAATAGAACCATTCGCTAAATAACTATAACTCAGTCTTAAAGAGTCATTATCTTTTATAGCAAACTTTAACGATTTTCTGTAATACTCTATTGTTTTCGGTTCATTTTTAGCCCGTGAAAAATAACGGCCTAATTCGAAAGAATAATCCGATGCATAACCAAAGTAATTTTCTATCTCACTTTTTTGTAATCCATTTAACAAAATTTTTATGGCTTCTTCATTCTTATTTTGAATTCGAAATAATTCAACCTGTGCTAAGTCAATTTTTAAAATCAAAGATTGTTTGGTATAACTAGCACTATTTTTTAAAGAGTCAAGTACTATTTGAGCATTTTCATAACTCTCAAACTTCGAGTCAGACTTAATTTTTGAAAGAATAGAATCTAAGAACATTTCTTGTCCAAAAACAAGTGTAGCATTGGTTGCCACCAATGCTACTATTATTACTTTTTTAAAGAAGTTTTTCATTCCTTAAATATACACTTTATTATGGATGAATAGTGATATCAGGATCCGGCCCAACTGGCCCTGGGTCTCCACTTTTAGTCAGTTCTTGTGGGTGTTGAAAAAATTGTACGTTTAAAGGTCCTTTTACATTGTAGTTTTTTTGGCTATCATTACCTCCGGTTCCCCAGCGTAATTGAATTTTATTGATGTCTCCATCTTGCTCAAAAGTAACACCAACACCGTTGGCAACTTTAAATTTTAACTGATACTCTTTTTCTCCATTCTTTTTACCTTTAAAGTCTAAAGAATACGATTCTAACATGTTTGACATAACATTTTGGGGTTTTAAAAAATTAAACTAATTGATTTTTATGTGCGTAAATAGCCAATCCTACGGCATTTTTTACTTTCAATTTTCGAATTAAATTTTTGCGATGCGTTTCGACGGTATTAACGCTGATATGAAGTTGGTTGCCAATTTCTTTGGTATTAAATTCCTTGGCAATTAATTTTAATATTGATAATTCTCTGTCTGTAATAGAACTTACAAACACACCATCTTGGGCTTGTTTAGATTCACTGTCGGCACCAGAAAATAACGAAACGATTTTTTGTTGTACGCCCTCGCTAAAATACTGCTCACCGTTATACACTGTTTTAATTGCTTGTACAATTTGTTCACCAGCGCATTTTTTTGCTAAAAATCCATCAGCACCAATTTTCAAGACCTCCTTAACTAACTTAATATCGTCGTAGCTAGATAAGACTACTATACGAGGTCTTGAAGTCTGGTTACTAAATTCCTGCAAAACACCAATACCGTCTACTTTTGGCATATTAATGTCGAGTACTAACACATCAGATTTGTTTGATTTGTACCATTCTATAACGTCTTCGCCGTTTAAAGAACTTCCTACAACATCAATTTCCTCATCCGTTTTAAGCACCGCCTTAATGCCATCTATAAGCACCATGTGGTCATCTGCAATATGGACTTTTATCTTTTTCAATTTTCCCAAGTCAAAGATATTTTAATTACTAATACCAAACAATCACGGAAAACCGTGATTTTTTTAGCTCACGGTTTTCCGTGAGCTCGATTTTGTCTGCAATTGATTTTCAATGGTTTAAATATACAAAAAATCCACCCTAAAAAGGATGGATTTTTCCACTAAATATACTAAGATACTAGAATTATCGCAATCGATCTACAGATTTTACAAGGTCTTCATCTTTCTTAATTGCACGGTTTGCCATGACTAGCAATACAATAGCAATTAAAGGAAGCGCAGCCCCAATACCTTTCTCAGAAGCAAAAACTTCTCCAGATAAACTTTGTAAATGATACACCAATAACCCCAATATAAAAAGGTTGATCAAAATGTTAACTCGTCCAAGAACAAACTGAGATTGTCTATTCTTGTATTTAAAAATAGTAATGAATGATACAAATGCAGAAGCATAAAATAAAACTGGTATACTGCTAACAGTTACACTATCATACTTTAATAATTCATGTGCATATACCACATACCCATCTACACTTACCCATAAATTTAATACAAAAGGTAACACCGCTGAAACCAGTGCTGCTAACAATAAATATATGGACTGAATACGTTGTAACATTCTATTTTTTAGAGATGCCAAATGTAAACTAATCTTTTATGGTATAAAAATTTTGCTTTTAATTTTATTTACTATATTTGTCATCTATTCATATAGCAAATTGCGTTACAGCGATTTATATTCAAAAAAATATTCAAACAAAACATATTTCATTTTCTACGTCAGAAAATATAATTAATCATAAATCTACATAATGTTAGACATTTCACAACTCAAGGAGAAATCTCTTGTTGATTTGCAGAAAATTGCAAAAGAAATTGGTTTACCTAAGTTCAGTCAATTAAAAAAATTAGATCTAGTATATCAAATATTAGATCATCAGGCAGCCAATCCTACGGGGCCAGCAAAACCTACAGAAAAGCCTAAGCGTAAACGTATTTCTAAACCTAAAACAGAAAACAAAACTGCAGAAGCAAGCACAGCTGCTAAAACGGAAGTTAAGGCTGAAGTTAAAGCACCAGTGGAAGCGAAGAAAGCAACTCCAAAACCTCAGAGAGCTGCAAAACCAAAAAAGGTAGAGGCTACTGAGAAAAAAGAACCTGTTGCTGCAAAGGAAAACACTACTGAAAAGAAAGAGGATACAAACAAAAAGCCTCAACATCAAAAACAGGAGAAAAAACCGCAGCATAAAAAACAAGAGAATTCTGGTCAAAGACAAGAGAACTCAGGTCAAAAGCAAGAGCATTCTAAAAACAGAAAGCCACAGCATAAAGACCAAAAGAATCAACATCAAAAGAAAAATGGGAACAAATACAGAGACCCAGATTATGAATTTGATGGTATTATAGAAAGTGAAGGCGTTTTAGAAATTATGCCTGATGGATACGGATTCTTGCGTTCATCTGACTATAACTATTTATCGTCTCCGGACGATATCTACGTATCACAATCGCAAATAAAATTATTCGGGTTAAAAACCGGAGATACTGTTAAAGGAAATGTACGCCCGCCAAAAGAAGGTGAAAAGTATTTTCCATTAATTAGAGTGTCTAAAATAAACGGATTGAATCCTAATGTTGTGCGCGATCGTGTAGCATTTGAGCATTTAAAGCCTTTGTTTCCTGATGAAAAATTAAACTTAGAAGGTAAAACGCTTTCTACTAGAATTATCGATATTTTCTCTCCTATTGGAAAAGGACAACGTGGTATGATCGTTTCGCAACCTAAAACGGGTAAGACCATTTTGTTAAAGGATATTGCAAACGCTATTTCTGCAAACCATCCAGAGGTATATCAAATTATTTTATTAATTGATGAAAGACCTGAAGAGGTTACAGACATGCAACGTAATGTTAAAGGTGAAGTTGTTGCTTCTACTTTTGATGAGCCTGCAGACAAACACGTTAGAGTTGCAAATATTGTTTTGGAAAAAGCAAAACGTTTGGTAGAATGTGGACATGATGTTGTAATTCTTCTAGATTCTATTACGCGTTTGGCAAGAGCCTATAACACGGTTGCTCCGGCTTCTGGAAAAATACTATCGGGTGGTATTGATGCCAATGCATTACACAAACCAAAACGTTTCTTTGGTGCTGCTCGTAATATTGAAGGTGGTGGTTCTTTATCTATTATTGCAACTGCATTAACTGATACTGGTTCTAAAATGGACGAAGTAATTTTCGAAGAGTTTAAAGGAACTGGTAATATGGAATTACAGTTAGATAGAAATATTGCCAACCGTAGAATTTACCCTGCTGTTGATTTGGTTAAATCTAGTACACGTAGAGATGATCTATTGTTAGATGAGGCTACTATGCAACGTATGTGGGTAATGCGTAAATACCTTGCAGATATGAACCCTATTGAAGCGATGGAGTTCTTAAACGATCGTATGAAAGGCACCTTAAACAATCAAGAATTTTTAATGTCTATGAACAGATAATTCATAGTATTTTTAAACATAACTAAAAAAATCCAGTAAGGCAACTTACTGGATTTTTTGATTTAATTTGATTTAAGATGTTCTTGTTTTTTATCAAGCTGAGCCTGTCTAAGCTGACAAAAACACACCTCCTCTGAACACTTCGAGGCGCTCAGTGTGACACTTAATCTTTAGAGTTAAATTGTTTCTATACTACGTTTCATTTATTGGCGCACAACAAATAAGGCATAAAAAAAGAGGCACAGTAACTGTGCCTCTTTTTTAGTTTTTATAAAACTTCTCTTAGTAAGTTTCGCCTCTATAATCTTCAATTTCGTAAGCCGATTTTAAAGAATTAAAAATCTGATTTGTTCTTAATTTTAAAGAGTTCTGAATTCTTGTTCTAGCAACATCGTAATTTGGTAAAGCTGGCGCTTCTTCTACCGATGTTACTTGTATTGCAAATACTCCCTTAGCACCTGCTAAATTGTTATGAACTTCACCTTCTTTTGCTCCCATCATAGCTCCTACAATAGATGGTTCTGCACCTACTCCAGAAATAGTTGGACTTGCCAATGTAACAGACGCTGCTGTTCTAACATTCGTTCCTGCATTAGAAGCAATCTCTTCTAATGTAGATCCGTTCATTTTGTCAGCAATCATTTCAGCCTTTTTTCTATTTACAAGAATAGGTCTGATTTCTGTAATTACATTTGCAGCTGGTACTAAACCTTTTGGAGTCTTTGCCGCTAAAACAGCAACAACATACCCTCTTTCTACATCAAAACGTCTTACGTCTCCAACAGAAGTCTCAGAATTGAATGTCCAATTTACAATTGGTCTTTGATTTCCTAAAATACCAGGAACGAACTCGTCTAGAATCTTTAATCCAATTGCCGGTGCTAAAACATACCCTTTATCTTTTACTAAAGTGTATACATCAGCTCCATTAGCAATATCAGATGCAAATGTTTCTGCCTCTAAATAAAACTCACTTTCTGTTTGTTCAGAAGGTGTAATTTCTCTTGCTAAAGTTGTTAATTGAACTGCTTTCTGATACGTAGTCTGGTCATCAATTTTAATTACATGGAAACCAAACTTCGTTTCAACAACCTTTACCGTTCCTTTTTTATTATTGAATAAGTATTCAGCAAAGTCTATATCAAAATTAGGAGAAAAAGCCTGTGCTTTTGTAACCCATCCAATGTCTCCACCTTTTCCTTTAGTGCCGTCAGTATTAATTTCATCTGCAACTTCTGCAAACTTAGTACTGCTTCTTCTTACTAAATTATAAACGCTGTCTGCTTTTTTCTTCGCCGCTTCTTTTGTCAATGTAGATGTAGACCTATTTGTTCCTGCAAAAGGAATAATAATATGACGAGACTTTACAGAATCTGGCATTTGCTTAAATGCATTAATTTTAGAAATCTTAAAGAATCCATTGTGCTCGTATGGCCCAAATACATCTCCTACTTTTCCGTTAAATATATCCTCTGCAATTACTGCTGGCGTTGCATTTTGGAAATTAAAACTAGTATCGTTTGGTAAATCAGATTTAGACTCATCTAAAAACTCCTGTGCATTTGTACTGTTTTTTAATCCTTTGATACCGTAGTTTTCATCATCTTCAATAAAACTTGCAACAGTTTCTTTGATTGCGTTTTTATCTTCCTCTGAAGCAACTACATTAAAACTAACATAGTTAATATCTCTAGAAGCTTCTACTTGGTATTTCTTTGCGTTTTCTTTAATGTATGCATTCTTCTCTGCATCTGTAATTACTATTAAACTATCAGCAATTGAAGTGTAAGGAACATACACAAACTTTGAAGTTACTTTATTGTTATTGAAACTGTAATCGTTTTCTCCTTCTTTTAATGAAGCACTTAATCCAGCACCAACTAAATTATTATAAGCTGTACGCTTTAAGTTTTGTCTAATATCTGCTTCTGTTCTTAACCAATTTTGCCAAGCGTTATACGGAGCAGTACCAGGTGCAGCACCAATAGCATCATCTTTCATATTTGCGATGTACTCTTTTGCTCTTTCAGCATCAAATAAACCACCTTCGTTTTGAAATTGTGGGTTTTGATTAAAAAATGGTAAACTGATTATTGAATTCCAAACATCTTCTTCACCAACAACAACTCCAGCCTTTTCTAACTGATCGTTATATATTTTATCGCTCACCATTTGATTCCAAGCATAGTTCATTGCTTGTGTGTTTGATGAACTTCCTGTGTTTGCTTTATAAGCTTCAACCAAATTAGCAAATTCTTCTCTGCTTATATCCTCTCCATCTACTTCTCCAATAGTATTAACCTTAGCCCCTCCTCCATTATTATTGAATGCGTCTCCAATAACAAAAGAAAATAATGCTAACCCTATAATTAATATTAAAGCAAAAGTTTTTTCTCTAATTTTCGATAAAATCGCCATACTGTACTATTCTTTTAATTTAGTGTGCGAATGTACAATTTACAATTGAAATATAAAAGTGAATATTTCAATAAAAACGTGGATTTAAAGCAATTGATTGGGTGGAGATTACGGAGGATATTTATCCTATTCTTCTTTGTCTAAAACTTTTAAATAAATCTCTTCAATTTTTGCAGATGAAGCGGTTAAAATTGTGAACTGAAAATTATCAATTGTTATAATTTCTTTTTCTGCCGGAATGGTTTCGGAATGATATACTACAAGGCCACCTAGGGTTTCGTAGGACTCATCTTCTGGCAATTTCAAGTCGAATGTTTCGTTTATATAATCTACCTCTATACGTGCCGAAAACTTAAATGCTCTATCGTTTATCTTTTCTTCTTTTAAAGCAATGGAGTCATGTTCATCTTCAATCTCACCAAACAACTCCTCTACAATATCCTCTACCGTTAATAAGCCGGATGTACCACCATATTCATCAAGAACCACTGCAACACTCTTCTTCTTTTTGGTAAGCACATTTAGTATTTCATTAATCATCATACTCTCCGGAATAAATTCTACCGGCATTAAAATAGAACGCAAACTTTTAGGTTTTTTAAACATGTCAAAAGCATGCACATACCCTACAATCTCATCGAGCGAATTTTTGTAAACAATGATTTTAGAATAACCTGTATCAATAAACAACTTCTTAATATTCGGCACTGATTCACTAATGTCTACTGCTAAAATTTCCGTTCTCGGAATCATAACTTCCCGAGCCTTTACATCGTTAAACTCTAAAGCGTTTTGAAAAATTTGAATCTCAGCATCCAATTCATCGTTCTCGTCCGACTTTTCTACCTGTTCAGAAATATACAATTCTAATTCTGCCTTACTAAACTCGGTTTGTTCCACGTCTTTACTCGTATTAAACAAAACCCTTAAACAGAAATCAGAAATGGCATTTACAAAATCAGATAAAAAATGAAAAATGATGAAAAAGAAATAGGCCGGATAGGTGAATATTTTTAAAAATTCATCGGCATAGATCCTAAAAATTGCCTTTGGTATAAACTCGGCAGTAACTAGAATAACAATAGTTGATAAAAGCGTATGAATTAATAAGGTTCCAAAATTGCCCAATACATCAATAGGCAATTGCTGCACTAATAATTCTCCCATATAGAAACTATAAACCACCAATGCAATATTGTTTCCAACAAGCATGGTGGCAATAAATTTTGATGATTTTTGGGTGAGTTTCGCAAGAATTTTTGCTCTAAACCCTTCCTTTTTCTTCTCTAGTTCAATATGCATTTTGTTTGCAGAAACAAACGCAATTTCCATCCCTGAGAAAAAGGCCGATAGTAATATTGATATGATAATTACAACAAACTGTAATTCCATTAAGTGGGTTTATTATTTTTTATTTTCTCTGTTTTTTCTAAACCTACGTCTAAAGAAAAACATAAAAACTGCCATTGCAGCCATTAAAAGATAAATATACGCTTTTTGATCCCCCCAAACTAAATAGGCTTCATAACCAAAGATTACGGCAACCGCCAAATATGCAATTTCAAAAAATCTTCCTGCTTTATTCATGTTTAATTATTTTCGTTTATATAAATATTACCCCGCTGACTCTTAGCGACAAATTTGTCCAAATCTTCGCTTGCATCGAATCCAACTCCATAAATTGTATCTGTTGCCGTGTATAAGGTAAACGCTTTTTCGGTATAAAAGTATTTTGTTTTCTGATCCCAAAAAAGTTGCTCTGTTGTTAATTTTTTGCGTTGACTAAAATTATTAATGATAACATTTCCTGTTATTTCTGAAATACTAGTTTTAGACCAAGAAACAGCATAATTACCAACAACAACTAAGGAATCATTATTTTCATCAAAGGTTACAATTCTTACACCTTCTGGAAACTCGGAATACGGGTGCTCTTTTCTATTACTAAAATCATGTAATAAGGGAGCGGTAAATTTCAAATCTACGCGGCCAGAATCTGTATGCACTGTATAAACATTTTTAGCGACACCAATTGGCAAATTCTTGTCCGCCAAGAAATCGCGCACCTCTTGAATATCATTACCACAAGAAAAAAGCATTGCTGTTGAAACTACAACAGCAATGCTTTTTAATATATTCTTAAATGATTTATGCATTTAGCAAAAGTACTAAATTAAAAATCTATTTATTTCAATTTCACCTTTACATTTTCACCAATCCAACATCCAATTTTAAACGGATCACCTTCTTTAATACCATCAGCAAACGCCATCTGCTTAGAAGGAATATTAGATTGATAATTCTTAATGTATTTCCTAGCCGTAGAAGCAATACTCGGATCTACTGAAGCAGCTCTTTGCGCTTTATTTAATGCCGCTACATAAACCATACGCTTAGAGAACTCATTAGTTCCACAAGAATTTGCACTACTAGCATATAAAGAAGCAATTAATAAATATGCTTTACCGTAACTTGGGTTACTTGCTAATGCTTGGTTTGCATATTTCCTTGCACTACTTTTCTGACCTTTCTTAGCCATATCACGTGCAATAGTTAAAAGGTGTCTTGCCTTTCTAACAGGATCAATTTCTAACTCAATTGCTTTCTTACGCATTTCTAAAGCCTCGTCTTTCTTTCCTTTCTTTTCTAAAATACCAGATAAGAAAATATAAGCATCAGAAGATGGATCTGCTTCAGCGTATGCTTTTGCTAATTCCTCATATAATGGATCTTCCGTACATTCTTTATTAAACATTCTAGAAACTGCACGCTTTAACCATTGGCCATTAGACATGTTTGCAGCAAAATCTCTTCTATATAAAGGCACTAAACGCTCACACGTCATTAATTCTTCAATTCTCTGCTCTAATCCAGCCTTTACAATTCCAATATTCTTTAAAGTACCTTCAGCAATTCTCTTTGATTTTGCATCTTTAGAACTTAAAGTTGCTCCACCATCTTCCTTCGCTATTAATTTACTCAATCTTGTTTGGTATCTACCTGCTTTTTCATCCAAAGCGTCATTGATATTATCATAAGTATCTAAAATCAACTGCACATCAATGTCCTTGTTTCTTAACATTACCATTTCAAAATACAAGTAAATGTTTTTAGCAGACATTGCCGATGGATCTTCTTTATAAGCTCTATCTAAATGTTGAAATAACTCCTCGTGCGTATAACCACTTTTCTTTAAGAAGTTTACCAAACTATCGAATACTTTTCCTAAATCTTTAGGAAAGTGAATAATTCTCGTATCCATAATTTTACTGTACAATCTCACTGCTTCCTCCTTTTGACCTTTGGCCAACATATCTTCAGCAATCTTATACCCATACTTATAAATGTTTACGGAAAGTGTTGGGCAATTTTCCATTAAATTATTTAAACGAGTTAAGGCCTCTGTAAAATTCTTAGCCTGAATATCTCCTTTATACAAATTATATTCTACGGTACATTCTTGATTAGACCATCCATTGTTAAATGCTGAAGCATTTAAACTCCCTACCATAAAAAATAATCCCGCGATTATGTAAGTTATTTTTTTCATTTTAACTGTTGTATTTAGTATTAATATATTTGTTTTGGTTTAAACCATTTGTTTTGCAAAGTTAACCCTAATCTGAAATTAAAGTAATTTTCTTTTACCAAGCCATTATTTGTACTTCCGCGTTGACCTAATTCAAATCCTAAATTTAATCTAGACAGTTCGCCACCTACTGGTATTCCTACACCAAAAGACATGCCAACTTTATCTACAGGCTCATAATTAGCACCATCTCCAATTGCATCAACCATCAATCCTGTTTTCTCTAAATTGAATCCCCAACGGTAAATAACACGATGCCAATAACTTGAAATTGAGTTGTATCTTGGAATATAAAATCCACCTACTGCTAAATTATTAGCTTCTTGATAGGCTACCTGAGGATTATAACTTTCTAAATTTCCTGTAGCGTTAATTGCATTTCTAAAACTATAATCTATCCCAGCAGACCACTTATTTGTTTTACCAACATTAAATCCAACTGATGTCTTTAAAGGCGTGGTAAAAACACCTCTCGATGTATCGCTCCAAATTGTATCTCTTGGAATCTCAACACTTGTTACGTTAACAGAATACAAGTATTCATTTCCCTTAGAATCTAAATTAGACTCTAATTCTAATTTCGCACCAACATTAAAATATAGGTTCTTCTCTAACTTTTTATGATAAATAGCTCCTAATTCAAATTCAAATCCTTCAATATCTGAAATTGATCTATATTTAGTAGCTAATTGCACATCTTTTATTTGGTTTAATATACTGTTTTCTACACTACCAAAAATGTACTCTCCTTCCAAACCAATACTTAAACCTTTAAACACTTCGTATCCCGCTCCTAAAAACACACTATTGGCTCCACCCTTTCCTTCGTATAACGACGCTTGTAATGGATCATTATCATCGTTATATACGGTGTTTGAAATATTATATCCTGTAGTTGTTTTTGGTTGAAATCCAAAAGCAAACCCTCCTTTAGGTCCCATAGGAATTCCTACAGCAATATAAGATAAGTATGCGTTAGAAGATTTATCCTTGCCGTTATCATCCTCAAACGAATAGGCTCTATTCTCTCCGGCTAAAGTATATGTAGTAAAATTTAACGCCGCAAAAGAAGCCGGGTTGTTAAAATTTAAATTGAATCTATTATTACTAGAAACTCCTACCCCACCCATACTCATTTCTTCAACGGTCTTTTGAGGTGAATCATCACCAATTCCTAATCCAGAATAGGGAGACGAACTCGTCTGTTGAGAAAAACTTTGTATGCTAAAAAGTACCACAATTAGTACTAAAATTCTTTTAATCATCCTTACAATTATGTATCAAAATACTATTCAATCCTTCCAATAAAAAATTTGGATTGGCAAATATGCTATTTTTTAATTGATTCGCCAAGAAATATGTATCTCCTCCTGTTAAAACAACTGTTAATTTTTGATATTCCGATTTATACCTTTGTATTATTCCATTTATCTCAGCCGTAACCCCATTTACCACACCACTCTGCATTGACGTCTCTGTAGAATCACCAATCAGTTTTACATTTTCTGATTTCTTAAGAAGCGGTAATTTATCTGTAAATCCATGCATGGCTTTAAAACGCATTTCTAATCCTGGTGAAATAGCACCTCCTATATAACTACCATTCGTATCCATAAAATCGTAAGTGATACAAGTACCAGCGTCAATAACCAACACATTTTCTTTAGGGTATTGATCAAATGCGGCAGCGGCTAAGGCAATTCTATCTACACCTAATGTTTCTGGAGTATTATAAGCATTTTCAAACGGAACTCTTGAATTTGCACTTAACACATGTAAAGAATACATCAACCCTATTTCATCTATTTTATTTTTAGATAAATTGGTTACCGAAGAAATAATGGCATGCGTTATTTCGTATAATTCATCAATTTTCTGAAGCTCTAGTATAATTTCTTTTATACTAAACATATCTTGATAAATGATGTTAGCATCCTCAAAAAGAGCCACTTTGGCAAAGGTATTTCCAACATCAATTACTAAATTCATTCGTGCAAAAAAATAAAGTTCAAAAATACGAATGATTTTTTAGTTTTTGTTTTGATAAATCTAAAAAAACCATTTATATTTGCACCCGCTTACGGCAGGTTAGCCTGCAACATGCAACTGGTACCTTAGCTCAGTTGGTAGAGCAAAGGACTGAAAATCCTTGTGTCCCTGGTTCGATTCCTGGAGGTACCACTTAAAAAGCCTTAAGATTTTTCTTAAGGCTTTTTTGTTTTTTATCAAATTCAGACGCTATTTACAATCCAAACAAACTTGGCAACCAAAGACTTAATTCCGAGAAGTAGGTCACTAAAAATAAAGAAACAATCATTGCGAGAAACAAGGGCAACAAGGGTTTTACTACCTTTTCTATAGTGGTATTTGCAATTCCAACCCCAACAAACAATACGGAACCGACCGGTGGCGTGCAGAGCCCAATAGAAAGATTTAGAACCATTACAATCCCAAACTGCACAGGATCCATCCCTAATTTTGTAATTATCGGTAAAAATATTGGTGTAAAAATTAACACCGCAGGTGTCATGTCCATAAAAATCCCAACAAAAAGCAAGATTAAATTTATCAAAAGAAGAATTATAATCGGATTCTCACTTATCCCCAATAAGGCCGAGCTAATATCTTGCGGAATGTTTTCATAAGACATTACCCAAGACATGCTCATGGAAGCTCCGATTAATAGCATTACTATTGCCGTAGTACCACAAGATTCTAATAATATCTGAGGTAAATTTTTAACACTAATCTCTTTATACCAAAAACCTAAAAGTAGCGTATATAAAACTGCAATTGCTGATGCTTCCGTAGCAGTAAATACTCCCGCTACTATACCACCAATAACAACCACTAGCAACATTAAACTTGGAAATGCACGCACAAAAGTTTTCCCCACTTCTTTTAACGTACTTCTTTTACCTACATTATAACCTTTTTTCTTCGCCCATAAGGATGCTACAATCATTAAAAACAACCCTGTTAAAATTCCAGGAATATATCCTGCCAAAAACAACGCCGCAATTGATACACCTCCACTTGCTAATGAATAAACGATTAGTACATTACTTGGAGGTATGATTAAACCTGTTGTAGACGAAGTAATATTAACCGCTGCACCAAACTCTTTTGAGTAGCCCTCTTTTTCCATTTCTGGACCTAAAATACTCCCCATAGCAGAAGCAGAAGCCATTGCTGAACCGGCAATAGCGCCCATCAACATAGCCGATATGATATTGATCAATGCCAAACCACCAGGTAGCGCACCAACCAATGTTTTGGCAAAATCTATAAGCCGATGCGCAATTCCTCCTTTATTCATCAATTGTCCCGAGAGGACAAAAAACGGAATAGCCAATAAGGCAAAACTATCTAATCCAGTGGCTATTCGTTGTGATACCGTTGTGAATGATGCCACAGCAGAAATACTCACCATCATTGTTAGTAATGACGAAATTGCAATACTCCATGCAACGGGAACACCGATTATCAGTAACCCAATAAAACTTACGATTAAAACTAAAATTGGTAAATACTCCATTACGATTGCTTGTTTAAAATATCAGAAACTTTATAGAAAATAATTAAGGCTCCACTTATAGGAATAACCAAATATACCAGGGCCAAAGGAATTTGTAACGCTGGAGAAAATTGTTCTAAAGTATACGTAATATAAACCAAGCGACCACCACCAATAATTAAAGCAAAAAAGCAAAACAGAATAATAACAACACTTACAATCTTCTTTAAGAACAACTGATTATTTTTATTCAATTTTGAAGGTATTAAATCTATGGCTACATGCATATTTTTACCCGAAATATAAGCCGCACCTAAAACACCAACCCAAATCATTAAATACCTCGCCAACTCATCAGTAAAAGAACTTGGAGTCCCCAAAACAAATCTTGCAAACACTTGCCAAAGCACATTTAAAACCATTACAGCCATAATTACCACTAGAACTCTACCTAAAACGGCATCTATTTTTTCTTTCAACATCCCAATTTATTTTATTTGTTGAATTTCTTTTAACAACTCATATACTTTCACATCATCTTTGTACTCTTCATAAATGGATGAAACTTTTTCCATAAATGGATTCTTATCTGGTCGAATCACTTTTACCCCAGCCTTTACAACTGCATCTAAAGCCTCTTGTTCAGCCAAGGCCCATAATTCCCTTTGATAAACAACGGATGCATCTACTGCTTTTTGCAACCACTCTTGTTCCTGAATATTTAATGAATCCCATAAATGGGTACTTACTATTAAAACATCCGGAATGGTGGTATGCTCATCTAATGCGTAATATTTACACACTTCGTAATGTCTCGACAAATAAAAACTTGGAGGGTTGTTTTCTGCGCCATCTACAACTCCTTGTTGCAATGAGGTGTACAATTCTCCCCAAGAGATAGGCGTTGGAGAGCCTCCTAATTTGCTTACCATATTCATAGCAGTAACGCTTTCCATTACTCTAATTTTTAAACCTTCAAGATCTGCGGGTGTTTGTACAGGTTTTTCTTTTGTATAAAAACTACGGCTTCCAGAATCATAATACCCCAAACCTTTTAGCCAATATTTTTCAGCGCCATTTAATAATCCCTTTCCAATCTCACCATCTAAAACCTTAAAAGCATGCTCTTTATTTCTGAATAAAAATGGCAATCCGAACACTTTCATATCTGGTGAAAAGTTTTCCATAACTGCAGCAGATACTTTTGTCATTCCTAAACTACCTATTTGCAATAACTCCAAGCATTGCCTTTCAGACCCCAATTGTTGATTTGGATAAATTTCAATTTTTAATTCACCATCAGATATCTTTTCCAATTCCGCCTGCATCATTACCATCGCTTTATGAACAGAATGACTCATATCTAAGCCATGCCCTAGTTTTATGGTTTTTTCTTGACGTACTGAACTGCAAGAAAATAAGGTTAATAGCACTAAAACCAGCGCCACAAATTCATGTTTTTTCATACAAGGATAATTCTATTTTGGTTTTTACAATATTAATATTCGTAAGTCTTACTACTAATTCTGCTAAAGAATAAATACACATATCATCAAAATTTAAACACTTTCTAAAGCAAACCATTAAATGTACTAAATTCAATGACAAAAATGAATACTTTGAATTTCTATTGATATTTTTCGATTTCTAAATTAGTTAGAAATTTAAACAACCTCAACTACCTAGAGCACATTCATCTATACTATTTTAACCTAAAAATCACTCTAAAATCTGATATTATCAAAAAAAAGAACCACTCATTTTGAGCGGTTCTTCTAAATCTTCTACTATTAAAATAGATTTTAATTCAAGTTTATCTTTTCTGAAAAACTCTCAATAAGTTTCAATTGGTTTTTAGCACGTACTAAATTATGCTCGACATATATCGTTTTATAGTACACATCGTTATTTAAGAAATCTGTTAAAAAACGAATAGCCATTATAAAAATCATGGACTTTGCTCCTAAAGGCAAATACTTGATTTCGGTCGGAGTTAAAGAACTTTCTACTTTCTCCATAAATCCTTTTACATAGGCATGATAAAAAGATTCATTGAAAGTAACCTTATCTAGATCCTGTTCATCTTCGGCTGCTGTATTACAAATAGTTCTAATAGCATCTCCAAAATCGTAGTGCACAATTCCTGCCATTACGGTATCGGTATCAATAACACAGAGACCTTTGTTCTCCATATCAAATAAAGCATTCGAAATTTTTGTATCGTTATGTGTAACTCGCGTTCTAATCTCACCAGCATACTTTAAATTCTGAATAATGTGCATTTCTTCTCTCAGTTCTTCAACTTTTTGAATGCAGTCATTTGCCTTTTCTTTTCTTTCATCTGAAGCGGTTTTCATCGCTTCGTCAAATTGCCAGTATCTAAATGACATGTCATGAAATTTTGGAATGACATCGATTAATTTGGATGCGTCAAAATCGCTCGTTAAATTCAAGAATTCTCCCGAGAGTTTCCCTCCTTCATAGGCTATTTCCTTATCAGTCACTAATTCAAAGGTTTGACTATTGTCAATGAAAATCATAAGATTCCAAAAATTACCTTCTGTATCTTTATGATAAAAAGCGCCTTCTTTTGTTTTTACAAAAGTCAATACATTACGTTGCAACTGATGTTCTGGTAAATGACTCATTTTTTTACGTAAATGTTCACTTACTAAAACTTTGTTAGAAATTAACCCTGGTACATCTTTAAAAACACCATGATTGATTCTTTGCAACACAAATTTATTATTCGTTTTTGTATGTACTAAATAGGTGTCATTAATATGTCCTGATGCCAACTCAGAGTAGGAATCATATTCTGAATCGTGTTGAAAATATCTGAAAATTGAATTTAACAGTTCATTTTTCATCTCTATTCCCAAAGTTTTGTAGGATATACCTTAGTGTCTCTTAATTTCTGAATAGCATTTACTACAATTTCTTTATCTTCTTTATAAGTAACTCCAAACCATTTTGCATCCGATTTCAATACCTCAACCGAAGCAATATCAGAATTGATTATTTCATTTACAATGGTTGGCAAATAAAATTCTGCTTTTAAATTTTCTTTATTGTCTTCTAAAAAAGTTTCGAATAATTTGCCTCCAAACTCAAAACATTTTCGAGTGAATCCCCAGAAATTCATTGAAACCACCGTGTTTTCTGCAATAGGAACAAATTGACCTTCATCATCTTTACGTTTCAATTCCCCATCAATCATTTCGATATGAGTTCTTTCAGTAACGTCGGTCAAAAATCCATTTTCATCAACAGTACATTCACCTCTCGACACAAAACCATGCTCAGAAATGGTATTAATTAATGCGTATGCCATCATATTAAATTCATATGAATCTGTCGATTTACTTTCTAAAGACCTTGCCATAACTTCAAAAGCTTCCTGACCATAAAAATCATCCGCATTAATAATTGCAAAATTTTCTTTTACTTCATCTTTTGCAACCATCATAGCATGTCCCGTCCCCCATGGTTTTACCCTATCAGGATTCACATACTTTTCTGGCACATTGTCTAACTCTTGAAAAACATATGCAACTTCTGCCTTACCTTCTAACTTTTTATCAATTACTGCACGAAAATCAGCTTCAAAACTTTTTCTAATAATAAATACAAATTTTCCGAAGCCTGCTTTTAAGGCATCGTAAATTGAAAAATCCATAATTGCATCTCCTTCTGGAGTGAATGAATCCATTTGTTTTAACCCTCCATATCTACTACCCATTCCTGCCGCTAGGATTACCAAAGTTGGTTTATTTTTACTCATAAAAGTTTCTATTATTATATTTTAATATTTGTTTTTTCTTTTCTTTAAAAAACGAACACAAACATAATAAATTAAAAGGGTTTCACCTTAAAAATTTAGATTGATAAGCCCTGAAGAAATCCAATTGATATTTTACATATATTCGCTGAATTGTTCACAATTTCAACAATTTAATATCAAATATGAATCTCAACAGAATTTTTGTCCTTTTAATACTGCTTTGCTCCATTGTATCAAGTTGTAAAAATGATGAATTTAACGAAACCAAAATCTCTTTAGAAAACTATGTAATTGAAGAAGGGTTTAAAGTTGAAGCCATTGCTTCTGAACCTTTTATTGAAGCACCTGTTGCCATGGATTTTGATAATGAGGGGAGAATGTGGGTTGTTGAAATGAAAGGGTACATGCAGACTATTGAAGGTTTATCTCAAGAAATGCCCAATGGAACGATTTCCATTTTAGAAGATTTGGACAAGGATGGTGTTGCTGACCACTCTAAACTTTTCATGAAAGATCTGGTGCTACCGAGAGCATTGGCGCACGTTTATGGCGGCTTATTATATGCAGAACCACCAAATTTGTGGTTTGTAAATATTGAAAATGACAAACCTAAAAACAAAGTTTTAGTAGATTCTTTATATGCCGATGGCGGAAATGTAGAACATCAACCAAACGGCTTAATGATGCATACGGACAACTGGATCTACAACGCTAAATCAAATTTTAGATACCAGAGAAAAAACGGAATATGGCATAAAGAACCAACCTCATATCGAGGGCAATGGGGAATTACAAAAGATAATTTTGGCCGTTTATATGTTAACAACAACGCCATTCAATTAATGGGAGATCATGTGTTACCAAATACAGCAATTGGCAATCCATATCACACTCCAAGAAAATTAATAAACAAAACACTTACAGAAAGTCAGCGGGTTTATCCATTACATGCAACCTCTGTAAACAGAGGCTATATGAAAGGTGTTTTAGATAAAGACAGTATTTTGGTAGATGTAACTTCTGCGTGTGGTCCGTTAATTTATAGAGGTAGTACTTTTCCGCATAGCCACAGTCAAAATGCTTTTGTATGTGCACCTGAAGCTAATTTGATAAAGCGTAATATTTTGACCTTCAATGGTGATATTACAAATGCCAAATATGCTTGGGATGATCGTGAATTCTTAGCTTCTACTGATGAAGGCTTTAGACCAGTAAACCTTTTTAATGGCCCTGACGGTAATATGTATATTGTTGACATGCATAGAGGTATTATTCAAGATAAAGCCTATATGTCTCCATATTTAAAAGAACAATTAGCCATAAAGCAATTAGATACCATTATTGGTATGGGGAGAATCTTAAAGGTTTCTCCATCTAATTTTAAGGAAACTCCATTACCGAATCTAGAAGCCTTAACCAGCAAAGAACTGGTTAATAAATTAGAAAGCAAGGATGGATGGATACGAGACCGAGTACAGCATATGCTTGTGTACCAGCATAATTTGGATGCAGCTCCAATGCTAAAAGAACTGATTGAAATAAGTAAAAACGAATTAGCCAAAACACATGCATTGTACGCATTAGAAGGTTTAGATCAATTGAGTTTTAATCTTTTATATGAATATGCTTCTAGTATATCAGATATAGATTTCATGTCACACTGCCTAGTTCTTTTAGAAAAATATGCCTTTAAAGAAAATGACTCTAAAATGATAGAATTAATTAATTCTGCATTAGAAAAAAATGATATTCAGTTAGACTTATATGTTGCTTTGTCTTTAGGAAAATGGACTAATATTTCTCCTAAATTATTTTTACCGATCCTAAAAACAATCAATAAAAAACATCTGAATAATGAGCGTTTCAATGACGCTATTATTTCTAGTTTAAGTAATAAGGAGGAGTCCTTTTTAATGGCAATTGAAAATCCAAATAATTCAATTAAAGAGGAATTAATTCAAGTAATTACTAATAAGGAAACGGATAAAAAGAATTCCATATTTGTAAATGAATCCGTAAGTACAGATTCTAGAACTTCTGGTTATTATTTGTTTAAGAATACTTGTGCTACTTGTCATGGTAGCGGTGGAGATGGTATTTCTGGCGTTGCTCCTCCATTATCAAACTCAGAGTTTGTAACTGGTAGTGATGAAACCTTAGCAAGAATTATTTTACATGGTTTGCATGGCCCTATTACTGTCAATGGGATTGACTATGAGTTTAACGGAGAAATGCCAGGTTTGGTTAACAACCCAACAATTACCAATAAAGATGTTTCTGACATCATTAGTTATTTGCGAAATGCCTTTACTACAAAATCTAAAAAAATTACTCTAGATGAAATCGAGTCGATAAGAAATGAAACTCCAAAAGATGGAAATTCTTATACTCAAGAAGAAATAAACTCCCTTAAAAATTAGGGAGTTTAATAGTTTATTTTACAATTTAGGCTTCCAACCTTGTTCGTATTCTCTCGACCAATACTCCATGGCTTTTCTATCATAAATAACACCAGATTTATCATCTATTTCTAAGGTTGACTTACCAGCTCTATAAGCAATATTCGCATAATGCGTCATGGCCTGACTTGTTGCTCCTTCAGTTATTGGAGAAGTTAACTCTTGCTTTCCACGTATTGTTTCAAAAAAGTTTACCGCATGCCTTGTGGTCAAACTTCCACCTCCACCTAAAGCCAATCCACTTTCTGTTTCTTCGTTTTGACTATTTCTAATTGATTTCCCGGTCAAATCAAACACTTCATAACCGCTTCTATCAATAAATATAGAACCTTCAGAACCATAAACAACAGTACCTCTGCCTATTCCGTTATATTTTTTATAGCCGTTTCTACTTTGACCATCCCATTCAATTACTTGTCCATCTGCAAAAGTAAATCTAGCTTCCATAGCATCGTACATTTCCCAGCCATCATCCAAAAACTGATTTTTAGCTGCTCTCACATTTACTTGCTGTGGTAATTCTACATTTAATGCCCAACGAGCTATATCTAATTCATGAGTAGCATTATTACCCATTTCAGCAGTTCCAAAATCCCAACCGTACCAATGCCAATTGTAATCCCAAGTATTATGAGTGTACTCCCTTCTTGGGGCAGGCCCTTGAAATAAATCCCAATCCAAACCGTCTAAAACGGGAGCTTTTGTTTGATTAGGTACGCGACCTCTAGTGTTAATATAAAAGGCTGTAGACTTATATGTTTTACCGATTAATCCATCGTGAATCTCTTTAATAATTGCTGCAGAATCTCCAGAGGAACGTTGTTGATTTCCCATTTGAACAACTTTGTTGTACTTTTTTTGAGCATCGACAATCAATCCATTCTCAAACATATTATGCGAGCATGGCTTTTCTAGATATACATGCTTTCCAGCACTCATTGCCATTATTGCTCCTGGAGTATGCCAGTGATCTGGAGTTGACATAAAAACAGCATCTAAATCTTTATCATCTAACACTTTTCTAATATCTCCTTCTAACTTAATCTTATAGTCTAAGTCTTTACCAAAATATTGATTAGCCTTATCCATTTGACTTTTCATAACATCGCATAAATACAACAATCTTACATTGTTTTCTTTAGTCACAATAGGCTCCTTAAATCCACCTCCTCTTCTACCTAACCCTTGAATGGCAACATTAATTCTGTCATTGGCACCGATGATATTTGAGTAACTTTTTGCCGACATAGCATTCACTTTACTTCCTAGTGTAACTCCTACAGCACCAACAGCTGCCTTTTTTATAAAATTTCTTCTACTCGTACTCATACTAATTAGTTTAAAGATTTAATTTTAATATTTCTAAAAGAGACTCTATCTCCGTGATCTTGTAATAATATTCGACCTCTGTCCGCTTCTCCAAAATCAGGCCATTTTACATATTTGCTTTCACTTACTAGCTTTCTATATTCAGGGCTCTTTCTTTCATATTCCAATACTTTCTGTCCATTTAACCAATGCTCTACATGATTGTTTCTTGAACGAATTCTTGCTCTATTCCATTGACCGATTGGTTTTACATATTTTGATGGTTTTGCTTGAATTAAATCATATAAAGAAGAGATTGTTCTACTGCCTTCATGATTTCCTAATTTTGCATCTGGGTGTTTTGCATCATCCAAAATTTGAAATTCCAACCCAATAGAAGATCCTGTTCCTTTGTTAAGTTCTGTATCTACATAATATTTGATACCGCTATTAGCACCTTCGGTAATTTTAAATTCCAATTTTAAATCAAAATCTCCAAACTTTTTTTCAGTTACAATGTCTCCTCCAGCTTCAGATTCGCCGCCACCAGAAGCCAACACTGTTAGTTCACCATTTTCAATTTCCCAACCTTGTTTTGGAAATTCTGGTAATTTTGCACCTCGCCATCCATTTGTAGTTTCTCCATCCCACAACAATTTCCAGCCGTCCTTTATCTCATTTCCAACTAAACTATTCTTAGTTAGAATCGGTTCTAGAACAGATTTACGAGCATACTTTTGGACATCTTTTGTTAAAATATTAATGTTCCTCCAAATTACTTGGGTTCCATCTTTCGAGGTGTCTTTTCCAATACTATGTACTTGTAGACCAATGAATCCTTCTGCGGTCATGTCATCGATTAAATAAGAAGCAGCAACTCCATTTATCCATGTTTTTATAGTATCACCAATCGCCTCTATCCTATAATGATTCCAGTCATTTTGCTTAAAGGCTTTTTGCGCCTCAGGGTTTCCACTAAGCGGATTTAACCACCCTCTTCTAGATTCATCATATATTCCAGCACTCCAAGCCCTTTCCGATGGATCTATCTCAATTTGATATCCATGTACAGTTCCATTGTAATAATTTGGAATACTATTACTTCTTATTTGAATTCCAGAATTCAATAATGAGTCTACTTTATATTCTAATTCCAGTATAAAATCACCATACATCTCATTTGAACAAAGAAATGTGTTTGGAGTATTTAGGGTTGATGTTCCGACAATGTTTCCATCAACAATTTCGTAAGAAGCCTCTCCCCCTTTAATATTCCAACCATCAAAGGTCTTCCCATCAAAAATCTGCTCCCAAGGAGTTTGATCTTTACTTTCGCATCCCATTAAAATGGAGGAAACAATAATTGCTGTAAATAATTTGTAAATTTTGTTTAAATTCATGTAAGTAGCTTTAATTAAATATTTTCTTTGGTTAAAATTTCTATTGGAGAATACATTTTAGAAGTTGGAAGTTTTTTCTCTATTAAAAAATCCACCATCAATTTTATAGCATTATAACCTTGATTAAAGGATTGTTGAGAAATTAAAAAAGAGATTCTATCCTCTTTTAAACTATTTAAGTTCTGTTCGGTTCCATCAAAACCTACAACTTCAAGTTTGCTTAGCAAATCGGAATTTAATGCATTAACAAAAACCGATGCACGACTACTTGGCACAAAAAGACCTGACAACCCATTAATTTTACTTAATTCTAAGTTTAAAGTATTCTTTACCATCTCGGCATCAAGCACATCATCAATGTTTACCATTATCAATTCTAAAGGATGATCCTTTTTGATAAAATATTCTGAAAACCCTTGTATTCTTCTTGACAATGCTTGATTGTTTTCTACATTCAACTTTGTTTGAATAACAGCAATTACCGCTGGTTTACTCAAACTAACATGCATTAATTTACCCGCTAAGTAGCCACTTTTATAAGATTGCTGTCCAAGAAAAGAAATATTTTTAAATCCATCTAAGTCTATATTGATAAATATATAAGGAATCTTATTTGCTTCTATTTTAGGAATATGTTTCGCAGTTTCATTTCGAAATGTTGGTGCAATAATGGCTCCATCCGGATTGGATTCAATCAATTTTTGAAATTCCGCTTCATAACTAGACGCATCAAATTGTTGAAAGATGAAAACTTCCAATTTTACGCCAAATTTCAAAAACTCTTCCAATGCTTTTTCAACCCCTAGCCTAGTGTCCTTCCAGAAAGTATTCGTTTCAGAATAATCCGGAATTAGAACTGCAATTGTTCTAGATTTCTTGTTTGCCAAAGAACTTGCAACCGCGTTAATTTTAAAATCATGCTCCTTTACTATTTTCCGAACCCGTTCCGCAGTCTTTTCAGAAACACCTCCACGATTATGTAAAACCCTATCAACTGTTCCTGCTGAAACATTTGCTTTCGTAGCAATATCGCTTATTGTAATCATTGACTTTTAGAAATATTAAATGGGCTTTATTCGCCTTGGCATTCGATTTTTTATATATTTGCGTGTGCGCACACGAAACTACAAAATAATTATGGAAATTATTTGTAATAATCTAAAAAATCTTATTTACCACAATGAATTCATTATTCAACATTTCTAATAAAACAGTGATTATTACTGGAGGAGCCGGTGTTCTAGGAGGCAGTATGGCTAACTACTTAGCCAAGCAAGGAGCAAACATTGCAATAATTAGCAGAAACGAAAACTCAGTAAATAATAAGATAAAAGAATTATTAGAAATTACATCAAATGTAATTGGTATCCCCTGTGATGTGCTAAATGAAGACAATTTAAATTCAGCAAAAAATAGCATCCTTGATAAATGGGGCACTATTGATGTACTAATTAATGCAGCTGGAGGAAATTTGCCCGGAGCAACCATTGGAGAACATCAAACGATATTCGACTTAAAAATGGACGACTTTAGAACAGTTTCTAAATTAAATCTAGATGGGTCGGTTTTACCATCGCTTGTTTTTGGAAAAGTAATGAGTAAGCAAGGGTTTGGTAACATAATTAATGTTTCGTCTATGGCGGCAATAAGCGCCATTACGCGTGTTGTTGGATATTCTGCTTCGAAAGCAGCTATCGATAATTTTACAAAGTGGATGGCGACAGAAATGGCGCAAAAATTCGATGGAAAAATTAGAGTAAACGCCATTGCACCTGGGTTTTTTATAGGTAATCAAAACAGAGCATTATTAACCAATGATGATGGTTCTTATACGGATAGAGGAAACACAATTATTAAAAACACACCAATGAACAGATTTGGTAACGCCGATGAATTAAATGGCACAGTGCATTGGTTAATGAGTGATGCCGCGTCATTTGTAACAGGAACCATTATACCAATTGATGGAGGCTTTAGTGCATTTAGCGGTGTGTAAAAATAATTTTTATGGAACAGACATTTAGATGGTTTGGTGTTACTGACACCGTAAAATTATCAGATATAAAACAAGCAGGCGCCACAGGAGTTGTTACTGCTTTACATCATATACCTAATGGAGAAATTTGGGAAATTGATGAAATTAACAAAGTTCAACATCAAATTAAATCTTCAGGACTAACCTGGTCTTTTATAGAAAGTATTCCAATTCATGAAAATATAAAACTCAAAACGGGTGACTATTTAAAACGAATTGAGAATTATAAACAAAGTATCAGAAATATTGCTCATTGCGGTATTAAAAATATCTGCTATAATTTTATGCCTGTTCTAGATTGGACAAGAACAAACTTATATTGGCCTCTTTCCAATGGAAGTACGGCTCTAAGGTTTGATATGGTTGATATGGCTATTTTTGATTGTTTTATTCTTAAACGAACGAATGCAAGCTTTGATTTTTCCGCTGAAATAATGGATTCAGCCAAGTCAAAATTCAATGTAATGACCATTAATGAAATTGAAACGCTTAAAGATAATATTCTTAAAGGTCTTCCAGGAACTGTTGATGATTTATCTTTGAATGATTTCCGCTCCATGTTAAGTGCTTATGACGGGTTAACACATGCAGACCTTAAATCAAACTTATCTTATTTCTTAAACCAAGTAATTCCTATAGCAGAAGAATTAGGCGTAAAAATGGCAATACACCCAGATGATCCACCTATAGATATCATGGGCTTACCAAGAATAATAAAGTCAGAATCTGACTTAGAAGATTTGGTGAATTTTTTTGACAGCCCTTCAAATGGAATCACTTTTTGTACGGGTTCTTTAGGCGCAAACCCAAACAATGACTTGCAAAAAATGATATATAAGTTTGCAGATAAAATCCATTTCTTGCATTTAAGAAATGTGAAACGCGAACCAGATGGAAGTTTTTTCGAAGACAATCATTTGGATGGTTCCAGTGATATGTATTCAATTGTAAAGGCAATATTAGAAATTGAAGACAAAAAAGGGATTCAAATTCCAATGAGACCGGACCACGGTCATCAAATGCTTTACGACTTAAAAAATAAAAATGCCTACGCTGGTTATACTGCAATTGGTCGTTTAAAGGGCCTTGCAGAATTACGAGGACTCGAATTAGGAATCAAAAAATCATTTATTTTATGAGCATAATAAATTCATCATCATTTATAACCGACGATTTTTTGCTAGAATCTGAAATTGCAAAAACACTGTTTTTCGAGTATGCTCTAAATATGCCTATAATCGATTACCACAATCACTTATCTGCAAAACAAATTGCCGAAAATGAACCACTAAAAAACATAACAGACACTTGGTTAAGTGAAGATCATTACAAATGGCGTGGAATGCGTGCTAATGGTATTGATGAAGAATTTATTACTGGTAATGCCTCTAAACAGAAGAAGTTTCAAAAATGGGCAGATACAGTTCCATATACAGTTCGTAATCCCCTATTTCATTGGACACAATTAGAACTAAAACGGTATTTTAATATTGATGAAATTTTACAACCGAGCAACGCTGATAAAATCTATCATCAAACGAACCAAATTCTTGAAACTAAGACACCAACAGATTTATTAGACCTAATGAAGGTTGAAGTTGTCTGTACAACCGATGATCCTTTGGATGATTTAAAGTACCATGCCATAATTGCCCAGAAAGAATACAATACCAAAGTTTACCCAACATTTAGACCAGACAACTTCTTTCTAATAGGTCAAGGTAATTTTATTGGTTATATCGAAAAGTTAAAGGAAATGATACCATTCGAAATCACAAATTTCGAAACATTCGTAAAAGCCATTGATTTACGAATAGATTTTTTTGACAAACACGGTTGTAAACTTTCTGACTTTGGAATCAGTGGTAAAAATGAGTTTATTGAGTTTACCAATGCTGAAGTTGATATTATTTTTCAAAAGGGAATTAAAGAAGCGAACATATCAGAAATAGAGGTTTCAAAATATAGATCAGCGCTTTTTTTACATCTTGGCAAAAAGTATCATGAAAAGGGCTGGGTACAACAATATCACTTAGGCCCCATTAGAAACAACAATAGTCGTTTACTAAAACTTGTTGGTGCAGATGCAGGTTGCGATTCTATCGGAGACTATTCATTTGCCGAATTTATGTCAACTCTATTCAACAAACTAGATGCAACCGACCAACTGGCAAAAACCATTACCTATAATCTAAATCCAGCACACAACGAAGTTTTTGCCACTATGATGGGTAATTTCAATACTGGAAAGGTTCCTGGTAAAATGCAATGGGGAGCAGCTTGGTGGTTTTTAGATCAAAAAGATGGAATTGAATCGCAACTAAATATCCTATCAAACATTGGACTTCTTAGTAGGTTCATAGGTATGCTGACCGATAGCAGAAGTTTATTATCATTTCCAAGACACGAATACTTTAGAAGAATTCTTTGCAACTTATTGGCAAATGATATTGAAAAAGGATTGATTCCAAATGATATTGAGTTTATCGGAAAATTAGTCCAAGACATCTGTTACAACAATGCTAAGGCGTATTTTAATTTTGATAATTAGAACAATCCAATTTTAGTTTTCTTACTTTTGTTTGACAAAACATTTATGAAATGAAAAAACTAATTTTACTTATAGCTATCATCGGATTTTCTTTAAATGGGGTCGCCCAAAAAAAATCTGATTTCGAAAAAAGAGCTAAAAGAAGTTCCAATGCAATAGCGGACAAAATGAATCTTAAGAAGGAGCGTAAAACGTTTTTATACGAGGCAATTTTAGATAAGCAAAAACAAAATTTAGCACGATTAAAAGATCAAGAATTAACTGAAGATCAAAAATCAGAGATCTATGCAGAAACAAGTAGAATGATGAATGAGAAACTTTCAGAAAAGTTTACTCAAAATGAGATTCAAACTATAAACTCTTTAATTAGAGAACAACAATCGCAAAAACGGAAAGGCTATTAAACGCTTCCAATATTTTAAAAAAGGTCAAAATGAAATTTCATTTTGACCTTTTTTAATTTATACCCTTTTGAATAACAAAAGTCGGACATCGATAACTTTTTCACCGGGCTTCTTAAGTGCTTTTAATTTTAACTGTCCTTCCCCTTTCTCCAAATTAATTACTCCCATTGATACTGGTTTAAATTCTTTTACATAGGACTCAATTCTCTTTATTCTGTCATGCTCCATTCCTGTTAAAGGCGTATCGAATACCTCTTCTATTTTGGTAACAACTTTTGAATCCCCAAAAGACAATTCTATCTCAGAGCCTTCATCTCCTTCAGCGCAAGTATAGTATAACATGACTTCAAAATTTCCAGATTCCAATACCTCAACATCCCAGGTAATGCTATCTTCAATATCTATCCAATTGGTGTAAAATGAGCAGTTGGGATATTTATTAGATCTAACAATATTTCCATGCCCTACTCCATCTCTAGCCGGTATTTGTGTAATTTTCTCTTCTGGATGTCCTAAAGGAAATGTTCTCAAATCCTTTACGGGTAATTCACCTACTACGGTGTTTAAATATGTTTCTTTCGCTTTTAAAAGTTCAGATTTTATGCTTGGAAACTCATCGCCTAAATCTTTATTCTGCCCACGATCAACCGTCATATCATATAACCCATTAGCATTATCTAATCGATATTGTTGATTACGAACACTTAGCTTGTCTCTCCAGTAGTTAAAAATTAACCTATTAGGTTTCTCAGAATTAATATCAAATAAGGCATGAGACAAATCAATTCCATCCAATTTTTTAGTAGCTGAATATTCAATATCAGCCAATGAAGTTAAGGTTGGCAATAAATCTATAGCTCCTGAAATCTGATTAATTTTTAATCCTTTTTTAATTTTATTAGGCCATTTTACCAATAAAGGAGAGCGCACCCCTCCTTCGTCAGTACTTCCTTTCCTACCCTTCATTTCGCCATTCCACCTATTACCATTTGGGCCATTATCCGTAAAGTAAATAACTATAGTGTTTTCATCTAATTGTAACTCTTTTAACTTTTGCAATACTCTTCCTATGTTCCAATCCAAATTTTCGGTCATTGCTAAGGCAGCCTTTGTAAAGGTCACATCCTCTTTATCTCCAGGCCTTGATTTCAATTCTAAATCCTTATTTTCAAATTTGCTCCAATATTCTTCTGGCACCTGCATTGGAGAATGCGGAGTATTAAATGGCACATAAACCAAAAACAGTTCTTCTTTATTTTCTTCAATAAAATTAATCGCTTCAGAAGCAATATCATCAGCCAAAAAGCCAGAACCTTTAACAATTTCTCCATTTTGCTCTAACATGGGGTCAAAATAATTTCCCCAATGCCCAGAACAAAACCCGTAAAACTCTTCAAATCCTCTAGCATTTGGATGGTATGGGAACTGCATACCACTATGCCATTTCCCAAACGCACCAGTTGCATATCCGGCTTCTTGAAAAATATTTGCAATGGTGGTTTCATCCAAATCAATTCGTTCCCCTCCTGCAGAAGTAGAATACACACCACTTCTAGATGCATATCGTCCTGTTAAAAATTCCGATCGGGTCGGTGAACAAACTGCTTGAACATAAAAATTATCAAAACTAGCACCCTCATTTCCAATTTTATCAATATTTGGTGTCGCTACATTCGTATTTCCATTAAAACTAATATCTCCCCAACCTTGATCATCCGCAAGAAAAACAACAATGTTTGGTTTTTTATCTTCTACTTCTTTATTATCATTACATGCATTCAAAAGAATAACAACACATAAGAACAGAACAAAAATTTTAATACTTTTCATAAATACGGCTGAAATTTATAACCTATGGATAACAATATCGCTGGCCTTATAACCAATTCTTTCAGAAACTAAATATAAATATTTACCAGAAGTTGCATTGAATGGCTCGGAATACAATTGCCAATCACTATCATAATCATAATTCTCCATTAAACTATCTGAAATAATATAGGCGATAGAAGCCCCTTTTGTTTCACAAGAAATTCTAATGGAATTTCCAGTTTGCTTAACTCTTGGCAATGCTGTAATTGGTTGCTTTAAGTTTGGCCACATTTTTTGAACCATTTCCAATTCTGGAACCTCTCCAAAATCTTCATGCTTCTTTTGGTGTTTATCATACATTTTTTGCAATTCCTTTAATTGCTTCTTAAAATTTGGATCTGAAATTAAATTATTAATCTGATAAGGATCTTCCTTAACGTTATATAATTCCTCCTCTGTCTTCGTTGTAAACCATATTTCTTGTTCCTCATTTAGTTCACCATTTTCTTTAGACTCTAAAAACTCAACCATCATTGGAATCTGTTTTCTATATCCTACATCTTTATATTTAACTTTATTAGGATAATAATTCTTTACATATAAAAAGTCTTTAGTTCTGATAGCCCTAGAGCGATCTGAAAATTCATCAAACCGATCAGAACTGCCAAACACGTACTCGTTTAATTCTTTTTTGAATGCGCCCATAAATGGTTTCCCATCTAAATAACTTGGAGGTTTTATTCCTGCCAAACTCAAAAGTGTCGGAGCGAAATCTACAAATGAAATCAAATCATCTGTTCTTCCTTTTGTTTTACTGCCTAGGTCCTTTATTAACAATGGAACTTTTAATCCAGAATCATAAATAGCACGTTTTTCTCTGGGCAAAGGACCTCCATGATCCGAATAAAAGAATATAATAGTATTATCATACAATCCATCTTCTTTTAGCTGATTGATAATCTTAGCAATTTGAACATCCATCAATTCTATATTGCTGTAATGCCTTGCAATATCATTTCTCGCCTTTTGTGTATCTTGTAGGTAAGGAGGCACAGTTACATCATTAGGAGACACAGTCAATTCTTTATCCACATTCATCCATAATCTACTCTCGTGCGTAACGTTAAAATTAAACACTGAAAAGAAGGGTTGTTCATTTCTTCTATTTCTCCAATGTGCTTGATTTCCATTCTCATCCCAAGAAGTAATTGGTGCAGCAAATTGATAATCCGTTTTACTATTATTTGTACAGAAATACCCAGCTGTTCGCAAATATTCAGTAAAACATTTTACCTCTGAAGGAATAACAGCAGAATATTCCGGGATCTCATTATCATTAACATCAATTCGTTTTTGGCTAGGAATTGAATTATACGCTCTTTTACCCCAACCTCCAACATCTGATCCCGCTCTCATTTGCATGGTACCAATAGAAGTTGGATACATCCCAGTTATTAAAGCTGATCTTGAAGGCGCACAAACCCCAACGGGTGCAAAAGCATTATCATAAATCATACTTTCTAATGCCAATTTATCCAAGTTTGGAGTATTCGCAATAGTATCACCATACATAGATAAATCAGGGCTAATATCTTCAGCAACAATCCATAAAATGTTCGGTTTGTCTTGACTAAAAACAACTATTGACACTAATAAAAAGCATAAATTAAAGAATGCTCTCATAAATCTTGAACTTATAATTTTAACAATTCTAAAACATCTTCCCGTATTCTAGTTGGTCTTTGCGTTTTCGCATCAACCAAACACCACGTAGATGCTGTTTCCGCAATTACTTTGTCATTTTTAATTACTTGCACATGACGTATGGATTTAACGCCATGCGTTTTCCCTACCCATGTTCTAACGGTTAATTGATCTCCTAAGAATGCTTCTCCTTTATAATCTATTTCATGGCGAATGCACAACCATATATATTTAGCGTTGATTCCGCCATTTGATAAAATAGCCCAATGCTTTTCTGCAGCAATATTCACCCAAGTAAGGTAAACCACATTGTTTACATGGTTTAAATTATCAATATGCTTTGACTCTACAGTAATGGCAAATTCATACGACGGCGTATTATCTGGAATTGAACTCATTACTTTTGTCTTGATTTTAATTCTTGAATTATATTTTCTAATCGATAGCCTTTTGCTTGTAGAAGCATTAAGTAATGAAAAAGCAAATCTGCCGCTTCATATAAGAATAATTCATCATTATTATCCATGGCTTCGATTACAGTTTCAACCGCTTCTTCACCTACTTTTTGCGCTACTTTATTTATTCCTTTTGCAAACAAACTAGCAACATATGATTTTTGAACATCTTTGTTTGCAACACGCTCTGCAATGGTGTTTTCTAAAGTAGTTAAGAAACCATAATCTTGCGTATTCTCTTGTTTCCAACAGGTATCCGTTCCTTTATGGCAAGTTGGCCCGTGCGGTTGTACTTGAATTAATAAGGTATCCTCATCACAGTCGTTTTTTAAACTTACCAATTCTAAAAAGTTACCGCTCACTTCTCCTTTTGTCCAAAGTCTTTGCTTGCTTCTGCTAAAAAAAGTCACCTTATTTGTTGCAACGGTTTTATCAAAGGCCTCTTGGTTCATATATCCAAGCATCAGTATATTTTTCGTTTGGGCATCTTGAATTATCGCCGGAGCTAAGCCTGTTGTCTTATCAAAATTTATGTTCATTATAATCTAACTTTTAAACCTTCTTCTGCCAAGGTATTTTTCAAATCTACAATTTCTATTTCTTTAAAGTGAAAAACACTTGCTGCTAATGCTGCGTCTGACTTCCCTTGTTTAAAGGTATCAACAAAATGTTGAACTGAACCTGCTCCTCCACTTGCAATAATCGGGACATTTACTATTTCACTTAATTTCTTTAATGCATCATTAGCAAAACCATCTTTGGTTCCATCATTGTTCATTGAGGTAAATAAAATCTCTCCTGCACCACGATCAACTCCTTCTTTTACCCAATCAAATAAATTCAATTCTGTTTCAACTCTACCCCCAACTAAAAAGACTTTCCACTCTCCATTTATGTTTTTAGCATCTACCGCCAAAACAACACACTGACTCCCGAACTTGTTTGCCAAATCATTTATAAGTTGCGGATTCTTAACTGCTGAAGAATTTATGGAGACTTTATCGGCTCCTGCTCTCAATAGTGCATTTACATCTTCAACTGATGAAATTCCACCACCCACGGTAAACGGAATATTGACTTTTCGCGCGACTTTCTCAACCATATCTATCATGGTTTTACGCTTGTCTTTGGTTGCTGTAATATCTAAAAAAACCAATTCATCGGCTCCTTCTTTTGAATATCTATCGGCTAATTCAACTGGATCTCCTGCATCACGAAGTCCTACAAAATTTACACCTTTAACAGTTCTTCCGTCCTTTATATCTAAACAAGGTATGATTCTTTTTGTTACCATTTTATCCTTGATTTAAAATGAAATTTTCTAATTGCTTTAACTGAATTCTTCCTTCATAAATTGCCTTTCCAATAATGGTTCCTTCGCAACCTAACTCAGCCAATCTTGGCAATTCGTCAAACGTAGAAATACCCCCAGAAGCAATTAGTTTAATCCCTTCTAATTCGGCAAGCATTCTTTTGTATAAGTCAAATGAAGGTCCTTGTAGCATACCATCTTTAGAAATATCTGTACAAATCACATACGAAATTCCCTTAGTCAAATAGTTTTTTACAAAAGGAATCAACTCTTCATCTGATTCTTCTAACCATCCACTAACAGCAATTTTCTCATTTTGTGCATCTGCTCCTAAAATGATTTTATCCGTTCCAAATTGCTTTAACCAATTTTCAAAAACAGTTGGATTTTTAACCGCAATACTGCCACCTGTAATTTGATTTGCTCCGCTTTCAAAGGCTATTTTTAAATCCTCATCAGATTTTAATCCTCCTCCAAAATCAATTTTTAAATTTGTTTTAGAAGCAATGTTTTCTAGTACTTTGTAATTTACAATATGACTTGCTTTTGCACCGTCTAAATCCACTAAATGCAAATATTCAATTCCATGATCTTCAAATTCTTTTGCAACCTCTAAAGGGTTTTGATTGTACACTTTTTTAGTAGCATAATCTCCCTTAGACAATCTTACACATTGTCCTTCAATTATATCTATGGCTGGTATAATTCTCATAACTCAATAAAATTCTTTAGAATTTGTTCGCCTATACTACTGCTCTTTTCTGGATGAAATTGACATGCATAAAAATTATCTTTTTGAATTGCACCTGCGTATTGCAATCCATAATCGGTTAGCGCAATTGCATCGTCATTTTTGGGTATATAATAACTGTGCACATAGTAAACGTATGCATCTTCTTTTACGTCATTAAAAAGAGGTCCAGTCAAATTATTTATCACATTCCAACCAATTTGAGGCACCTTTAAATCATTATTAAACTTCAAAACATCTACCGGAAATATTCCCAAACAATCTGTATTATTCTCTTCTGAAAATTGACACATTAATTGCATTCCTAAACAAATACCAAGTACTGGTTGCTTTAAAAACGGAATCACCTTATCTAGTTCTTGTTTTTTAATTTCTTGCATAGCACTAGAGGCTTCTCCTACTCCAGGAAAAATAACCTTATCGGCCGATTTTATGACTTCTGCATCATTAGAGCAAATTGCCTTATATCCCAATCGCTCTAATGCGAACTGAACGGATTTCACATTACCAGCACCGTAATCTATAATTACAATCTTCATATTCAATTTTAAATTATTATTTAGGAATTACGAATAATTCAATCATTCTATTTCTCTCTAATTTGCAATTCATAACTCGTAATTATTAGAGCATTCCTTTGGTTGATGGCAAAATCATTTTCTCAACATCTCTTTTTACCGCCACTTTTATTGCTTTTGCAAAGGCTTTAAAAATGGCTTCAATCTTGTGATGCTCATTTTGACCTTCAGCCTTTACATTTAAATTTGCCTTTGCACCATCGGTAAATGATTTAAAGAAATGTAAAAACATTTCAGTTGGCATTTTACCAACCATTTCTCTATTAAATTCGGCTTCCCATACCAACCAATTTCTTCCTCCAAAATCGATAGCCACTTGTGCTAAACAATCATCCATTGGCAGACAAAAACCGTAACGCTCAATGCCTAATTTATTTCCCAAAGCATTTGAAAAAACTTCTCCTAAGGCAATAGCCGTATCTTCTATGGTGTGGTGTTCATCAACCTCCAAATCACCATTTACCTTTATTGTTAAATCCATAGAACCGTGCCTCGCAATTTGATCTAACATATGATCAAAAAAGGCAATACCAGTACTAATTTCACTCTTACCAGTTCCGTCAAGGTTTAATTTAATATAGATATCGGTTTCATTTGTTTTTCTAGAAATTTCAGCAACACGATCTTCTAATTTTAAAAACTTGTAAATGACCTCCCAATCATTACTCTCTAATGCAATAAAAGCGTCTAAGTCTTCACGTTTTACAGTAATTTCATCAGTTCCAAAGTTAGTCTCATCATTAATAAAAATTCCTTTTGCGCCTAAATTTTTTGCCAACTCAATGTCTGTCAATCGGTCTCCAATTACAAACGAATTTTCCATATCATATGCTTCAGTAAAATACTCCGTCAATAAACCCGTATTTGGTTTGCGAGTAGGCTGATTGTCTTTAGCAAAAGTTCTATCAATAATCACTTCATCAAAAACAACACCTTCTCCTTCATAGGTTTTCATGATAAAATTATGGATAGGCCAAAAAGTATCTTCTGGATAAACCTCGGTACCCAAACCATCTTGATTGGTAACCATAACCAATTCAAAGTCAAGATCTTTAGCAATCTTAGGCAAGTAGGCCAAAGCCTTTGGGTAAAATTCTAATTTTTCAAACGAATCTGTTTGTTCATCTGCAGGCTCCTTAATCATGGTGCCATCTCTATCTATAAAAAGTACTTTCTTTTTAGTCATTATCTAATGATTTAAGTGCTTCTATTAATGCTGTATTTTCTTCTTTTGTACCCACAGTAAATCGCAGTGTATTTATACATAGCGGCTGAGTGGTTCTATTTCTTATTACAATTCCTTTTTCGATGAGTTCGTCATATCGCTTGTTGGCATTATCCACTTTTACGAGTAGAAAATTGGCATCTGAAGTATGGATTTTCTCAATAAATGAAATTTCTCCTATATCCATTTCTAATCTATCTCGTTCAGATAAAATTGATTGAATCTCTAACTGCACATCGTCAAATTTCAATAATCGCTCTTTTGCTTTTTGTTGTGTTAACTCATTTACATTATACGGTGGTTTGATGCGATTTAAAATCTCAATAATTTCTTTAGACGCATAACAAATCCCCAGTCTAATTCCAGCCATTCCATAGGCTTTTGATAACGTTTGGGTAACGATTAAATTTGGAAAATCATTCAATCTTTTAGACCAACTTTCATCAGATGAAAAATCAATATAAGCCTCATCAACAACTACTATTCCATTAATAGACTTTATAATATGTTCAATTTTTTCCGATGAAAATGAATTTCCTGATGGATTATTAGGAGAACATAGGAACAACAATTTAGAATTCTCATCTACTATTTCTAATGTTTCTGGAACTCGAATGTCAAAATCATCTGATAACAATACCTCTTTAGCAGCAACATCATTTAATCCAGCCAATACACCATACATGCCATAGGTTGGAGGTAATAAAACAACATTATCCTGCTTAGGCTCGCAAAAGGCCCTAAAAATTAAATCCAACACCTCATCACTTCCATTGCCTAGTAAGATTTGATTGGCAGGAACACCTTTAATTTTTGATAGCAAATCCTTTACTGATTGCTGTTTTGGATCAGGATATCTATTTACACCGTTTTGAAAAGGGTTTTCATTTGCATCTAGAAAAACCATATTTGCGGTTGCCTCCTCAAATTCATCACGAGCAGAAGAATAAGCCTTTAATTTGGCCACGTTTGAACGAACAATTTTATTTAAATCAAATTCCATCTTCGTCTTCTTTTAATTCATTCAACCTCAATGTTACCGCATTTTTATGTGCCTGTAAACCTTCTGCTTCCGCCATCAATTCAATAGCATTACCAATATTTTGAATACCCTTTTTAGAAATTCTCTGGAACGTGATTTTCTTTACAAAGGCATCTAAATTTACACCACTAAAAGATTTCGAAAACCCATCAGTTGGCAGCGTGTGATTTGTACCACTAGCATAATCACCGGCACTTTCAGGAGTATAATTTCCAATAAACACAGAACCTGCATTTACAATATTTTCTAAATAAAAATCTTCATTTTCTACTGCCAAAATAAAGTGCTCCGGACCGTATTCATTAATTAAATCAATGATATCTTGTTTGTCTTTCAACAAGATTGATTTAGAATTCTCGATTGCCTTTTCTGCGATTTCTTTTCTCGGTAAAATTGCTAATTGCTTGGTCACCTCTTCTGAAACTTCTTGTAAAAACGACTCAGAATTTGAGACACAAATTACTTGACTATCTCCACCATGCTCTGCTTGAGACAATAAATCTGAGGCTACAAAGGCAGCATTTGCAGTTTCATCTGCAAGCACCAATAATTCTGAAGGTCCTGCTGGCATATCAATTGAAACTCCTTCTGAAAGCGCTACTTGTTTTGCAGCAGTCACGTACTGGTTCCCTGGACCAAAAATTTTAAATACATTCGGCACCGATTCTGTTCCAAAGGTCATTGCTCCAATTGCTTGAATTCCTCCTACTTTAAAAATATTGGTAACGCCGCAAAGTTGAGCAGCATACAAAATTGCAGGATGTAATTTCCCTTCTTTGTTTGGTGGTGAGCACAACACAATTTCTTTACATCCACCTAGTTTAGCAGGAACAGCCAACATTAAAACGGTAGAAAACAATGGAGCAGAACCACCCGGAATATAAATTCCGACTTTTTCTATTCCTCTAGATTCTTGCCAGCATTGTACACCTGGTGCCGTTTCAACGAGTTGCTTTTCTATCTTTTGAGAAGCGTGAAAGGTTTCAATGTTTTTTTTAGCCAATTGTATTGCTTCTTTTAATTCATCTGAAACTAGGGCGACACCTTCAGATATTTCAGACTCAGAAACAGATATATTTGGCAACGAGGCTTTATCAAACTTCTTAGTATATTCGATAACCGCTTTATCTCCCTTAGATTTCACAGCATCAAAAACATCTTGAACTATGGCATCTAAATCCAATTTATCTAAAGTGGGCCTTTTCAATATATCAGACCATGAATCTCTTGATGGATTTGCAATTAGTTTCATAATTACAATACCATTTTTTCAATTGGGCATACTAAAATTCCTTCAGCCCCTTTCAATTTCAACTCATCAATCACTTCCCAAAAACGGTCTTTCGCAATTACTGTATGAACAGAACTCCATCCTTTTTCTGCTAATGGTAAAACAGTTGGACTTTTCATTCCGGGTAAGGTTTTGATAATTTCATCCACTTTTTCATTTGGAACATTCATTAAAACATACTTAGACTCTCTACCTTTTAAAACAGATTGAATTCGGAATTGCAGTTTATCTAAAATTGCTTGTTTTTCTGACGACAATGTTGGAGAAGATGTTAAAACAGCTTCTGATTTCAACATCACCTCTACTTCTTTTAAATTGTTTTTAAATAGCGTACTACCACTAGAAACAATATCAACAATTGCATTTGCTAATCCTATATTCGGAGCAATTTCTACCGATCCATTAATAACATGTATATCTGCAGTTTCACCTTTACTTTCAAAATACTTTTGCACCGTGTTCGGGTAAGAAGTGGCTATTTTTTTTCCTCTTAAGTCTGAAATACCATTGTATGATACATCCTTAGGAACAGCAATAGAAACCTTGCATTTAGAAAAACCAAGTTTCTCAATTATCGGTAAATCCGAACCTTTTTCAATCAATGTGTTTTCTCCGACGATGGCAATATCAACCACACCATCCCGCAAATACTGAGGAATATCTCCATTTCTTAAATACAGTACTTCTAAAGGAAAATTTCTTGCATCTGCCTTTAATTGGTCCTTTCCATTTTCAATTGAAATTCCACAATTCTTTAACAATTGCATTGAATCTGTATTGAGTCTTCCTGATTTTTGAACCGCGATTTTTAATTTATTCATTTTCTTTTTAATTATGACCGAACCATTAAACAGATTGAAATAAAAAACCCGCCTGAATGATTCAGACGGGTTTTGATATATTTTTAGATTTTAATCCACAACATCACTAACTCACCTGAATAGTAAGGGTAAAATGATGATGATGTCTGCGATTAAAATTCATTTTTATTAATTTTTACATTGCAAATATAAAACCTATTTTATTACCTCCAAATTTAAATATGATTATTTTATTGATTTTTATGTATTGTTAAATTATCCCTAACAATATGTATTTTTTGTTGAAAATAGTTTTACATATTAAAATATAATTGTACGTTTGCCACGTGAAAGTAGGAAACACACATACACGTACATTTTTCCCTCGCTTACGTCGTCGCCCGTAAGGGTTATTCTATTTCATGGAATTAGGTGAGTCCAATTCCGCTTTCAAGACAAAGACACATTTCAAATTTTTTATAATTTAATCATAATTTACAATGAAAATTGTAATTGCTGATATATCACATATTAGATACGCACAAGATATTTGCGACACTATTGAGAATTCTGCCTCTCAAAGAGGAACAGGGATTGCAAGAAGAACTGTTGAATATATTACTGCAAAACTGAAGAACAACAACGCCGTTATTGCTATCGAAGGCGATAAGTTTGCTGGATTTTGCTATATAGAAAAATGGGATCACGGTAAGTATGTTGCTCATTCTGGTTTAATTGTTCACCCTGATTTTAGGAATAGAGGTTTAGCTAAAAAAATCAAAAAGAAGATTTTTGATTATTCTCTAGAAAAATTCCCCGATGCAAAAATATTTGGGATCACAACTGGATTGGCTGTTATGAAAATTAACTCTGAATTAGGTTACAAACCCGTACCATTTTCAGAATTAACAGATGACAAAAAATTTTGGGCTGGATGTCAAACCTGTACCAATTATGAAATTCTTAAATTAAAAGAACAAAAAATGTGCTTATGTACAGGCATGCTGTACAATCCAAAAAAAGAAGAAGTTTTACAAAAAGAAATCCATAAACATCCGTACGATAAAAAAGTATGGACACGTTTAAAGAATATTAAACAAGCATTGTTTTTAAAAAAGTCCTTGAAAAAAGGCAAAAAATAAGATGGGCAAGAAATTAGTTTTAGCATATAGCGGAGGGTTGGACACCTCATATTGTGCAAAATATTTATCAAAAGAAGAAGGGTATGATGTACATGCCGTAAGTGTAAATACTGGTGGTTTTTCAAAAGATGAAATCAAGAATATTGAAGAAAGAGCGATTCAATTGGGAGCGTCGTCCTACTTATCTATAGACGCCGTTGAAACTTTTTATAGCAATGTTGTAAAGTACCTTATTTATGGAAACGTATTAAAAAACAACACCTATCCATTATCTGTTAGTGCTGAAAGAATTGTACAAGCAATTGAAATTGTGAATTATGCAAAAAGTATTGATGCAAAATATATTGCTCATGGTTCTACGGGTGCAGGAAATGATCAGGTAAGGTTCGATTTAATTTTTCAAACATTGGCTCCCGAAATTGAAATCATCACACCGATAAGAGACAACAAATTATCGAGAGAATATTCAATTAATTACTTAAAAGAAAATGGGTTGGATTTACCTTGGGAAAAAGCAAAATATTCAATTAACAAAGGGCTTTGGGGAACTAGTGTTGGCGGTGATGAAACCTTAACATCTAACTTAACCTTACCCGAAGAAGCATATCCAAGTCAATTAGAAAAAGAGGGGACGGAAAAAGTTGTATTGTCTTTTCATAAAGGACAATTAGTAGCTTTAAATGGTGAAAAAGATACTTCAGTAAACAATATCGTAAAATTGGAAGAAATTGCCTCTAAATTCGCCATTGGAAGAGATATGCATGTAGGTGATACAATTATCGGAATTAAAGGAAGAGTTGGCTTTGAAGCAGCTGCATCTTTGGTAATTATAAAAGCACACCACACTTTAGAAAAACATACGCAAACAAAATGGCAACAGCATTGGAAAGAGCAGTTGGGCAACTGGTATGGAATGATGTTGCACGAAGGGCAGTATTTAGATGAAGTGATGCGGAATATTGAGGTGTTTTTAGAAGACACCCAGAAACAGGTAACAGGTGATGTTATTGTAAGCTTGTATCCATACAGATTTATTGTTGAAGGAATTGAATCTGACAACGACTTAATGAATGCTTCTTTTGGAAGTTATGGCGAAATGAATAAAGGATGGAGTGCTGATGAAGCGAAAGGATTCATTAAAATCTTATCGAACTCTGGAAAAATATTTAACCACGTAAATAAGTAAACCATGTTAAAAGCAGGAATTATTGGAGGAGCAGGTTATACAGCAGGTGAATTAATTAGGTTATTAATACATCATCCGGCTGTTGAGATTGATTTTGTGTATTCAACTTCGAATGCAGGGAACAAAATATATGCAGTTCATCAAGATTTAGTTGGGCAGACGGACCAATCGTTTTCAAGCGAAATCAATTCGGATGTAGATGTGGTTTTTCTATGTCTAGGTCACGGAAATTCCACCGCTTTTTTACAAAAAAATTCGTTTTCTACGAATACTAAAATCATTGATTTAAGTAATGACTTTAGATTAAACAATGATGCAAACTTCGAAGGAAAAGAATTCGTATATGGTTTACCTGAATTAAATAAAGATGAAATTGAAAAAGCATCAAACATTGCAAATCCAGGTTGTTTTGCAACTGCAATTCAACTCGCATTATTACCATTGGCTAAAGAAGGTATTTTAAATACTGATATTCATATTAATGCTACAACTGGCGCAACTGGAGCCGGAGTTTCACCTGGCGCTACTACTCATTTTGCTTGGAGAGACAATAACTTTTCTACATATAAAGTGTTTACACATCAACATCTTGGAGAAATTGGAGAGACTTTAGAATCTTTGCAAAACGGATTTGATAAAGACTTGATATTTATTCCTAACAGAGGAAATTTTAGTAGAGGCATTTTCGCTTCTATTTATACAGATTTTGAAGGTAAACTTGAAGATGCATATGCTTTATATAAAAAATTCTATGAAGATGCTCCTTATACCCATTTAAGTAAAAACCCTGTTCATTTAAAGCAAGTTGTAAACACCAATAATTGCTTTATTCATTTACATAAACACAATAACAAACTACTTATTACTAGCGCTATTGACAATTTACTTAAAGGTGCTTCTGGACAAGCGATTCAAAACATGAATCTCATTTATGGTTTAGAAGAAAACCTTGGGCTAAATCTAAAATCAACTTATTTCTAAACTTAAAAAAATTAAACATTATGAAAATTGCTATTATTGGAGTAGGAAATTTAGGGTATTCAATTGCCTTAGGAATTGTAGGACAAAGTGATATAGATGTAGAATCACTATACCTGAGCAAAAGGAACACCTCCACTTTAAGTCTTTTTGAACATATTCCCAACGTTACAATTACTTCAGATAACCTTGAAGCTGTCAAAAATTCGAATGTTATAATTTTAGCCGTTCAACCTGTACAATTTGACAATGTGGTTGAATCTATAAAACCTGCATTAGATCCAAAACAACATTGCATTGTATCTGCTGTAACCGGAAGAAACATTGATCATATAGAAAACTTGATTGGAAAAAAATTTCCAATAATAAGAAGCATGCCTAATACGGCTATTTCGGTGTCTCAATCTATGACTTGTTTAAGTGCTAACAAATTAGGTAAAGAGAATATTCATTGTGGAAAACAAATATTTAATTCTTTAGGTAAAACACTTTATATAGAAGAAGATTTAATGCAAGCGGCAACTGTTATTTGTGCAAGTGGTATTGCTTTTTGGATGCGATTAATTAGAGCCACATCTCAAGGTGCTGTTCAACTAGGTTTCGATGCTGCTGAAGCACAAGAATTAGCAATGCAAACAGCATTAGGTGCAGCGAGCTTATTAGTTAAATCAGAAACTAGTCATCCTGAACAAGAGATTGATAAAGTAACAACGCCAATGGGTTGCACTATTTCTGGATTGAATGAAATGGAACATCAAGGAATGAGTAGTGCGTTAATAAGAGGCTTGGTTAAATCTTATGAAAAAATAAACGAAATAAAAAATTAGAAAATGAACCTATTCAATGTATACCCTCTTTATGATGTAACTCCAGTAAAAGCCTTAAACTGCAATGTTTGGGACGAAAACGGAACAGAATATTTAGATCTATATGGTGGTCATGGGGTTATATCTGTTGGCCATACACATCCAGATTACATATCAAAAGTTACGGAACAATTAAACAATATTGGTTTCTATTCTAATGCAATTCAAAACCCACTTCAAAAAGAACTCGCTAAAAAATTAGGTGCAATTTCTAACTGCGAAGACTATGAATTATTTCTATGCAACTCAGGTGCCGAAGCCAACGAAAACGCTTTAAAAGTTGCTTCTTTCCATACAGGGAAATCAAGAGTTCTATCTTTTAAAAACTCATTTCACGGTAGAACTTCAGCAGCCGTTGCTGTTACCGACAATGATAAAATTAATGCCCCAATTAACAAACAACAAGTCGCCACATTTTTACCTCTAAACAACATTGAATTGGTAGAAAAGGAATTAAAAAAAGGAGATGTTTGCGCTGTTATAATTGAAGGCATTCAAGGAGTTGGTGGATTGGATGAAGGAACTCCTGAATTCTTTCAAAATTTAGAAATGGTATGCAAAAAATATGGTGTTATTTTAATTTTAGATGAAATCCAATCTGGATATGGTAGAACAGGTAAATTCTTTGCATTTCAACATCATGGAATACACCCTGATATTATAACAACAGCGAAAGGAATGGGAAATGGTTTTCCAATTGGTGGAGTTTTAATTTCTCAAAAATTTGAAGCAAATTTTGGCCTACTGGGTACCACATTTGGTGGAAATCATTTAGCATGTACTGCAGCTATTTCAGTATTAGACATTATTGAAAAAGAGAAGTTAATGGCTAATGCGACCGCCATTTCAACTTATTTTCAACAACAAATAAAAACAATTCCACAAGTTAAAAATATCAAAGGAAAAGGATTGATGACGGGTGTTGAATTTGATTTTGAAGTAGGAGAACTTAGAAAAAAGTTGATTTACAATCATCACATATTTACTGGAGGTGCAATGAATAAAAATTTATTGAGAATCTTACCACCTCTTACAGTTACTACGGAACAAATAGATCAGTTTATAAAGGCTTTAAAGCAAGAACTATGATTCCATTAACCGGACAACAAAAAGATGCGGTATTACATTCCATGGCTCATTTAATTGCTTTAAACAAACAAGTAATTATAGATGCTAATTCAATAGATCTAGAAAGTTATAAAGGGAATGATATTTCTATGCATGACCGACTCATTGTGAATGACGCCAAGGTTGATGGTATGATTCTTTCTTTAGAACAATTGGTAGCGGATAGCGACCCAATTAATAAAGAACTGTACAAATTCACGCATCCTAACGGAATGGATATCGTAAATAAAACGGCCCCTTTTGGTACTGTTATGATTATCTATGAATCTAGACCCGATGTTACTGTAGAAGCCGCTGGAATCGCATTCAAGTCTGGTAACAAAATACTATTAAAAGGAGGAAAAGAATCTATAAATTCTAACCTCGCGATTGTTTCACTTTGGCATCGAGCCTTAGAAGAACATAATATTTCTAAAGATTGGGTAGAATACCTAAATTATAATCGAACGGAAACTCAAGCCTTTTTAGAAAATCCAACTCAAAAATTAGATTTAATAGTTCCAAGGGGTGGAGAGAAATTAATCGCCTTTGTTAAGAAAAACTCACAATGTCCTGTAATAGTAAGTGGCCGTGGAAACAACTTTGTATTTGTAGATAAAGAGGCCGATTTAGAATTGGCATTAAGTTTAATCAACAACGGAAAAACGACAAAAATTTCGGCATGCAATGCTGTAGATAAAGTACTGATACATTCAGAATTACCGAATAAAGATAAGTTTATCAATTCATTGATTTCGAAATTGAAAGAAAGTGATGTTGAAATATTAGGTGATTATAAATTATCAAGTAATGATCGAATCAATCAAATTGTCTCGGATGATATTTGGTTTGAAGAATTTTTAGATTATAAAATTGTAATCGGCCAAGTACTTAATATACAACAAGCTATTGAAAAAATAAATAAATATAGCGGAGGGCATTCCGCCGTTATTGTAACGAAAAATGATAGCGAAGCAAATGGCTTTATGGAAGCAGTAGATTCGGCAGCAGTCTATCAGAACGCATCCAGTAGATTTACGGATGGAGGTCAATTTGGATTGGGTGGAGAATTGGCAATTAGCACAGATAAATTACACCATAGAGGTCCATTGGGACTTCATCATTTAGTAACCAACAAGTGGTACATTAAAGGCAATGGACAAATTAGATAGAAAAAGAATCGTTCTAAAAATTGGCTCAAATGTTTTGACAAAGGGCACCGATCATATCTCAAGAGGAAAGATTGAGGATATTGCACGTCAAATTGCAGCCTTAAATAACACTTATGAATTTATTATTGTAAGTTCTGGGGCTATCGCTGCAGCGAAACAATTTGTACAATTAGAAGGAAAAGAAGTTACAGTAAAACAAGCCTTAGCCTCTATAGGCCAGCCACACTTAATGCGAATTTATCAAGAAAACTTTAGGGAATTAGGGTTATTAACATCGCAATGTCTTTTGTCTTATTCTGACTTTGAAAAAGAACAAGCTAAAATAAATATTGTGAACACTATTAATGTGTTAGTTGAAAATAATTACATTCCCATTATTAACGAAAATGATACCGTTGCAACGGACGAAATTAAGTTCGGAGACAATGATAAACTAGCGGCACTTACTGCAGAATTGGTAAAAGCAGACATCTTATTAATTGCAACAAATACTGACGGAATTTACACTAAAGCATCTATTCAAAATAACAAATTGGAAACGATTACATCCATTACAAATATTGCACAATTAGAGCAAGAGGTTTTACATTCAGTATCTAAACATGGTACAGGTGGAATGACTACAAAAATAGAAGCGGCGACCATTGCACAAAATGCTGGAATCGATACTTGGATTGTAAACGGAATGAAAGATGATTTCATTAAAAATGCCGCTAGCAACAAGGTTGATTTTACAAAAATTACAACAACATAAGTATGAAACATTACGCACATATAAACGATTTGGAGAACCTAGATAAAACGGTTCAAGAGGCAATCGAACTCAAAAAAAATGAGTTAGCATTTGAAAAGCTAGGTAAAGGAAAAACCATTTGTTTGTTGTTTTTCAATAACAGTTTAAGAACACGATTAAGTACTCAAAAAGCAGCACAAAACTTAGGTTTAAATACTATTGTTATGAACTTTGGTAGTGAAGGCTGGCAGTTAGAATATGAAGATGGCGCTATAATGGATCAGAACAAATCGGAACATATAAAAGAAGCGGCAAAAGTTGTTGCGCAATATTGCGATATTGTAGCCATAAGGGCGTTTGCTTCCTTAACCGATAAGGAAAAAGATGAAGCAGAAATTGTTATAAATAGTTTCAAAGAATTATCAGGAATTCCGGTTGTGAATTTAGAAAGTTCTTGTGGACATCCATTGCAAGCATTGGCTGATGCAATTACTATGGAAGAAAATGCTGTAAGTCATAAACCGAAAGTAGTTTTGTCTTGGGCACAACACCCAAAGGCATTACCACATGCAGTTGCAAATTCATTTATAGATATGATGCACTTACAAGATGCAGATTTTGTTATAACGCATCCAATGGGATATGATTTAAATCCTGAAATTGTTAAAGACTCCAAAGTAGAATACGATCAAGAAAAAGCATTTAAAGATGCTGATTATATCTATGTAAAAAACTGGAGTTCATATCAAAATTATGGTCAAGTAATTCCACAAGAAAAGAATTGGACAATAACAGCCGATAAAATGGCAAAAACCAACAATGCAAAATTTATGCACTGTTTGCCAGTGAGAAGAAATGTGGTGGTTGCAGATGAAGTGATTGATTCTGAAAACTCATTGGTTATTGAACAAGCAAATAATAGAACGTATTCAGCGCAAATTGTATTAAAGAAAATTTTAGAGAACATTGAGTAAACAAAACCTACATATTGTAAAAATTGGAGGGAACATTATTAATGATAAAAACACCTTATCAGCATTTATTAAAGATTTCGCCCAGTTAGATGGAAAGAAAATCCTAGTTCACGGAGGCGGAAAACGTGCTACCGAATTAGCAAATTCTATTGGACTAGCGCCAAAAATGATCAATGGTAGACGTATTACTGATGAGGCCAATTTGGAAATCGTGACCATGGTCTATGCTGGTCTTCTAAACAAAAATATTGTAGCGGAATTGCATCAAAACAACTGTAATGCACTAGGTCTTTCAGGTGCCGATGTAAATGCAATACGGGCTCATAAGCGAATTGTAAAAGATATTGATTATGGTTTTGCGGGAGATATAGACGTTGTGAATCACAAGGCTATTGATGTGTTTCTACAAAATGACATGACTCCTGTATTTTGCGCAATTTCACACGACAAAAAAGGTCAATTACTAAATACAAACGCCGATACTATAGCGTCAGAAGTGGCAATTGCAATGTCAAAAGACTATGACACATCTTTAATTTATACGTTCGAAAAGAATGGTGTTTTAAGAACCATTGAAGACGATAAATCGGTTATTGAGCACATCAACTCAAAGTATTACGAGCAATTAAAAGAAGAAGGTATCATTGCAGATGGAATGCTGCCAAAAATGCTGAATTGTTTTAATGCCTTGCAAAGAGGCGTATCTGAAGTGAAAATTGCCAATCCAACCATACTAAAAAATCAAAATCAATTACATACAACCTTGGTATTATGATAGAAAACCTTACTACAGAAGCCATTGAATTACTCAAAAATTTAATTCAAACACAGTCTTTTTCAAAAGAAGAAGAAGGTACTGCGCTGTTAATTGAATCTTGGTTTAATACGAATAACATACCGTTTGAACGAAACGGAAATAACATCATTGCTTATAACAAACATTTTGATAAAAGCAAACCAACCTTACTTTTAAACTCTCATCACGACACTGTAAAACCGAACGCTGCCTATACCAAAGATCCATTCAATGCGCATATCGAAGACGGTAAACTTTTTGGATTAGGAAGTAACGATGCAGGAGGCTGTTTGGTATCGCTTATCGTTACGTTCACCTATTATTACAGACGAGAAAATTTAAACTACAATATTGTAGTTGTAGCATCAGCCGAAGAAGAAAACTCAGGAGCAAATGGATTGAATAGCACTCTGAAATTACTTCCAGAAATTGAATTTGCCATTGTTGGCGAGCCCACTTTGATGAATTTAGCGATTGCTGAAAAAGGCTTGGTTGTTTTTGATGCTGTTGTGAAAGGAATTCCGAGTCACGCCGCACATCCAAACGATAACAATTCTATTTATAATACTATAAAAACCTTGGAATGGTTCAAAGATTTTAAATTTGAAAAGGTTTCTGAAGTTTTAGGTGAAGTAAAATTAACGGTGACTCAAATAAATGCCGGAAAACAACACAATGTAGTGCCAGCAGAAACCCATTTGGTTATTGATGTTCGTGTAAACGACAAATACTCAAACCAAGAAGTCTATGACATCTTAAAAGAATTGGCTCCGTGTGAATTAAAACCACGATCTTTGCGATTGAATTCATCAGCCATAGATAAAGTGCATCCAATTGTTCAAGCTGGAATTGAAATGGGTCGTGAAACTTATGGATCTCCTACACTATCAGATCAGGCAGCACTAAGTTGTCAATCTTTAAAATTAGGGCCGGGCGACTCAACTCGATCACATAGTGCTGATGAGTTTATTTATGTGAATGAAATTGAAGAAGGAATTAAAATATATATTGATTTATTAAGCAAAATATTATAACATGAAACTTTGGGATAAAGGCTTTAGCACAGATAAAAAAATAGACATCTTTACAGTTGGTAACGACCGTGAATTAGATCTTATCATTGCAAAATATGATATTATCGGAAACAAGGCTCATGCAGAAATGTTGGCCAAAATTGGATTGTTAACTTCTGATGAGAATAACGCACTGCAAACGGAATTAGATAATATTATGCTATCCATTAAAGATGGTACTTTTACTATTGAAGATTCATTTGAAGATGTACATTCTAAAGTTGAGCATTTACTTACTGAAAAGTTGGGTGACACCGGAAAAAAAATTCACTCTGCACGATCTAGAAACGACCAAGTTTTAGTTGATATGCATTTGTATTTAAGAGATGAATTAGCCGAATTAAAAGCACTTACCAAAGCGTTTTTTGATTTGTTAATTTCATTATCAGAGAAATACAAAGAGGTATTATTACCTGGATATACACACTTGCAAGTTGCAATGCCTTCGTCTTTCGGGATGTGGTTTTCTGCCTATGCAGAAAGTTTGATCGATGACATTTACTTTTTAAACGCTGCCGAAAAAGTGACCAATCAAAATCCTTTAGGTTCTGCTGCTGGTTACGGAAGTTCTTTCCCAATTGATAGAACCATGACTACTGAACTGATGGGTTTTGAAACGTTAAAATACAATTCGGTGGCTGCTCAAATGGGGCGCGGAAAATTAGAGAAATCAGTTGCATTTGCAATGAGTAGTTTGAGTGCAACCTTGTCTAAAATGAGCATGGACATTTGTTTGTATATGAGCCAAAATTTCAATTTTGTTTCTTTTCCAGATGAATTGACAACAGGCTCTAGTATTATGCCACATAAAAAAAATCCTGATGTATTTGAATTGATCAGAGGTAAGTGCAACAAGTTACAGGCCTTACCTTATGAATTGACTTTAATCTCAAATAATTTACCGAGTGGATATCACAGAGATTTACAATTATTGAAAGAAGGTATTGTACCCGCAATCCAAACCTTAAAATCTTGCTTGGAAATGATTACGTTTTCAATGGAACAGATTCAAGTGAATGATGACATATTAAGCGATGATAAATACCTGTATTTATTTAGTGTAGAAGAAGTAAACAAATTGGTGCAAAACGGTACACCGTTTAGAGATGCCTATAAAATTGTGGGTAAAAACATAGGTGACGGAAACTTCAATCCTGAGAAAAAAGTGAATCATACACACGAAGGAAGTATTGGTAACTTATGCTTAAATGAAATTGTAGGTAAGATGGAGAATGCCTTAAAATCCTAAACCAATTCTCTCTAAGCCTTTGTAATCGAGAATTTTGATTTTTTTTCCTTTAAGAACAATCAATTCTTCTTTTTTGAATTCAGATAATAATCGAATTGCAGATTCAGTGGCTGTACCGATAACATTGGCAATTTCTTCTCTAGACAATTGAACATTGATATTATCATCTGCATCCAGACCGAAGATTTTCTTTAAAAACAATAAAGTATTTGCCAATCGCTCTCGCACGGATTTTTGAGCCATATTGGTCAGTGCTGTATTTGCCATTTGTAAATCATGACACGCAGTTTTAAATATATCTAGAGAAAAATTAGGGTTGGTTTTCAGCATTTCGAAAACCTCTTCTTTAGATATAAAACAGGCTTGCATTTCTTCCAATGCTGTAACCGTTAATCCTGCCGGTTCTTCACCAATTACAGAACGGTATCCCAACAACTCTCCTTCACGAACAAAACGAACAATCTGATCTTTTCCATTGCTACTTAACTTTGACAACTTACAACTTCCAGCACTCACACAGTAAATTCCGTTTAGATTAGCACCTTCTTCAAATACAACATCTCCCTTTTCAAAAACAGTTTGAGTTTTGGTGTCAGAAATTGTTTTAAGCTGACTTTTAGATAATTTCTGCAGTGCGTTGAATTGCCTTGTAATACATTGTTGACAGTTGGCCATGGGTGAATAATTATGGAACAAATATACTTTAAAAATGTGATAATTGTCATACTTTTAATTTTTGAAATTTTACAATCTTTGGCAAATTTTTATTGAATGAACAAACACTCATGTTTTCATTGTGGCATTGAGCATACAAATAAAGTTACAATCGCATTTGCCGATAAGAACTTTTGCTGTAACGGCTGTAAAACCGTGTTTGAAATTTTTAATGAAAGTGAATTAACAGATTACTATTCTATTGAAAAAACTCCAGGAAAAATACCAGAAGCTATTCACGGCAAATACGATTATTTAACCAATGAATCTATTGTAGAAAAACTGTTAGAATTTCAAGATGATGAGTTGGGTATAGTTACATTACACATTCCTTATATACATTGTAGTTCTTGTATTTGGATTCTAGAAAACTTGAATCGATTACTTCCTGCGATTAGTTCGTCCACGGTAAATTTCCCAAAGAAAACAACACGAATCATTTATAAAAAATCCGAGACTGATTTAAAAGGGATTGCTGAATTGCTTGGATCCATCGGATACGACCCGTACATCAGTTTGGAAAGTATTGAAAGTAATACTGATAAAAAACTACATCGAGAATTATTGTATAAAATTGCCGTGGCTGGATTTGCCTTTGGTAATTCTATGTTAATGGCATTTCCAGAATATTTCGAAGTTGATGAGTTTTGGTTAAATCAATACAAAACTTTTTTCCGATGGTTGATTTTTGCTTTTTCAGTTCCTGTTGTTTTTTATGCAGGCCGCGATTATTTCGTTTCTGCATTTAAAGGCTTAAGAAAAGGATTACTTAATATTGATGTGCCAATATCATTAGGAATCTCCGTATTATTTATAAGAAGTACTATTGAAATTATTTTCGATTTAGGCCAAGGCTATTTCGATAGCATGAATGGATTGGTGTTCTTCCTGCTTTTAGGAAAGTTTTTCCAACAACGAACTTATAATTTCTTATCATTTGAGCGTGATTACAAATCTTATTTCCCAATTGCAGTAACAAGAGTTAAAAATAAAATTGAAGAAGTTGTTCAAATTAAAGATATTGAAAAAGGCGATAGATTACTAATTCGGTCTCAAGAACTAATCCCAATTGATGGAATCATAATAAAAGGAAATGCATCTATAGATTATAGTTTTGTTACAGGCGAATCTACCCCAGTTGCAAAAGAATCAGGGGACAAAATTTACGCTGGGGGTAAGCAGTTAAATGGCGTTATAGAAATTGAAGCTTTTAAAACGGTATCACAAAGTTATCTTACACAATTATGGAGTAACGACGTATTCAACAAGAAAAAGAACGAACACTTTAAAGGCATTACGGATAAAATTAGTAAAAACTTTACCATCGCAATTTTACTAATAGCAGCCATTTCAGGAGCCTATTGGTTCACCATAGAATCATATAAAGCAATTAATGTAATCACAGCAGTTCTTATTATAGCTTGTCCATGTGCTTTAGCGCTATCGGCTCCATTTACTTTAGGGAATATGCTCCGAATTTTTGGACGTCATAAATTTTATTTAAAAAATGCAACAGTTATCGAAAACTTAGCAGATATCAACCATTTAATATTTGACAAAACAGGAACTATTACAAGTACCGATAAGCACACTATTAATTTTGAAGGCGATGAATTAACAACTGAAGAGTTCATCAACATCAAGAGCTTATTAAGGAATTCTAACCATCCCTTAAGCAGAATGCTGTATGATTTTCTACCTCAAGAACCAATTACAACTTCTTTCGAATTCAATGAAATTATAGGAAAAGGAATTGAAGGAATCATAAACGAACATCTTTATAAGTTAGGATCGGCTTCATTGGTAAATAAAGCAAATACAATGCTTAATGAAACCGCTATCCACATTGAAATAGATGGGAACTATAGAGGAAAATTTATATTTAAAAACAATTACAGAAAAGGAACAAAAGAATTATTTAATAAGTTGCAGCAATCATTTAAACTCTCCATACTTTCAGGAGATAACGATGGTGAAAAAGAGACGCTCTCAACCTTACTTTCTAATAAAACTGAACTGCACTTTAACCAGAAACCAGAAGATAAATTAGATCACATTAAAAACCTTCAAGAAAATAAGGATAAAGTGCTTATGTTGGGAGATGGATTGAATGATGCTGGTGCATTGGCTCAAAGTAATGTAGGTATCGCAATTTCAGAAAATATAAATGTGTTTTCTCCTGCTTGCGATGGTATTATTGATGCGTCGGTATTTGAAAAAATTCCTTTGTTTTTAAAATTGGCAAAACAATCTATTACAGTAATTAAATTCAGTTTTATTTTTTCATTCGTATACAACATCATCGGATTGTATTTTGCCGTAACCGGACAGTTATCACCAATAATAGCGGCAATTCTAATGCCTTTAAGTTCAATAAGTATTGTAACGTTTGTGACTATTTGCACCAATTATATAGGTCAAAAACTAAAGGCGTAGCGCAATTATTTTTTTATTTTAACAAATATTGATTAACTTTCCTACTTATAATCAACAACTTAAAAATTCGGTTGTTTAATTTAAAAAGTATGATAATTATCATACTTTTTAAAAAGACCAAATTTTAGTTTTGCTTGTCTTAAGATGTTTAACTAAATGAGTGTAATTTATATTTTAATTTCTATCAGTTTAGCACTGGCACTTTTATTCTTTTTTATATTTATAAAATCGGTAAAAAGCGGTCAGTTCGACGACTCTTATACTCCATCTGTTCGAATGCTTTTCGAAGACGAAACAAAAATTAGCTCAAAAAAACAATCCATTTCTAAAACAAAACCTAATTCATAATTTTTATGGAAGCACAACAATTTTATTATGACAACAAGATTGTAAAAAACTTCATCTATGCCACCATTCTATGGGGAATTGTTGGTATGGCTGTTGGATTACTCTTGGCACTCATGTTTTTATTCCCAGGTATTACCGATGGTATTTCTTGGTTAAGTTTCGGTCGTTTACGTCCGTTGCATACCAATGCCGTAATATTTGCCTTTGTTGGAAACGCACTTTTTGCAGGAATTTACTATTCTTCGCAACGATTGCTTAAAGCACGAATGTACAGTGACTTTTTAAGTAAATTCAATTTTTGGGGTTGGCAGTTAATTATAGTTGCTGCAGCCATTACACTTCCTTTAGGTTTTACTACAAGTAAAGAATATGCAGAATTAGAATGGCCTATAGATATTGCAATTGCACTAGTTTGGGTTGCATTTGGTGTAAATTTAATTGGAACTGTTTTAAAACGTAGAGAACGTCATTTATATGTGGCCATTTGGTTCTACTTAGCAACTTTTGTAACGGTAGCAGTACTTCACATATTCAATAGTTTTGAATGGCCTGTAAATATGTTAAAAAGTTATTCTGTTTACGCAGGCGTGCAAGATGCCTTGGTGCAATGGTGGTATGGACACAATGCGGTAGCATTCTTCTTAACTACACCATTCCTTGGATTGATGTATTATTTTGTACCGAAAGCCGCAAATAGGCCGGTATATTCGTACAGGTTATCGATCATTCACTTCTGGTCATTGATATTCTTATATATCTGGGCAGGACCACATCACTTATTATACACAGCATTACCCGATTGGGCGCAAAACTTAGGAGTTGTATTCTCAATTATGTTAATTGCTCCATCTTGGGGTGGTATGATTAACGGACTTTTAACCTTAAGAGGTGCTTGGGATAAAGTAAGAACAAGCCCGGTATTAAAGTTTATGGTCGTAGCAATTACTGGTTATGGTATGGCTACTTTTGAAGGACCAATGTTATCGTTAAAATCTTTTAACGCTATTGCTCACTTTACCGATTGGATTATTGCCCACGTACACGTTGGCGCATTGGCATGGAATGGATTCTTAACCTTTGGTATGATTTACTGGTTGGTTCCTAAAATGTTTAAAACAAACTTACACTCTATAAAATTAGCCAATACACATTTTTGGCTTGGAACTTTAGGTATTATCTTATATGCTTTACCAATGTATGTAGCAGGGTTTATGCAAGCTTCTATGTGGAATCAGTTTACTCCACTAGGTGGATTGGTTTACGGTAATTTCTTAGATACAGTAACGCAAATTATACCGATGTATTGGATGCGAGCAATTGGAGGTTCAATGTATATCTTCGGTATGTTTATCTTGGTATACAACATCTTTAAAACTGTTAAAGGCGGAAGTGCTGTTGAAGACGAATTGGCTGAGGCTCCTGCATTGAAAAGAATTGTTAGAGGTCGTTTGGCTGGTGAAGACTGGCACAGAGTATTAGAGCGTAAGCCTGTTAAATTAACAATCTTGGCTACGATTACCATCTTGATTGGTGGAGCATTCCAAATTTTACCAACTATTTTAGTGAAATCGAATATTCCTACAATTAGTAGTGTAAAACCATATACACCGTTAGAATTAGAAGGACGTGATTTATACATCCGTGAAGGTTGTGTAGGGTGTCACTCTCAAATGGTTCGTCCGTTTAGATCGGAAGTAGAGCGTTATGGTGAGTATTCTAAAGCAGGTGAGTTTGTATATGATCATCCATTCTTATGGGGGTCAAAAAGAACGGGGCCAGATTTACACCGTGTAGGCGCAAAGTATAATGATGCTTGGCATTTTAATCATATGTATGAACCCTCATCAACGTCACCTGGATCAATAATGCCAGCGTACCAATGGATTATTCATGACGAATTAGATACTTCAGAAACCCAAACGAAGATGGAAGTTATGGTAAACCTTGGAGTTCCATATACTGAAGAAGAGATTGCTAATGCTGAATCTGATATGGCTGCGCAAGCAAATCAAATTAAGGAAAACTTATATGGAGATCCTTCCATTAAAAGTTCATTCGACGCTGAAGAAGAGGCATTGGGTACCGATTTTGTACCATTAGAAAAACGTGAAATTGTAGCAATGATTGCATACTTGCAACGTCTTGGAACAGATATTAAAGTTAACGATACTAAATAATAAAGGTCATGTTAAAGTTTATAAAACATCATATGGAAGGTATCGACGGAGTCGCTATTTATCCGATTATATCCTTGTTAATATTCTTTATTTTCTTTGTTGTTCTATTCTATTGGGTAAGCACAGCCAAGAAACCGTATATCGACAAAGTAAGCAACATCCCTTTTGAACCATCAACTAATAACAATCAAAAATCATGAAAGGATATTTAAAAACAACCGTATTTGCCATCATCATTTTTGGTGTGCTTTGGTACTTTATCGGAACAAAAGCAGCACTTGATTTTGTAAAAGAACCAGAATTGGTTTTTGGACTAGTCATTTTATTAATTGTAATACTTATCAATAGTAAAGTTCGAAAAAACTTAAGACAGGTGAGATTCGATAAATTATCTGATGAGGAAAAAGCACTAGAAACTACAGCACAAGCAAATTGGTATAAAAATCTAATGCAAAAATTAACGGCTACAAAACCGATTGAAGAAGAGCAAGATATTTTAATGGATCATGCTTATGATGGTATTAGAGAGTTAGATAACGATTTACCGCCATGGTGGTTGTACGGATTCTATGCAACCATTGTATTCGCGTTTGTTTATATAGGATATTATCACATGTTTGATGGTGATGACCAAACTGCAGAATTTAATAAAGAAATGGCGCAAGCTGAAGCTGATATTGCAGAGTACAAAAAGAACGCTAAAGGCTTAATTGATGCTTCTACAGTAGAAGTTATGACAGAACAATCTGATCTAGATGCTGGCAAATCTATCTACGAAGCCAACTGTATGGTTTGTCACTTAGCAGATGGTGGTGGTAGTATTGGACCTAACTTTACTGATGATAATTGGATTTTAGGTGGTGGTATTAAAAACGTATTTACAACAGTTAGCGAAGGTGGAAGAGATGGTAAAGGTATGATTGCCTGGAAATCTATGTTAAGCCCAGAACAAATTGCACAAGTATCTAGTTATGTATTATCATTTCAAGGTACAACGCCTGCTGCAGGAAAAGCACCTGAAGGTGATGTATGGACTGAAGAGTAATGAATAAGGTGTAAATAAACATTAAATTAGCAACTGCACTTTGATTTAATCTAAGTGCAGTTCTGTTTTATTGAAAAAGAATAAACCATGTCAAATTACGAAGATGAATCTTTTAGAGACTCCATAGGAACCATGAAAAAGGATGGGAAACGCCAATGGGTGTATCCTAAAAAGCCAAAAGGTCGTTATTACAAATATCGAAAGCAGTTAAGTTATATTTTATTGGCAATGCTTTTTTCAGCTCCCTTTATTAAAATTAACGGCAACCAATTTATTTTAATAAATGTAATCGAACGAAAATTTAATATTTTCTCTATTCCATTTTGGCCTCAAGATTTTTATCTTTTTGTAATTTCTATGCTCATAGGGGTGGTATTCATTACCCTTTTTACAGTTATTTTTGGCCGACTATTTTGTGGGTGGATTTGTCCGCAAACTATTTTTTTAGAAATGATTTTTAGAAGAATTGAATATGCAATCGAAGGAGATAGAGGTGCACAAAGACGTTTAGCAAAACAAGATTGGAATGCAGATAAAATTAGAAAGAAGTTTTTAAAATGGTCGATTTTCTTTATCATCTCCTTTATAATTGCCAATGTATTTTTAGCCTATATCATTGGGTCTGATGAATTGATTGCTATTATAACAGACAGCCCTAGCAATCATGTTAGTGGTTTAATTTCTTTATTAATTTTTACCGGAGTTTTCTATTTTGTTTTCGCTTGGTTTAGAGAGCAAGTATGTATAATTGTTTGTCCGTATGGTAGATTACAAGGTGTTTTACTAGACAATAAATCGATTAATGTTGCTTACGATCACAAACGCGGAGAAGGAGAAAAAGGCCGTGCAAAATTCAAGAAAAATGAAAATAGAGAAGCTGCAGGCAAAGGGGATTGTATAGATTGTATGCAATGTGTGCATGTTTGCCCGACTGGAATTGATATTAGAAATGGTACACAATTAGAATGTGTAAATTGTACCGCTTGTATTGATGAATGTGACCATATAATGGACAGCATTGATAAACCTAGAGGTCTGATTCGGTATGCGTCTGAAGAAAACATTGAAAAAGGGTGGAAATTCGAATTTACAGCAAGAATGAAAGGATATACAAGTGTTCTTATTATTCTTACTGGAATGCTCATTGGAATGTTATTTTTAAGAAGTGATATTGAAGCTACTGTTTTAAGATTGCCTGGGCAATTATTCGAAACTAAAGAGAACAATATCATTAGCAATGTATTTACTTATAAATTGGTTAACAAAACTTCAAGGGATGTAGAGAATATTACATTTGAACTCATTTCACACGAAGGAGAAATTAAACTAATTGGGAATGAAGAATTCAAATTAAAAAGACAAGAACTAACTAGTGGAACCTTGTTCATCGAGATTAATAAAAAAGATTTAGAAGAATCTAAAGAGAAGCTCAGAATTGGAGTTTATGCCGATGGTAAATTAATAGAAACAACAACGACAAACTTTCTTGGACCGAGAAGTTATAGATAAAACAAACTAGAATCCCGTTTGCACGGGAATGACAAATAACTGTCAAACTGAGCCTGTCGAAGTGCTAACCAATAGATTCTTCGACAATCCCGATAACTATCGGGACAGAATGACAAAAAATTAAACCATAAAAACACATGAAAATAAATTGGGGAACTAGTATTGTAATTGCCTTCGCACTATTTATAAGCTTTATTTTATTCTTTGTGATTAAGTCACACAATCCAAATAACAAACACGATTTGGTATCTGAAGAATATTATAAGGATGAATTAAAATTTCAAGACGAAATTGACAAGCAAAACAATGTTAAGAACTTAGAGGAGGCTTTTATAGTTCAAAAAATTTCAGAAGGTATTGAAATACAGTTTCCATCTCAATTTACTAATGATAATATTTTAGGAGTTGTTATAATGGCAAGGCCTTCTAATAAAGCGCTGGATTTTGAAACAGTAATTCAATTAAATAATAATAAACTTCTATTACCTAAGCGTAACTTGGTGGAAGGTAATTGGAACTTGAAAATTGAATTTAGTTCTGAAGGGACTCCTTATTTATATAAAAAATCAATTAAATTTTAGTTGTTGTACTCGGCGTTCATATTAGGATTATTAGGTAGTTTTCACTGTGCAGGTATGTGCGGTCCTATTGCCTTTGTTTTACCTATTGACCGCTCTAATAGCGCCAAAAAAATAGTTCAAATTAGTCTCTATCATATCGGCAGGCTCCTTACCTATTCTTTCATTGGATTTATTTTTGGATGGATTGGTAAAGGCCTATATCTGGCAGGATTTCAGCAGCGTATTTCAATTTTAATTGGCGTTTTAATGATTGTGATGATTTTGATACCGGTTAGAATTTTCAATAAATATAATTTCTCTAAACCTTTGTACTCTGCAGTTGGAAAGGTTAAATCAGGTTTAGGAAAATTACTGAAACAAAAATCGAATAAAGCTCTTTTCTCAATTGGTATTTTAAACGGTTTTCTACCATGCGGAATGGTATACATGGCCTTGGTGGGTGCTATGGCCGGGGGCACGTCTTTAGATGGTGCATTCTATATGGCTTTGTTCGGTTTAGGAACTATTCCTTTAATGACTATGGCCGTTTATTTAGGCAACTTTTTATCTTTAAATGTCCGTGCTAAAATTCAAAAAGCGGTACCCATATTTGTTGTGGTTATTGGGCTACTTTTTATTACTAGGGGATTGGGATTAGGCACCCCTTACATTTCCCCTTCCGACGCTTCATTGACTATCAGTAATGAAACCATTGATTGTGTGGACATACCAATTGAATAATCTTGTTATTCGGAGTGAATACGAAGAATCTCATAGCATAAAGATTCTTCACTACGTTCAGAATGACAATAAAAAATGGCAACCTTTTTAGATTGCCATTGCCAATTTTATTTTATCGAAATGATTAAATCATATTTAAATTAATCACTTCTTGATTTGTCAAAGGTCTATAATGACCTCTTGGCAAATTCTTTTTTGTCAATCCCGCAAAAATCACACGATCTAATTTGGTAACAGTATACCCAAAATGATCAAAAATCTTACGTACAATTCTATTTCTACCAGAATGGATTTCGATTCCAACTTCTGTTTTTGGCTGTCCATCTATATATGAAATTGCATCAACAAAAACCATCTTCCCTTCTAACATAAAGTTTTGGCTGATTTTTTGTAAATCTCTTAAATCCAACTTCTTATCTAACGTAGCATGATACAACTTTTTTACATCGTGCTTTGGATGCGTCAACTTTTTAGCCATCTCACCATCGTTGGTAAACAACAACAAACCCGTTGTATTTCTATCCAAACGACCTACCGGATAAATACGTTCTTTGGTAGCATTGTCTATAATATCCATTACTGTTCTACGACCACGATCATCATCCATGGTAGTGATATAATTCTTAGGCTTATTTAATAAAATATAGCGCTTTTCTTCAATTGATAATAACTGCCCATCAAAATGAACAGTGTCATTTTCTTGCACCTTATAACCCATTTCCGTAACGATTTTACCGTTTACAGTTGCATTTCCTGCAGCAATAAATACATCGGCTTCTCTACGAGAACAGATCCCTGCATTTGCAATGAATTTATTCAAACGAATTCCATCTGCAACATTTTCCTTTTTCGGAGTTGCATTCGGTTTTCTTTTAAAAGTTTTGACATTCTGAGGGTTGGGACGAAAATTTTTTGTTTTCATCTTTTTAACACCCGATTTTTGAGGAGTACTTTTTTTAGCATGTCGTCCTCGCGACGATTTTTCTCTGGCCATAATTTTGAATTTTTGCAAAGATATGACTTTAAATCATTTAATTATTCAAAATCCTATCAATTATAAGATTTACGTCTATTAGTACTAAACTGAATATCCCTGCAAAAATGAGTAATTTAATTAAATTGTGTAATAATCTATACCTACTCTTTGTATCTGACTTCCATAGCAAAAATAAGAACAGTGGCATGCCAAATAACGAAGTTATAAAGTAAATTTTCATCCATCCAATTTCTGGGTATTGCCATAAAATATACATTGGAACGATCATAGCAATACTAATAATGGTTATAAACCTTTTAGTTAATGATATACCATACTTAATAGGAACAGTGTGATAATTAACTAAAATATCACCTTCCATGTTTTCCATGTTTTTTACTAGTTCACGAATTAGCAATAAGGCAAATAAGAAAAACGCATGAATAAAAATGATTTCTGAGAAATTCTTGAAATAAACAAATACTGCAAAGAATGGCAAAATAGTAAGTATGGTCACAGAAAACAGGCCCATCATTGGATACCGTTTTAACTTATGTGAATAAAACCAGATAAGAAATATATACACGGAAAAGAACAATGACGCTTTCCAAGAAACCATAAAAGCAAACAGAACTCCAACAAAATTTAATAAAAAGTAAATTGTCAGTTTAGTCTGCTGACTAACATAACTATCAATTCTTGATTTAACTGGTCTATTGATTTGATCCGATTCCTTATCATAGAAATTATTAATGATATATCCTGATGCTACAACACAAACTGTTGCTAAAACAACCAAAAATAAATTGGCATCTAACAGTACATTCTTAACTGACTTTTGAGGAGAAAAAATAAAAAGTGCTGCTAAATATTGCGCTGCGACTAAAGTGAGAATATTATACCCTCTCACAACAGAAAATAAACTTAATAGTTTATATAAATAAGTCTGATTATTATTAGAAGTACTCATAATTCTTTTTGAAGTTTTGAATTATGAATTAAATTTAAAATCTGTAAACCAATTCTAACTTGTAATTTTTAAGTAATTCCTTTGCATGGTCGTAATCTTCAGTAAACCCAAGAATATATCCTCCACCTCCAGAGCCACATAACTTTAAAAAATAAGCATTAGTGTCTATGCCTTGTTGCCAAAGTGAATGAAATGCTTTCGGAATCATTGGTTTAAAGTTTGACAATACCACTTTAGATAACTGCTTTACATTACCAAATAATGACTTTACATTTCCATGTAAAAAGTCTTCAATACATGCATCGGTATAATTTGCAAAGTCTTCATTAATCATTTTACGGAACCCTTCATTTTTCATCTTATTCATAAAGATGTTGATCATTGGTGCTGTTTCACCAATCATTTCAGAGTCTAATAAAAACACTGCACCTTTCCCTTCTTTTTGAGAAGGAATACCAGTTGCTTCTAGGTTATCTTTTGAATTGATTAAAATAGGTAAACTTAAGTATGAATTTAACGGATCTAAACCAGAACTCTTCCCGTGAAAAAAAGATTCCATCAAAGAAAAAATTGATTTCAATTTCAATAATTTCTCTCTAGTAAGGTTTTCTAAAACAGTAATCTTATCATCAACATATTTATCGTAAATCGCAGCAACTAAAGCTCCAGAACTTCCTACACCATATCCCTGCGGAATACTAGAATCAAAATACATCCCAGCATCAACGTCTGATTTAAATTCATCCAATCTAAATTGAACCAATTCCGAATCTAAATTTGACAAATACGAATGGAATTTTAACAAGTTTCTGTTAGACTCTAACGCCTTTTCACTTAATTCTTCAGAAGATTTTAATGCTCCTTGATAAGAATTATATGGAATCGCCAATCCTTTAGAATCTTTGATAATTCCATATTCTCCAAACAATAAAATTTTTGCGTAAAAAAGGGGTCCCTTCATATGTTTCGTTTTATAATTAGCAATAAATAATTGTCAATTATATTTGGAGTAAATTTTGGTTTAATTCAATTGTTGGGCTCCCTTGCCAACAACATCGCAAATATAGTGATTATTTTGACAGTATTGTGCCAATTCTTTTTCAACAAACTTAGCAACTGTCTCTTTTTCAGATACTGGAAATAACAAATGAACATTTGCTCCTGCATCTAACGTAAAGCATAAATAAGAATTACTTTCTTTTCTATAATCCCAAATCTTGTTAATAATTTTTAAGGTATTTGGCTTCATTAAAATGAAATATGGATTCGAAGTCATCATCATTGCATGTAAAGTAAGAGCTTCACTTTCCACCAAATTAACAAATGCGTCGAGATCTCCTGACTCTAATATTCCTTTTATTCTAGCAATATTTTCATTCGCTTGATTAAATCGTTGTTCAGAAAACGGATGTCCATGCATTAAATTATGCCCTACTGTGCTACTCACTTGCTTCTCTCCCTTATCTACCAACAAAATAGTATCTTGGTAATTTTTAAAATTTGAGTGCACCTTATCTTTAAATTCGACCCCAAATAAATCCGAACTGCCATTAATATCTTTATGTTCTCCCCAAACAACTAATTCTCCCTTTACACTTCTACAGGCACTTCCAGAACCTAATCGAGCTAAAAAAGACGCTTTCTTATAAAAATAATCATCAGTTATATCTGCAACTGACAAAGAACGCTCTAAACTCATGATACACAGAGCAATCGCACTCATACCACTTGCCGAAGAAGCAATACCAGAACTGTGTGGAAAGGAATTTTCAGATTCAATTTTAAACTTAAAGTCTTTTAAATACGGACAATAGATTGCAATACGTTTAAAGAACGTTGAAATTTTAGGCTTAAATGCTTCGTTCTTCTCTCCTTCAAAAAACACATCAAAGTCAAATTTATTTTCAGATGCCTTAGAATCATTTTTTTCAAATGTCATTTTTGTAATTGTATGACAATTATTCAATGTAAAACTTACGGAGGTGTTTTCTGGTAATTGTGGCTCGCGCTTACCCCAATATTTTACTAAAGCTATATTGCTCGGTGTTTTCCAAGTAACCTCTCCGTTTTTAGTAGATGCAACTTCTGTGGAATTAAAAATAAAATCTTTCTCAATCAAAGTAAAAGTGTTTGTGCAAAAATAAGATTAATTACTTTTGTTGCATAATAATAAAAGATGTCTAGAAAAATAAAATTGATTTGGGATTTTAAAGGTCCTGTCTGCCTCAAAACTGCAGAACATCATGCAATTCATTTAAAAGAATTTGCTCAAATGGAAAATCTTCCGTTTTATGATATTGGCTTCATCGAAATCTCGGAAATGCACGCTAATGCTTTTGTAATTGTTGATGATATAAATATGAAAACCTATAGAGACGCCTTAAAACCTCATAGAGGGGAATTAGGATGAAAACTTCTTTTTAAAAATTAAAAATTCTGACAGTCTCTATTACCAAATAGAACATTAATTTTTTTTGAATATATTTACATTAGAATTTCATTAAAAATTGCTTTAGAAATTTTCGGTTAAATTAACATGACTGCAAAACCCCTTTCAAGAAAACAACAAATCATTGCTATTGTTTTACTAAATATTGGCATCGATCAATTTAGTAAATATTTAGTGCGATTAACATTGGTTAAAAATGAAGTTACTGGAGTTTTATTTGATTTTATTCTATTTAAAAATGTAGATAATTCTGGAGCTGCCTTAGGCATTGGTTCGGATTTACCTTCCATGCTTAAAACCATGTATTTTCAACTACTCCCTGTTGTATTTTTAATTTACCTTTTGCGTTTAATTTTAAAATCTCCCGAATTTTCAAAATTATTAGTAACAGGAATAGCTTTTGCCCTTGGAGGTGGATTTGGAAATGTTATAGACCGAATAGTTGATGGCTATGTTACCGATTTCATCATATTAAATGTAGGTTTTTTTAAAAATGGCGTTTTTAATATTGCTGATGTTTCTATTGTTGTGGGTATTATCTTAGTCTTTACAGATATTTTTATGAATAGAAAGAAGTAGTTTATTCCATTTCAAAGTAAATATATACATAAAAAAAGCGAGTACATTTTGTACTCGCTTTTTTTATATTAAGTGACCCCGACAGGATTCAAACCTGTAACCCTCAGAGCCGAAATCTGATGCGCTATTCAGTTGCGCCACGGGGCCTAAACACTTAAAAAATTACTTGCTAAGTAATTCTTTTACAATTGTAGAAATCGCTTTACCATCCGCTTTACCGGCCAATTCTTTAGAAGCTATTCCCATAACCTTTCCCATATCTTTCATTCCATCTGCTCCAACTTTTGCAATCAAATCCGTAATAAAAGTTTTAAGATCTTCTGTACTCATTTGAGCAGGTAAAAACTGAGCAATTATTTCTGCTTCAGCCAATTCTGGATCCGCTAAATCTTGCCTAGATTGCTCTACATATAAAGCAGCGCTATCTTTACGTTGCTTAACCAACTTTTGCAATAGTTTTATCTCTTCTGCTTCACCAAATTGAATATCTCCTCCTTTGGTTTGAGCCAATAGTATCTCTGACTTAACGGCTCTTAAAGATTGCAATGCAACGCTGTCTTTCGACTTCATTGCCTCCTTCATTTTCACCATTATTTTTGCTTGTAAACTCATATCGTTTGTATTAGTCTGCGAAGATAAAAAAAACTCGAACTAAATTCAACTTAATGAATACATTCGAGTTTCTTGGGGTTAAAATCTTACTTTACTCTTTTAAATCCCTAATCTACGTTATCGTGTAAAAATGAATTGTTAGATCTAAACTGCAAATCATCGTTATCATCTACACTCAAAGTTGTTTTTGATTGAATGTTTTCAGATGATGGTGTAGAATTCTCTAATTCTACACCCATACGTTTATACGCAGGTTCTTTCTCTATTTCATCAATATTTTGTTTTACATTATTTGTAAACTTATAATTGAATTGCTTCATTTTTTCTTTACGTTCCTCTGATCTCTTTTGCAATTCAGAAATTGTTAAATGCAATGGAGAAACCTCTTTTTTCGGCTCAGAATTTTCAACTTTGTCTTTAGGTGCTTCTGTCCTAACATTAATATTTAATTCTTCTTCTACCTCTTCAACTTCTTGAACTGCAACTGGCTTTTTAGCGGTCTCCATTTTAGTTGCAAACTCATCGTACTCACCGAGTTCAAAAACTTTAATTTCTTCGACTACTTTTGAAGGCTTTACCTCTACATGCCCTATTACTTCAATATCATTTATCGCAACTTCTTCTTTCTTAGATTCTTCATTATCAACATTTAATTCAAATGTGAATTCAAATTGTTCCTCATTTGCTTTTACCTGCTCATACTCTACATCAATATCTTTAACAGCAGAAGTAATTACAAAATCATCTATTTTCTCGTATGAAATCTCATCATACACCACATTCATATTTTTAATTAATTCTGTCGTAGAAATCAATTCCATAGGCTCATCTAAAGAATCAAGGGTATGAACAATTCTTTCAGAAGTTGTTTCTTCTTCCAATGTATGTACAATTCTAGTTTCATCTGAAATCGAAACTATTTCTTTTTTCTCTGAAAAATCATAGGTCGCAGCCTGATCATCACCCAAAATATGCTTTACAATTTTAGGCTCTGTATTTGTAATTTCATTTTGTTGATCTTTATGGAATCCTGTAGCGACTACTGTTACAGAAATAGCATCTCCTAATGCCTCATCTTCTCCAACCCCCATTATAATATTCACGCTAGTCTTCGCTTCCGATTGAATAAAATCATTGATTTCTCCAATCTCATCGATTGTAATTTCATCACTTCCAGAAACAATTAACAACAAAACGTTCTTTGCACCTTCAATTTTATTATCGTTTAATAAAGGTGAATCTAATGCCTTACTAATCGCTTCTTCTGCTCTGTTTGTACCTGATGCTTTGGCAGAACCCATTATAGCAGTACCACTATTTTCTAATACTGTTTTAGCATCACGTAAATCAATGTTTTGCGTGTAATGGTGCGTTATTACTTCTGCAATACCTCTAGAGGCTGTTGCTAATACTTCATCTGCTTTAGAGAACCCGGCTTTAAACCCTAGATTACCGTAAACTTCTCTTAATTTATTATTGTTTATAACCACTAAAGAATCTACATGCTTTTGCATCTCTTCAACACCCTTTCTTGCTTGTGCAATTCTTGTTTTACCTTCGAATTCAAACGGAATTGTAACAATTCCAATAGTCAATAAATCTTGTTCTTTAGCAAACTTAGCAATTACTGGTGCGGCACCTGTACCGGTTCCACCACCCATACCAGCATTGATAAACACCATTTTGGTATTGCTTCCAAGCATTTTCTTTAATTGCTCTTCGCTTTCTAAAGCAGATTTCTGTCCAACTTCTGGATTTGCTCCTGCCCCTAATCCTTCAGTCAATGATTGACCTAATTGAATTTTGGTTGGTACTTGACTGTTTTCTAATGCTTGAGCATCTGTATTACAAATCACAAAATCAACTCCATTAATTCCTTGAGTTAACATGTGATTTACTGCATTGCTACCTCCTCCACCAACGCCAATTACCTTAATCACGTTCGATTGGTTCTTTGGCATGTCAAATGAAATGTTTTCAAAATTGTCCATAGTCTAGTAGGGTTGTTATTCAGGTTATATTATTTGGTTATATCTTTTTTATTTTATTCTGCGTTGTCTAAAAAATCTCTAAATTTATCCGACCAACGTTCGAACATCGATTTCTTATCAACTTTTTCTTCTTCTTTTTCAGTTTCAGTACTTTCTTCTTCCTTAGTTTCTTGCTCCTCTTCAATTTCTGGCTCTAAAGGTTCAGAATCTTCTCGTACTTTCAATTTGTTTTTGTCTTCGATTCCTTTCATCAACAATCCTATTGCTGTTGCAAACATAGGACTCGAAATAGTTTCATCTGAATCACCGGCAATATGCTCGTTAGGATACCCAATTCGTGTATCCATGCCGGTAATATATTCTACCAATTGCTTTATATGTTTTAATTGCGCTCCACCACCAGTTAGCACAATTCCTGCAATTAATTTTTTCTTTGCTTCTTCATGGCCATAGTTGCGAATTTCAACAAATGTTTGTTCAATTATTTCGACAACACGTGCATGAATTATTTTAGATAAATTTTTAAGCGTAATTTCTTTTGGATCTCTTCCTCTTAATCCAGGAATAGATACAATTTCGTTATCTTTATTTTCACCCGGCCATGCTGAACCAAATTTGGTTTTTAGCAATTCTGCCTGTTTCTCAATAATTGAACAGCCTTCTTTTATATCTTCTGTAATTACATTTCCACCAAAAGGAATTACGGCGGTATGACGAATAATTCCATCCTTAAAAATCGCCAAATCTGTTGTGCCTCCACCTATATCAATCAAAGCAACTCCTGCTTCTTTTTCTTCTTGACTTAAGACAGCATCTGCAGAAGCTAATGGCTCTAATGTGATCCCTGCTAAGCTTAAACCTGCACTTTTAATACAACGTCCAATATTTCTTATGGATGAAACTTGACCTACAACTACGTGAAAATTGGCTTCCAATCTTCCGCCATACATTCCTATAGGCTCTTTTATTTCTCCTTGACCGTCTACTTTAAATTCCTGCGGCAATACATGAATAATTTCTTCACCAGGTAACATTACCAATTTATGAACTTGGTTTTCTAACTGTTCTAAATCATTCTCATCTATAACCTCTTGAGAATTCGGTCTTGTTATATAATCACTGTGCTGTAAACTTCTTATATGCTGCCCAGCAATACCAACAATAGCATCTGAAATTTGTACTCCAGAAACAGCAATTGCTTCGTCAACTGCTTGCTGTATTGACTGTATAGTTTGTGTAATATTATTAACTACTCCACGATGCACCCCTAAACTCTTGGCTTTTCCAATACCAAGTAATTCAATCTTACCATACTCGTTCTTACGACCAATCATAGCGACAATTTTAGTTGTCCCGATATCTAGCCCTACCGAAATTTCATTTGGTTCCATCATTCTATTTTTTAGTGCACACAACTTGGTTGTTGTAATTCAAATTTATTTTCTTATAATTTTCTATGGCTTCATTTTCCATGGCGTAATTATAGAACGCCTTTAAATTCTTAAATTTTAACTCTAGGTTTTCCACGGCTCCAAAATCAATTTCATGATTTCCAACACGTGTTAACAACACAAAATGATTCTTATTTTCTTTATGTACCCCTACAATTTGCTTTTTCAAAAAGTCATCTTCGCCAATATACTTTAACAAAGTGAACAACATTTTTGTATCATCTGCTTCAGAAAATCCAGTTACTATTGGAACTCTTGCTGAATAATTTTTAGATAAAGGCATTTGAATACCTTGTCTATCGAGATAATAAGATGCTGAACCAGAATTAATTCTACCAATTGGTGTTCGTTGCCTCACCTTTGTTTTTAAGCGACCATCAACCGTTACATATGTTGTTGCCTCCTCAACCATTGGGTGCGACGTGACCTGCTCCTCCAAGCTATTCAAATCTATTAATGATTTTGCTTTATTTTTAACCGTTGCATCATTTTGTATTAACAACTTATTAACCATTTCGTAATCCATAAATAAGTTGTCTCCTTGTTCAAATTCAACCTCTAAAGACACTATTTTTTTATCCCCATTTTTTAGATTGGTAAAACCAAATAGAAATAGCACCAATGCTACAAGAACAAAACCTTTTATGTAATTCCAATTAATTTTCACCTAACAATTCTTTTGTTATTCCTTGTACAAGCTGACCAATATCTCCAGCACCCAACAACATCTTAACCTTTGCGTCAGACGCTTTTATATGCTGAATCAATTCTTCCTTAGTTGATAACTTCTTTTTTGGGCAATTTATTTTATCTAACAACCAACTTGAAGTGATTCCTACAATCGGCTTTTCCCTTGCTGGATAAATATCTAACAACAATACTTCGTCGAATTTTGATAAACTTTTACCAAAATCATCTGCAAAATCTTTTGTTCTACTAAATAAATGCGGCTGAAATATAGCCATCACTTTTTCTGAAGGATACATTTCTCTCACAGCATTTTCAACAGCATTTAATTCTGTTGGATGATGTGCGTAGTCATCTATCAATACCAATTTATCAGTCTGAATTTTATATGTAAATCTGCGCTTAATTCCTTTAAAAGAAAGTAAAGCCTTAGCAATAGCCCGAAGTGAAACTCCGTGATAGTTCGCCATTGCCAAGGCTGCTACAGCATTTAGCACATTATGTTTTCCTGGGAGATTAAACTCCACATTTCTTATAATTTCTGTTGGAGTCATTACATCAAAAATGTATGACCCCTCTTTAATTTTTAAATTGTCTGCATAATAATCTGCCTTTTCTTCAATTGCATAGGTTAAGCCTTCTAAAGGCAGTCCTTTTCTAACAATTAATTTATCCGAAACTTTATTAGCAAATTCTATAAACGATTCTTCTAATGCATTCTCCTGATTGTAGATATCTAAATGATCTTCATCCATAGAAGTAACACAAGCAATATTAGGCGAAAGCCTTAAAAATGATCGATCGTACTCATCCGCTTCGACCACTGAAATCTCTGAACCACCAAGAATTAAATTCGAATTGTAATTTTCTGATATTCCACCTAAAAAAGACGTTGCATTTGTCCCACATTCTTTCATAATGTGTCCCAAAATGGTGGATGTTGTGGTTTTTCCATGCGTACCAGCCACTGCCAAACAACGTGTGTTTTTTGTTATTGCTCCCAACATTTCTGAACGTTTCAAAACCGAAAATCCATTATTAAAAAAATAATTCAATTCTTTATGTTTCGACGGAACTGCAGGTGTATACACCACAACTGTTGATGAGGCATTCTTAAAATTATCAGCAACACTATCTATATCATCTTCAAAATGAATTGGAATTCCGATTTCTTCAAGCCCTTCAGTAATGGGTGATGTTGTTTTATCATAGCCTGAAACATTCTTACCATTGACAGAAAAATACCTAGCCAAGGCACTCATACCAATACCTCCAATACCGATAAAATAAATATTATGAAACTCGTTCAATTTCATCCTAGGCAATTAATTTTTCAATTTCGTTAACAATAGATTTTGTCGCATTTGGCAACGCTAAATCCTTTATATTTTTACTTAAAAACGCTTGTTTCGTTTCATCTTTCAATAATTCATCCATAACATTCTGAAAGATCGAAGTGTTTTTTTCTTCTAACAATACAGCTCCATTTTTTTCAACAACAGCAAGGGCGTTTTTTGTTTGATGATCTTCAGCTACATTTGGAGATGGAATAAAAATGGTCGGCTTACCTACAATACATAATTCCGAAATAGAACTTGCCCCAGCCCTACTAATTATAAAATCTGCCGCAGCATAAGTCAAATCCATTCTATTTAAAAAAGCATGTGTTTGCACGCCTTCTTTAGCATCATACTTTTTATATTCTTCGAAATACAATTTACCCGTTTGCCAAATTAACTGAAGTTCGTTCTGATTGAACCATTCTAAATTTTCTTCAATCAATTTGTTTATTGCTCTTGCCCCTAAACTACCACCCAAAACCAATACTGATTTTTTATTAGGGTTTAGTTTAAAATACTCTTTCGCTTCTACTGTCAAGTTACTTATCTCTAATAAATCTTGACGTACAGGATTGCCTGTTTTTACAATTTTATTCTTTGGAAAAAATCGATCTAATTTATCATAAGCAACACATATCTTTCCTGCCTTCTTTGCCAATAATTTATTGGTAATTCCGGGGTAAGAATTTTGCTCCTGAATTAATGCTGGCACTCCTTTTCTTTCTGCCATAAACAAAGTTGGACCACTAGCAAAACCACCGGTTCCAATCACCACATTAGGCTTAAACTTTTTTACAATCTTTTTAGCATTCCATAAACTGCTTATCAACTTAAACGGAAAGGACAAATTCTTTAAGGAAAGACTTCTTTGAATACCAGAAATCCATAACCCTTTAATTTCATATCCATTCTGAGGCACCTTTTCCATCTCCATTCTATCCTTTGCACCAACAAATAAGAAATTCGCATCCGGATAACGTGCTTTCAATTCGTTCGCAATAGCTATTGCAGGGTAAATATGCCCTCCTGTACCACCTCCGCTAATTAATATATTAATCGATTGCTTCATGTAATACATTTAAAGGGTTTTCATGCTCTATGCTTTGTGGTGATTCGTCTTTTTTTGAACTCACACTTAAAATCATTCCAATAGCAAAACAGGTCATCCAAATAGAGGTTCCTCCACTACTAATTAAGGGCAAAGTTTGCCCTGTAACAGGAAATAAGTTAATTGCAACAGCCATATTTATCATCGCCTGAAAAATGATTGGCAATCCAATTCCCAAAACCAATAAGGTTGCAAAAATGGTTTGCGCTTTTTTTGCTACCATCATTATTCTAAAAAGCAAAAACAAATACACCAACACAACACCAATACCGCCAATTAATCCAAATTCTTCAACAATAATGGCATAAATAAAATCGGATGACGATTGTGGTAAAAAATTTTTCTGTACACTTTTCCCTGGACCAACACCCAGTGGGCCACCTGTTGCAATGGCTATTTTTGCTTTCTCTACTTGATAAGTCTCTTCGGCATTTTTATCAGAGAAACTTTCGATTCTACTCATCCAAGTATCTACCCTATTTGGCATAGCATCCGGAAAAGCCTTCGCCATTAATACAAATAGTGTTAGAAAAACGATTCCAATTCCAACGATATACCCTAAATATTTTAATGGGTATCCACCAATAAAGGTTAGAACCAAAATCATACAAAACAAAATTGCTGTCGTTGAGAAGTTAGCCGGTAAAATCAATGCTAAAACAGCACCAACTGGCAACCATAAATACCAAATACTTTCGTTGAATTTTATCTCTTTATCCTTATTTCTTGCCAAGTAGCGAGCCACATAGGTCATTAAGACCAAGCCTGCCAGCGTAGATGTCTGAAACCCTATTCCCACAAACGGAATATGTATCCAACGACTAGCATTTGCTCCTCCAATGGTAGTTCCTTGTGTTAAAGTATATAATAATAAACAAAAAACAATTGGCAACATTAATACCGATGCACCACTAAAATAGCGATATGGAACCTTGTGAACACCGTATAAAATAATAAACCCTAAAAATAATAAAACCGCATGCTTCAACAGAATTGCAGTCGGACTGCTTGCCGTTTTAACAACATATACTAAATTGGTACTTGCACTATATACAGGCATAAATGAGAAAAATGCCAGTACTGCAATTGCTAACCAAATTGCGCTATCTCCTTCAATATTTTTTAGAAGTTTTATCACTTTTTATAATTCTCTTACTGCGTTTTTAAACTGGCGACCGCGATCTTCGTAACTATCGAACAAATCAAAACTTGCACATGCAGGAGACAGCAATACTGTTTCACCTTTTTCTGCAATTTTATAAGCAACTTTAACTGCTTCTTCTGCACCTGCAGTCTCTACAATTACATCTATAACACTACTAAAGGTTTGAACTATTTTTTGGTTGTCTACTCCTAAGCAGACAATTGCTTTAACTTTCTCTCTTACCAAAGGCATTAAATCGAAATAATCATTTCCTTTATCCACGCCCCCAACAATCCAAACAGTTGGCGTCTCCATACTGTCCAAAGCATAAAAAGTAGCGTTTACATTTGTAGCTTTAGAATCATTGATATACTCAACTCCGTTTATTTTTAAAACAGGTTCTAAGCGATGCTCTGCACCTTCAAAATTCTCCAAACTTTCCCTAATTGTTTCTTTGCGCACTTTCAACAATTGAGCAGTCATAGATGCTGCCATTGCGTTTTTTACGTTGTGCTTTCCTTGTAATGCTAATGTTCTTATCCCCATTTTATATACCTCTGTATTAAGTTTTATTATTATTTCTTCATCTTTTAAATAAGCCCCAAACTCCAATTCCTTTTCAATAGAAAATGGTATTAACTGAGCGTTCGTTTTATTTTCTGACATCCATTTGTCTATATGCTCATCGTCCGCGTCGTAAATCAAATAATCCTCTTTAGTTTGATTCATTGTGATTCTAAATTTAGAGGCGATATAATTTTCTAATTTGTAATCATATCTATCTAAATGATCTGGCGAAATATTGGCTAAAACTGCAATGTGAGGCTTGAAATTTTCTATTCCATCTAACTGAAAACTACTCAATTCCAACACATAATTACCCACATTACTCTGTGCAATTTGCCAAGCAAAACTATCTCCAATATTGCCTGCCATGCCAACATCCATTCCACTAGATTCTAAAATATGATGCGTTAACATTGTAGTGGTAGTTTTCCCGTTTGACCCCGTTATTCCAACAATTGTTGCATCCGTAAATTTTGATGCAAATTCAATTTCAGAAATCACTGGTACACCCTTCTCTTTCAATTCCAAAATCACAGGAACTGTGTCTGGTATTCCAGGGCTTTTCACTATTATATTCGCTTCAAATATTCTATCTTTAGAATGAAAACCTTCTTCAAACTCAATCTTACTATTTAAAAGAACTTTTTTATATTTCTCCGCTATATTGCCTTTGTCTGACACAAAAACTTCATAGTCTTTTTCTACTCCTAATATTGCCGCTCCAACACCGCTTTCTCCGCCTCCTAAAACGACCAGTTTCATCTATCGCAACTTTAAGGTTACAATCGTTATTACCGCCAACATAATTCCAACAATCCAAAATCGCGTAACAATTTTACTTTCGTGATATCCAGATTTTTGATAGTGATGATGTAATGGTGACATTTTGAAAATACGTCTTCCCTCACCATATTTTTTCTTGGTGTATTTAAAATATCCTACTTGTAAAATCACCGATAAATTTTCTGCTAAGAAGATTCCCGCCAAAACAGGAATCAACAATTCCTTTCTTGTAGCAATAGCCAATACAGCTATGATTCCGCCAATTGTCAAACTTCCGGTATCTCCCATAAACACCTGAGCTGGATACGTATTGTACCATAAGAAACCAATTAATGCCCCAGCAAATGCACTGATATAAATCACCATTTCACCTGAATTTGGGATGTACATTACATCTAAATAATTTGCAAAAATGATATTACCAGATACCCAGGCAAAAATCCCTAGGGTCACCACAATTATAGCAGAGGAACCTGCGGCCAATCCATCTATACCATCAGTTAAATTGGCTCCATTAGATACCGCAGTGATGATAAATATTACTAGCGGAATAAAAATAATCCATGCGTATTTTTGATAATCATCCCCTAACCAACTCAATGCTTTTGAGTAATCCAATTCGTTGTTTTTCAAAAACGGAATGGTGGTTTTTGTTGATTTGTGCGCATCGCCGAATAACTTGGGGTTTCCGTCTTCGGCGATTTGCACAATTCCTTGGGGTGATAATTTCTCCTTTATGGTAACATCGTTGTTAAAGTAAAGCATGCTACCAATTATAACTCCTAGCCCAACTTGACCAAGAATCTTAAAACGTCCTTTAAGACCTTCCTTATCTTTTTTAAATATTTTGATATAATCATCTACAAAACCAATTACCCCCATCCAAAGCGTAGTAATGATTAATAGGATGATGTAGATATTATCTAATTTGGCAATTAACAATACAGGAACCATCGTAGCCAGAATTATGATAATCCCACCCATAGTTGGTGTTCCTGCCTTTTGAGTTTGCCCCTCTAAACCGAGTTCTCTTACCGTTTCTCCAACCTGTTTTCTACGTAAATAGTTAATGATTTTTTTACCATAAATAGTAGAAATCAATAAAGAGAGAACAAAAGCAATTGCTGAACGAAATGAGATGTACTGAAAAAGTCCAGCACCCATTAGTTCATATTGATTTTCTAGATATTCAAATAAATAATACAGCATCTTACTTTTGTAATTCTTTTAATATTGTTCTTACCTTTTTATAATCATCAAATTCTGAACGTACTCCATTCACCTCTTGATATGTTTCATGACCTTTACCCGCTACCAATAAAATATCTCCTTTTTCAGCCAATTTGCATCCTGTTTTTATTGCTTGTTCGCGATCTAGAATAGAAAGTGTTTTTCTATAATTTTGAGGCTCCACTCCCTTCTCTATATCTTCAATTATTTCTTGTGGGTTCTCGGTTCTTGGATTGTCCGAAGTAAAAATTACTTGAGAACTTAAATGAGAAGCGATATGCCCCATTTTTGGTCTTTTGGTTTTATCTCTATCTCCTCCACAACCAACAACAGTTATTACATTTTCATTACCTGTTCTTATATCATTAATTGTGTTTAGTACATTTTTTAAAGCATCTGGCGTATGAGCGTAATCTACAATTGCCGTTACCCCTCCATTAGAAATAAATTGTTGAAATCTACCATCAACGCTATCCAACTGACTCATTATCTGTAAAACTTTAAATCCATCTAAACCTAATAAATCCGAGGTCGCATAAATAGCCAACAGGTTACTTGCATTAAAACTGCCGATTAACTTTACCCAAATTTCAGTACCGTTCATATTTAGTAGTAATCCTGAAAATTGATTTTCCAAAATCCTTACTTTAAAATCAGCCATTGTTTTTTGCCCATAGGTTAGTTTTTTAGCTCTAGTATTCTGCAGCATAAAATTTCCATTTTTATCATCTGCATTAACCAAGGCAAAAGCACCTTTAGGCAACTGATCAAAGAATACCTTTTTCACATCTCTATACTCAGAGAACGAATTGTGATAATCTAAATGATCATGGCTTAAATTTGTAAATACACCGCCGGCAAACTCCAAACCTTCTGTTCTTTTTTGATGTATTCCATGAGAACTTACCTCCATAAAACAGTAGTCGACTCCACTTTGAACCATTAACTGTAAATAACGGTTGATCGAAACAGAATCAGGGGTTGTATGTGTTGCCACATATTCTGTTTCGTCAACCATTACTTTTACAGTAGAAAGCAATCCGACTTTATAACCTGCCTTTCTAAATAAGTTATATGATAAGGTTGCAATGGTTGTTTTACCATTGGTCCCTGTAATTCCTATTAGTTTTAATTTACGTGATGGGTTTTCATAAAAGTTTGAAGCAATAATTGCCAAAGCACTGTTAGAATCATCTACCTCTACATAAACAACTTCATTTATTAAATTCTCTGGTAAATGCTCACAAACAACTACCGCTGCTCCTAACTCTATAGTTTTGCCAATAAATTTATGGCCATCAACGTGCAATCCTTTTTGTGCAACAAACAAACTTCCTTGCTGTACTTTTCTAGAATCGAATTCAACTGAAAAAACTTCCGTATCTACACTACCATTAACTTTATTAACAGCTACACCGTACAATATGTCTTTTAACTTTTGCACTAGACCAATTCTAATTTTATAGTTGTTCCGGCCACAATTTCTTGACCAGATTTTATTGATTGTCTTTTTACCTTGCCATTCCCCACAAATTCTACTTGCAGCCCTAAGTTTTCTAAAAGTGAAATCGCATCCATACCACTCATTCCTTTTACATTTGGAACCTTTGTTATGGTTGCATTCGAAGCTTCGAAATACGATCCATAATCTTGATTCACAACATCAAATTCCGGTTGTACATTTGGAATCTCCTCTAACAAAGGAGCATCTCTATAAATTTTATGTGCAATTTTTTCAAATACAGGCGCGGCAACAATATTGCCATAATATCCCTTCTTCTTGTTTGGCCTGTGCACAACTACCATACACGAGTAAATAGGGTCATCTGCAGGGAAATGCCCTGCAAACGACGCTATGTATTGAGTCGGGGTGTTCGGATCTCCATAATCTAATTGGCAAGTACCAGTTTTACCTGCCATTGAAAAATCTGGAGAATATATGTTATCTGCTGTACCTCTTTTCACCACATTTTTCATCAATTCCTTCATTTTATCGATGGTTTCTTGTGAACATATTTGAGGATTCAACACTTCTTTTTCAAATACTTTTTCAATCTTATTCTGATGTCTTATTTCTTTAATAAAGCGTGGTTTTACCATTTCGCCATTATTTGCAATAGCATTGTAGAATGTTAAAATTTGAAGCGGTGTCATTTCAATTCCATATCCATAAGCCATCCAAGGCAATGATATTCCACTCCAATTTTTATCATCTGGATGCGGAACAATAGGCTGCCCTTCTCCTTTAATTGGCAATCCTAATTTTTGGTCCAATCCAAACTCTCTCACTTTATTCGAAAACTTCTCAGGTTGATCTTTATAGTTTTCGTAAATCAATTTTACCAAACCTACATTTGATGAAACTTCAAAAGCACGTGCCGCATTTATTACTCCATAACCTCCTCTGTGAGAATCACGAACACTTCTTCCATAAATTTTATAAATTCCACCATCGGTATCCACGACTGTACTCGTATCAATTACTTTATCTTCTAAAGCAATAACCATACTCACCATTTTAAACGTAGATCCTAACTCGTGCTTCTCATAAACGGCATAATTTCTTTTCTCATAGTATGTTCCTTCAGAAGTTCTTGCCAAGTTTGAAATAGCTTTTACTTCTCCCGTTTTGGTTTCCATCACTATTACTGAACCATGCTCTGCTTCAAACTTTTCTAACTGACCTAGCAATGCATCATGCGCGATATCTTGAATGTTGACGTTTATTGTTGTTATAACATCTCTCCCATCTTGTGGCTCAACCTCATTATTATCATTAATTGGCTTCCATTGCCCTTGCGCAATGCGCTGCTTTAACCTCCAACCAGATTTTCCTCTTAAATATTTTTTATATGCACCTTCGATACCTGGCGCACCACGATAATCATCATACCCAATCGTACGTTCTGCAATTTTACCTAAAGGATGTTCGCGCTTTGTACTTTGCTCCGCAATAAAACCTCCTTTATACATCCCCAAATTGAAAATTGGAAACGTTTTCATTGTTTGATAGTCTAAATACCCAATGTTACGAGCAATTAATAAATAGCGATTTTTATTCGCTCGTGCCTTTCTCAGTTTTTGCACATAATGTGAAGACGATTTCCCGAACATCTTTGAAAGTTCATTAGCCAAACCTCTCACACCATCCTCAAAAACTTGCGCATCTACCGTATATGTATCCATTCTAATTTCATAGCGCGACATCGAAGTTGCAAGCAAACTACCATCGTCTGCATACACATTACCACGATTGGCATGAATAGTATCATTCTTTATGGTTCTTTTTTCGGAAAGGCTTCTGTATTTATCGCCGTCTTCAGAGTATTGGATACTTATTAATTTGACAATAATTGCGATAAAAAACAGGGTCGAGAAGACAAATACGATATATAACCTGTTTAATATGCTTTTTTTCTCTGTTGCCAACCTACTCTGCTTTTTGAACTACTTTAATTTTTTTTGGAGGATTTTCTGACGGTAGTAATCCTCTCTCTACTACTTTTTTTTGCACTGACGATTCTAATTCTAATCGCATTACTTTTGTCCGGGTATCTATAAATTCTGCTTTCAACTCCCGAATCTCTGAATTCAATTTTGCAATTTTTATTACTTTTTTATCAGTACTATGCGATCTTGAAATCATAAACAACAGCAGCATTACAACGTAAATGATAATTCGCCAATTTTTAAAGGCATCCTTACTAACAAGAATCTTACCCTTTAACGCATTATATATTCCTTGTTTAAATTTTGACATTAAGCTATTGTTGCAATTCTTAATTTGGCGCTACGCGCTCTATTATTAAATTTAATTTCCTTTTTTGTAGGGATGATCATTTTCCCAACTTTCTTTAAAGGCACTTCGAAGTTTCCATAAAAATCCTTCTCTGGCTCTCCTTCAAACAATCCATTTCTAATAAAACGTTTCACCAATCGATCTTCTAACGAGTGATATGAAATAACACTTAACCTACCTCCCTCATTTAACAATTCTGGCATTTGACTTAAAAACTCTTTCAATACTTCAATTTCTTGATTCACTTCAATACGAACCGCCTGAAAAATCTGAGCTAAAATCTTATGCTCTTTTGCTGCTGGTAAAAACTGCCTCAACACGGTCTTTAACTCAAAACTTGTTTTAATCTTCCCTTCCAATCTAGCCTCTACAATTTTTTTAGCCATTGCTCGTGCATTTCGCAGTTCGCCATAATTAAACAACACAGCACTCAATTGTTCTTCACTATACTTATTAATTACTGCATACGCAGACAATTCATCTTTCTGATTCATTCGCATATCCAAATCAGCATCGAAGCGTGTAGAAAACCCACGTTCTGCTTCATCAAATTGATGAGAAGAAACACCTAAATCAGCCAATACACCATCAACTTTTTTTACACCATAAAAACGTAAGAACCTTTTTATAAACCTGAAGTTTTCAGGTATCAACACAAATCGTTCATCATCTATTGTATTTGCTTGCGCATCTTTATCTTGATCAAACGCGAACAACTTTCCATTTTCACCAAGCCGATTCAAAATTTCTTTAGAATGACCTCCTCCACCAAAAGTCACATCCACATAAATTCCATCTGGTTTCAAATCCAAACCATCTATACTTTCGTGTAGTAAAACTGGGTTATGATACTCCATCTTCATCATCCATTACATTCCCCATCACTTGTTCTGCCAATTCTCCAAAGTCAAGTGCCGCTTCATCAATTGCATTCTCATATCGATCCGTATCCCAAATCTCAATTATCCCTACCGCCGATGACAACGTAACCTGTTTTGTAATTCCAGCAAATTTTTGCAAATCATTTGGTATCAACAAACGGCCGGAAGCATCTAATTCTACCATTTTAACACCTGCTGTAAAGCGCCTGATAAAGTCATTGTTTTTCTTTACAAAGCGATTCAACTTATTCACTTTCTCCATCATTGTATTCCACTCAGACATTGGATATAACTCTAGACATGGCTGAAACACAGCTCTTTTAATAACAAACCCCTCTTGCAGCACAGGCGCCAATTGCTTCTTTAACGAAGACGCCATCATAAGACGACCTTTCGCATCAGCTTTGCACTCGTATGTACCAATTAAGTTTATCATTTAGTTAGTGTTATTCAATTTCAAAAATAGAAATTATTTTCCACTTTTTCCCACATTCTACCACTTTGTTGATAACTTTTACCACCAATACTTAAATCAGGATAGCAACTTGACAAACAAAACATTACCATATCGGTAAAATTTTAGTTAGGCATATTTATAAAAAAATCGTACTTTGCTTTAAATTGGCTACATTTGCCGAAGTTTTTAAATAGACGCTTTACAGTATGAGTTATACACTAAAAAATGAAGGGAAATTCAGTTATATTGAAGAGGGCGAAGGACAACCAATTATAGTACTGCACGGGCTTATGGGCGCGTTAAGTAACTTCGATGGGATTGTATCGCATTTTTCAAAAATTGGATACAAAGTTTTAATTCCTGAATTACCCCTATACACTTTGCCTCTAGTTAAAACAAATGTTCGAAACCTCTCTATGTTCGTTAAGGAGTTTATCAATCATAAAGGACTAGATAATGTCATCTTTTTAGGCAACTCTTTAGGAGGTCACATTTCATTATATTTTACCACGCACAATGTTGATAACGTTAAAGCTTTGGTGTTAACAGGTAGTTCTGGACTATATGAGAACTCCATGGGAGACACCTACCCAAAGAGAGGAAATAAAGAATTTATTGAAAATAAGGTAAGAGAAGTTTTTTACGACGATAAAATTGCTACACCAGAACTGGTAGATCAAGTTTTTGAGATTGTAAACGACCGTATAAAAGCAATAAAGACGCTGTCAATTGCAAAAAGTGCTATTAGACATAATATGGCGGATAACTTACCAGATATGAATGTTCCCACCTGTTTAATTTGGGGAAAACAAGATATTGTTACACCACCAGAAGTTGCGAATGACTTTGACCGTTTAATGCCTGATTCTGAATTGTTCTGGATTGATAAATGTGGTCATGCTCCAATGATGGAGCGCCCAGATGAATTTAACGAAAAACTCGAAGACTGGTTTAAAAAGAGAAATATCTAAATCATGAAAATTCATTCGGCAAACTTCATTATCAGTAATACTGATGTTTCAAAGTGCCCAAAAGACCTATTGCCTGAATATGCTTTTATTGGCCGCTCTAATGTTGGAAAATCTAGTTTAATTAACGCATTAACCGACCATAAAAAACTGGCCAAAACATCTGGAAAACCTGGAAAAACACAGTTAATAAATCATTTTAAAATTAACGACGAATGGTTTTTAGTGGATTTACCGGGGTATGGCTATGCACAGGTTTCTAAATCAAAACGCAAAACATTTCAAAGTTTTATAAAAGATTATTTCTTACAAAGAGAACAACTTGTTTGTACTTTTGTTTTGGTAGATTCTCGGCATGAACCACAAAAAATTGACTTGGAATTTATGCAGTTTTTAGGTGAAAATGGTGTTCCTTTTGGAATCATCTTTACAAAAGCGGACAAACTCGGAAGTTCTACTTTAAACAAGAATATTACCAAATACAAAAAGCAATTATTAAAAACCTGGGAAAGCGTTCCAACACATTTTATCACATCATCAGAAACCGCTATGGGAAGAGAGGATGTTTTAAATTTCATTACGCAGGTTAATGAAAATGTTGCCGATAATTTCAATTAAAAATAGGTTTCGACTCTTCCCAACATCAATCTTGTCGATCTAACAAAAACATACGATACTCCTCTTAAAAGAGAGTCCAGAAGTTTCAGAATACGTTATGCACACCAACAAACACAACTTACAAGTACTTTTTGAGGACAATCATTTACTGATTGTAAACAAACGTGCTGGTGATATTGTGCAAGGAGACAAAACTGGAGACACACCGTTAAATGAGATCGTAAAATCTTATATAAAAGACAAATACGACAAACCAGGTAATGTTTATTTAGGTACAGTTCATCGGCTAGATAGACCCACAACTGGCGTTGTTATTTTTGCAAAAACATCAAAAGCCTTAGAGCGCTTGAATAAAATGCTACGCGATAAAAATATTAACAAAACCTATTGGGCTGTTGTGAAAAATGAACCGCCAAAAGAAAAAGACACCCTTATAAATTGGTTGCGAAAAAACCCAAAAAACAACAAGTCTACCGCTCACTTTAAAGAAATTGACGGTAGTAAAAAAGCCATTTTACACTACAACATTCTTAAAAAATTGAAATCTTATTTTTTACTAGAAATTGATTTAGAAACTGGAAGACATCACCAAATACGTAGTCAACTTTCTAGTATTGGATGCCCTATTAAAGGTGATTTAAAATATGGTTTTAACCGTAGTAACAAAGATGGAAGTATTCATTTACATGCCAGGAAAATTGAATTTACTCACCCAGTGAGCAAAGAGCAAGTTTCAGTCACAGCCCCTATACCAAAAGATGTGATTTGGGAAGCCTGTAAATAAGAAAAATCAACAAAACAACTTCTAAGCCATAATCCTTATCACATCAGTTTTCAATTGTTATGTGAAAGCATTCTAGGAATCGTCATTAGTTCAGTTTGTCTGCCATCAATATAAAAAACTTCTTCTCCATTAAAAAAAGCATCTTCCTCAAGCATAATTCTAATGTCTTTGTTCCACTCCTCTATATAGACGCTCGCATTAAGTTCAATAGAATAAGCAGTATTCTTATGCAACTCATAATCTCCCTTACCTGGAACACCATTCTGCTGATCCCACATACCTATCGCTGGACCTCCACCATGCCCGTGGTAACCTATCGGGTGTGTATAAATTAATCCCCTTATACTTTCCTTTTTACACTGCTCCAAACTCGCTTTTAAAATATCATTTCCGGTACTACCCAGCTTAAAATTTGAAGTAAGAATATCCTGCAACCTATTCCCTGTTTTCAGCGCTTTCTTTAAAAAATCAGGAGCCTCTCGCTCACCTGATTTAAGAATATAAACATGTTGTTGCGTATCAGTATTTAAACGTAAATAATTGATTCCAAAATCTACATGAACTAAATCACCTGGTAGAATTAAGGATTCATCAGGAGATTTCGACGGGTCAAATTTTCCTTTATCAGAATTAGAACGCTGAATTGAGACACTTGGATGAAACCAAGTCGTAAAACCTAACTCTCGAATCCTATCTCTATACCACCACTCTACATTGTTAGTAGTCGTAACTCCTGGCTGAATAACTTTTTCAGAAAATCCTTCTGCAATAATTTGATGTGCCATTCTAACTATATTGCCATATACCATCATCTCTGAATCTGTTCTAGTTTCTAACCATCCTAATGCAAGTTCTTCTGCATTTACCAACCTTGTATGATACTTTTCTGGCAAAACTTCTAACAACTTATCATAATGTGTAGAAGAAAGACCGTCTGCCAATCCAAAAGTTTCGGACTTATTAATACCAATTTTATTTGGATTCTTTTCAGAAATTAAATCCGCCAACGCCTGCCATTGATTAGGCTCTACATCTTTATCCCAAACTGTTTTAAATATACTTCCAGTATCATACCTATTCAACCCAAAAGTCTGCAAACCTTTTCCTTCCCCAGGATTATAAACTATTAAAATTGTTGTACGTCTAGCCGATTGCCAAGTAGCTGGTAAAAGCGTTTTAATCACCGGATCCTCGTTGTATTCTCGAGCAATTATGAGCCACATATCAATTCCCGAGCGATTCATTATTTTAGGCAAAACCACATCAACTCTCTCCTCCAACCAAGTGTCTATTACCTGGGCGCGTTTCTCCATATTAAGAGTAATTGGAACATAAGAATTTTGAGCAACAATTTGATTACATATCACTATAAAAAAACAAATTGAAAATTTCTTAATATTGTTCATAATGGAATAATTAGTGGTTTATATTGAATCGTTTTTGTTATGAAATACATCAGTATAGCGAATTTCGACATTTTAAAACTAAGAACCAAACCATCTTATTTAGGCACTTTCAAAAAAACTAGTTATTTAAAGATTACATATTATAAACACCTCCGTTAATATCCAATGTTGCACCTGTTATGAATCCATCATACTCTGAAGCTAAATAAAAAACTGCTCGAGCAACATCATCAGCACTACCTGCTCGCTGAATAGGAATACCTGCAGTTGTTTCCTCTGCAGATTCTTTTGTAGTATGTGTATTATGAAACGAAGTTCCTAAAATGAGTCCAGGTGCGACGGCATTTACACGAATACCAGCCGGACCTAATTCCGATGCCAACGCTCTTGTAAATGTTAAAATAGCTCCTTTGCTAGTTGAATAAACCAATGAACCAGGATGCCCACCCTTACGACCAGCTAATGAAGCCAAATTAACTATACTGCTGTTTTCATTTTTTGAAAGATAGGGTGCTGCAGCGCGTGTTACAAACATCATCGAAGTCAGATTAATATCCATAACCTTTTGCCAAAAGCTTGTTTCCATTTCACTTAATAATTTTCGTGCAACTAAGGATCCTGCATTATTTATAAGAATATCTAGCCCTCCCAGTTCTTTTACCGTTTTTTCAACCAATAAATTTGCTTCATTCTCATTTGTTAAATCGGCTTTAAAGACAAATGCTTTTTGCCCTTTCTCAATTGCAAACTCCATTAACTGATTAGCTTTCAATTCACTGGAATAATAATGAATTGAAACATCAGCTCCCCCTTCAATAAAATGCTGTGTTATCGCCTCTCCAATCCCTTGCCCTCCAGCTGTTATTAGAACTTTTTTCCCTTTTAATTTACCCATATTCATATTTTAAATTTTATACACCTCTATAAAATCAAACTCCTTCTAGGTGTTGACTCAATTTAACAAAGTGCTCTTTCATCATTTTTTTCGCCAACTTTACATTTTTTGACTTTATCGCTAGATAAACATCTTCATGTTTCTTTATCTCAGATGTCACCTTATCTCCTTCACATACAGTATCCTTGTCATAAATAGCGAGAATTGAAGGTGTAATTAATAGCATAAATGTTAACAAAGCATTGTTTTTGGACGCCTTTGCTATTTCTATATGAAATAACAAGTCATCTTCTAAATGATCTTCTCCGCTTATTAATTTTAACTTTAATGAGTGTAAAGCACTGTGAATTTTCTGTAAATCTTCTTCAGATCGCCTTTCCGCGGCCAAACAAACTGTTTTTAATTCAATAGTTATTCTAGTTTCTACTAATTGTTTAAATGTTGGAATATCTAAGGATACTATTTCATTAATAATTGCATTGAAACCAATCAATCCAACATTCAATATAGTACCACTTTGAGCCTTTGATTTTAAAACACCAAAAAACTCTAACCTTCTTATTGCCTCTCTAATTTGATTTCTGTTCACTTCAAATTTTTCAGACATAAACCGCTCTGAAGGCAATTTATCGCCAAATTCAAGATTTCTTGTATTTACCAAATCTCGAATTTTACAAATGACATCATTCTGAACTGTCCTTTTTCGATTTTCTTCTATTAAACTAATTTTCATTTACATCTAATTACATTAAAGTCTCTTTTACTTATTTTAACTTTTCTCTACACTTGATTAAAAATATTCTTTAAGAGCAATAATTCCATTAATCGAAATAACCAAAGAAAAAAACAAGGCAGCAAAAAGTCCTATATTAATCCAAATGGTTGTTTTATAACCATTCATTACCTTTTTACTATTTGCTAGTAAAATTATTCCAAGAATTACAGCAGGTAAAACAAACACATTAAATACTTGTGATAATATTTGTATCTCAATAGGATTTGCACCAAAAACAGGTCCAATTAAAGCAACCAAACAAGCAACAAAGGTTATTATCCTGAATTGCTTAGAACTAGTATCTAATTGTCCTGATTGATAATCTGCTAGCAATAATGGTGCAATTAGAAGACATGGAAAAATTGATGATAATCCTGCACTTAATGCTCCAAAAAAGAAAATAGTTACCGCCCATTTTCCTGCAACAGGTTCCAAGGTATTTGCCATATCTAAAACGTTCGTAACTTCCTTTCCATCATAAAACAAGGCCCCTGCTGAAACAGCCATTATAGTTGAACTAATTATAAAAATTAAGACAGCTGCAGTTATGGCATCTCTTTTTTGTTGTCCCAAATTTTTTATATCCCATCCTTTTCCTTTAACAAATAAAGGCCTAGACAAAAAGGTAGCAGATGCCATTGTAGTGCCAACAAAAGCAGCAACTAACATTTTACCTCCCGGCACCTCTGGAATGGTAGGAATAAGTCCTTTTATTACATCTATTGGCAAAGGGTAAACAAAGCATAATGACAAAATGAATGAAAACCCCATTAAAGAAACAAAAATGACTAATATCTTTTCAAAAAAAGTGTATTTACCTACTAAAAGAAGTAAATAAAAAACAACTAGTATACTTATGGCAATCCCCAAAACAATAAAATATTGGTATTTCCCTAGACCTTCAAAGTTGATTGCTAATATCTCAAAAATAATATTTGATGAAATACCGAGAATTCCCATTAAAGAATTCCATTGACCAAACGTAATACCTACAATAATTAATATTGCCAAGGGTTTACCATATTTTAAATGCTTTTTAAATCCGAAAAGCGCAGTTTCCCCAGTAATTAAACCATAATTACCGTATACAAACATCAAGATCCCCGAAAACAAACAACTTAAAAATAATACCCAAAGCAACTGCATATTAAACTTACTACCAGCTACAATCATAGAAGTAACACTTCCAGTACCAATGGTATATCCAATAGCAAATATTCCAGGACCAAATCCCAATACTAGTGCAATTATTTTCTTTAAAATTGATTTATTTTTCTCTAAAACTTCCATACTACTATATTCACTTATTAAATTCAATTTACAAAAATATTGGGTACCCAAATTGGATACCCAAATGTAATTTATTTTTACCAGGAAAAAAACTTATTTAATACAAATAAAAAACTGCTATCTTTAGACCTCTAAACCTATTTTTATGAAGTCCAATACGCTGTTTTTACTTTTAAGTTTTCTTTTTACTTTCAATTCATTTTCTCAAGAAAATTATTTAGGAGAAGGCCCATTCAATCAATTAATTATAAGGGGTGCAATGTTAATTAATGGAGATGGATCGCCGCCAAGAGGCCCTATTGATATTGTAGTTGAAAACAACAAAATTATTAAGATCCAAATAGTTGGCTATCCAGGCGTTTCAATTAATGAAAGTCGTAGACCGAAACTAATAGAAGGTGGAAAAGAATTAGATGCGTCTGGCATGTACTTATTACCTGGCTTTATTGATATGCATGGACATATCGGCGGTAATGCACAGGGTGCAGACCCTGAATATGTCTTTAAGTTATGGATGGCTCATGGTATTACAACAGTAAGACAACCTAGTGGAAAAAGCGCAAAGGAACTTTTAGAATTAAAAAATAAAAGCAATGCAAATGAAATCGTTGCTCCTAGAATATTCGGCTATACAGGATTTGGAAGCGGAGCTAAAAACGGGATAAACACCCCAGAAGAAGCAAGAGCATGGGTCAGAGAAAACTCAGAAAAAGGAGCAGACGGTATTAAGTTTTTTGGAGCAGAACCAGAAATTATGACCGCAGCACTGGATGAAAATAAAAAATTAGGCCTTGGGTCTGCATGCCATCATGCCCAATTAAGTGTTGCACGATGGAATGTTTTACATTCCGCTAGAGCAGGCTTAACATCTATGGAACATTGGTATGGTCTGCCGGAGGCACTATTCGAAGATAGAACAATTCAGAATTACCCTTTAGATTATAATTATCAAAATGAACAGCATCGATTTGAAGAAGCTGGAAAACTATGGGCGCAAGCAGCAAAACCATATTCAGAGCATTGGAATAATGTTATGAATGAATTAATAGATTTAGACTTTACATTAGACCCAACATTTAATATTTACGAAGCGAGTAGAGATTTACATAGAGCAAGACGTGCAGAATGGCATGAAGATTATACACTCCCTTCATTATGGAAATTCTACGAACCTAGTAAAATTTCTCATGGCTCTTATTGGCACGACTGGGGAACCGAACAAGAAGTAGCTTGGAAGAAGAATTATCAACTTTGGATGACTTTTATAAATGAATATAAAAATAGAGGAGGCCGTGTAACGGCCGGTTCGGATTCCGGATTTATATATCAACTTTATGGCTTTGCTTACATTCGAGAATTAGAACTTTTAAGAGAGGCCGGCTTTCACCCTTTAGAAGTTATTAGAGCGGCTACATTAAATGGTGCAGAGGCCTTAAAATGGGACGATAAAATTGGTTCCATTCAAGTTGGGAAATTAGCCGATTTCGTTATTGTAGACGAAAATCCTCTAAAAAACTTAAAAGTATTATATGGAACCGGTGCCGTTAAATTAACAGAAGATAACGAAGTTATTAGAGCCGGTGGAGTTAAGTTTACGGTAAAAGACGGAATTATATATGACGCCAAAAAATTACTCTCTGATGTTAAAAAAATGGTAGATAGTGAAAAGGAAAAGCTAGACTGGGATCTTAAACAACCAGGAATAAAGAAATAAGTCTAATCTTAATTCCACACCCACCATTCTGCTTTAACACCAAAATAATAACCCCATTGTTTTTCTCCTGCAAATTGCAAATATGGAGAATACAATGACTCTTTGGCGTAATCATTATAATATGCAGCAGACGCCACAAAACGCAAATGAGGTCTGGCCCAAACATCACGCTCTCCTGTAGGAACCAATACTGGCGCAATACTAAATTTTGTCATACTAGCCACTGGATTATCTCCATCGGTGCGCTGAGAATAATGTAATTCTGTTAGCAAATGAAAATAATCAGATATAAAATGTTCATTTCTAACTCCTACGGTTAAATCAAACTTTTTATTATATACCTCTCTACCAAAATAGGTCTTCGCCAATCCGTTAGTTGCTGCTCCTCCTTTACTTGCTGTCATAATTCCATATGCGTTTAACGCATATTTATCTGAAAAGTTAAACACAGCATGATCTACGAATGCCCAAGAATAGGCTCCGTTAAAATTTAGTTTATCTAAATCGGGTGCGCCAAAGGTTGCCCAGGTTTTAGAAACACCACCATCACCTCCATTCGCAATTCCAGACCCATATCTAATGGTAAAATCATTAAACGACCCAGTATTTAGATTTTTTAAATTTGAAGTCAATCGTGCTCCAAAAACAAAACCATCATCCGAAGGGAAATTTGTAATAATATCTGGGTTTTCAGGTAATTGCACTGGATCGTCTACATCGTCATAACCCGCATCAGCCATTCTATGATATTCTCCCAACAGGGTAATTTTATGATCTTCATTTAAATCAAAATCCTGCTCTACTAGCATAACAGTTCGTTGTCTTAATTCTGCACTTGGCGTACCTGTTTTAATATTTAAATAAAAGTATGGTGGAACCGTTGAAGTAGTATCAGTTGATGAAACGAAGATTGTAGCAAATCGAGTTTTTTTATACTCTACTCCAAAACCCTGTCCACCATGGTCATTAAAATAAAAGTGATCTGCAATATGCACATCTGGTCCGCGATACAATCGAGAACCTACCCAAATACTCAACTCTTTTCCTTTTATATTCCTGGCTTCCACAAAAATTTCAGGAACCGACAATGTCAAACCTCCCAAACTTGTTGTTGAACTGTTTCCAAATAAGGATAAACTATTAGAATACATCGCAAAACGAACTTGCGCATGGATATTAGTTTCATCACCATCCTTAGGACTCCAATGAAATGCCGGCGCTAATTCTAAATAATCTTGCTCTTCCAATCTACCACCAATACTTCCCATATTGTTCAGGTTTAATCGGCGACCAATAGAACCTCCATTTTCAAAAGACCAATCTACCCCAACACGACCATAAGACCCTAGTGAAACGTTTTTATTAGATACATTTTGATAAGATATTTGACTTGTGGAATTTTCAAATGAAAAAAGAAAAAAGAAAAATAAAACAAAGAAATAAATGTGTGAAAATTTCTTCATAGCAGAGTTTTTTACGGTTAGTTAATAATCATAAAGTTACAAAAAACTTCAATGATTTTAACTAATTCATAAAATTCGACTGCTTAGACACCTTCAAATCTTTAAGGATATTTTTGTTTTCTTGCGATTCCTTTAATGCAACCATTGTACGAACTGAGAAGGATTTTAATGCATCTGTAACACTTAAAGTGCTTACAGCAGAATCTTTACGACCAACAAACGGAAATACGTCTGGTCCTCGTTGGCATTTTGAGTTGATGTTTACCCTGCTTACTTGATTTACCAATACATCAATTAAAGGTGCTAACGTTGTTGCATTACTCGAAAACAAACTAACTTGTTGCCCGTAATTTGATTCTGAAATGTATTGTAAAGGCTCTTGAACATCCTTAAAAGGAACAATCGGAACTATAGGGCCAAACTGTTCCTCATGAAATACACGCATCGATTCATTTACCGGATACAACACCTTTGGGCTAACTAAATTCTCAGAATCTGACTGTCCCTCGCTATTTAGCACCTCTGCCCCATTTGAAAGCGCATCAGATACCAATTCCCTTAAATAATTTGGCTTATGTGGTTCCGGTAACGGAGTAATCCTTACTCCTTCTTCCCAAGGCATTCCAATTTTTAATGAGTTAACCTGCTTTACAAATTCGGCGTTAAATTTAGACACCAAACTCTCGTGTACAAATACAATTTTTAAGGCCGTGCAACGCTGCCCATTAAAACCCAAAGATCCCAACACACATTCTTTTACACTCAATTCTAAATCAGCATCTGGAAGAATAATAGCAGGATTTTTTGCCTCCAACCCTAATACCAATCTCAACCGATTTTGTTTTGGGTGTAATCCTTGTAAGGCATTGGCAGATGTACTATTTCCAATCAATGCCAACACATCTACTTTTCCAGATTTCATAATTGGAGTAGCCAACGTCTCACCATCACCATAAATAAAATTCACAACGCCTTTTGGAAAGTGTTTTTGAAATAATCTCAATAATGGTTCAAATAACAGCACTCCGAATCGAGCCGGTTTAAATATAGTTGTATTTCCAGTTAACAAGGCTGGAATCAACAAACAAAAAGCCTCATTTAAAGGGAAATTATAGGGCGCCATGCATAATACAACTCCGAGCGGACTTCGTTTTATTTGAGCGGTTATACCTCCGTGCGTTTCCATGATGCTTTGTTGCGCATCCAACTTTTCTATTTCTTCAATAGTATCGTTTATGTAATCAATTGTACGGTCAAATTCCATACAAGATTCATCATATGATTTACCAATTTCCCACAGCATCCATTTTACAACTTCTTCACGTTGTTGTATCATTTCTTTAGTGAATGCTTGCACTTTTTCTACACGCTGCTCTATGGTCATCAACGGCCATTCTCCACGGCCATTGTCATATGATTTTTCCGCTGCTTCCAGCGCTATTAAAGAATCAGATTCTTGCATTTTTGGAATAGATCCCAAAACTCTTGGCATTGAATTCCCTTTTGAATCTTCTTCATAAATCGCCGCATTTACAGTCGCCATTTCACCAGTCCACTGCACTAACTCACCATTTAGTAAATACGTGTTTTGATGCAATTCCTTAATTTGGAATTTAGATGGTATATGTAAAATTTCAGATTGCTTTTTCATTACCTAATATGAAAGAACAAAGGTATGGAGATTGAAATTCACGCAAAAGCGCGAATCTATTTTTTTGTAATTTTAAAAACCAAATCCACCAAAGTAGGAAGGATAATAATTATGTTATGAATTCAAATAAGCGCTCGTCATCATTTAGATACTTCCCTAAAAAACCAAGCGTTTCCATTCTTGATAGCAATGGATCAAAATCTAATTTGTTTTTCAATTCAATTCCGACTAATGCGGTAGAAGTTGAACGCTGATTCTTTTTAGTATATTCAAAATGTACGATATCATCGTTCGCGCCCAATACGTCTACGACAAATTCTTTCAAAGCACCAGGGCGTTGCGGAAATTTAACTAAGAAATAATGTTTTAAGCCTTGATACAACAAAGCGCGTTCTTTCATCTCTTCCATTCTGGTAATATCATTATTACCTCCACTCACAACACAAACAACATTCTTACCTTTTATTTTATCTTGTAACAAATGAAGCGCAGCAATACTCAAGGCTCCAGCAGGTTCCACTACTAACGCATTTTCATTATACACTTTTAAAATGGTAGCGCAAATCAAGCCCTCATCAATAGTTAAAACATCCTCTAATACTTCTTTACAATATTCAAAATTTTGATCCCCTAATTTCTTTACAGCGGCTCCATCTACAAATTTTTCAATATGTTCTAATTCGGTGTTTTTTCCATTCTCTAAAGAAACTTTTAAAGAAGGAGCTCCGGTTGGCTCTACACCTATAATCTTAGTATCTGGGCTTAATTGCTTAAACACACTGCCAACACCTGATGCCAAACCACCACCACCAACAGGTAATATTAAATAATCTATTTCGGCTTCAGAGTTTTGCAAAATTTCTAACCCAACAGTCCCCTGCCCTGCAATCACGTCAATGTCATCAAAAGGATGAACGAAACTAGTATTTTGAGAATTACAATACTTCTTTGAAGCATGGAAACTTTCATCAAACGTATCTCCAATCAATTCAATTCTCACAAAATCGCCACCAAACATTCGTACTTGCTGAATCTTTTGCATAGGTGTTGTGACTGGCATAAAAATAACACCATGAACTTCCAATTCTTTACAGGCGAATGCTACACCTTGAGCATGATTCCCAGCACTTGCACAAACAATTCCTTTTTTCAACGCTTCTTTAGAAAGGCTGCTAATTTTATTATAAGCCCCCCTTAATTTATACGAGCGAACGACCTGTAGGTCTTCGCGTTTTAAAAAAACGTTGGCATCGTGCAACTCAGAAAGAGATTGTACAAATTGCAAAGGTGTTGTTTTCACAACACCTTTGATATTCGTATTCGCATTTCGAATGCGATCTAATGACACTAAATTACTATTATTGGTCATAGTTTTTTTTCATTTATGAAACGATTTTCTTCATATCTGTCATAGACAAACGTAATTCATAACCAACATCCTCTACTCCATGAGATTCAATTGCTTCGTTCACATCAATCAATGTTTTGTTATCAACACCATTTCCTTGCCCAGCACCAAATGCAGTACCGATAATATCAGTATCTACAGTCTTCATAAAGTCTTCTAATAAAGGCTTACATGCATGATCAAATAAATAACATCCGTACTCTGCTGTATCTGAAATAACTCTGTTCATTTCGAACAATTTCTTACGTGCAATTGTGTTTGCTATAAGCGGTGTTTCGTGTAATGATTCGTAGTAAGCAGATTCTGCGATAATACCAGCATCGGTCATTGCTTCAAAAGCTAATTCTACACCAGATTTTACCATTGCAACCATTAATACTCCATGATCGAAATATTCTTGTTCAGAAATCTCAAAATCAGCAGCTGGTGTTTTTTCAAAATTCGTTTCACCAGTCGCTGCTCTCCAAGTCAATAAGTTTTTATCATCGTTAGCCCAGTCTTCCATCATCGTTTTAGAGAAATGACCGCTCATGATATCATCCATATGTTTTTGGAATAAAGGACGCATGATATCTTTTAATTCTTCAGACAATTCAAATGCTTTAATTTTAGCTGGATTAGATAACCGATCCATCATGTTTGTAATTCCACCATACTTCATTGCTTCAGTGATTGTTTCCCAACCGTACTGAATCAATTTTGAAGCATATCCTGCATCAATTCCTTTTTCAACCATTTTGTCAAAACATAAAATAGAACCTGTTTGTAATAATCCACAAAGAATTGTTTGCTCACCCATTAAATCAGATTTTACCTCAGCAACGAAAGATGAATGTAAAACTCCTGCTCTATGACCACCTGTACCAGCAGCATATGCCTTTGCTTGATCAAACCCTTTTCCTTCTGGATCATTTTCTGGATGCACAGCAATTAATGTTGGCACTCCAAATCCTCTTTTATACTCTTCTCTAACTTCAGAACCAGGACATTTAGGTGCAATCATTACTACCGTTAAATCTTTACGAACTTGCATTCCTTCTTCAACGATATTAAATCCGTGAGAATATGACAATGTCGCTCCTTCTTTCATCAATGGCATCACTGCAGAAACCACAGCAGTATGTTGCTTGTCTGGAGTTAAGTTAGAAACGAAATCTGCAGATGGAATTAACTCTTCGTACGTACCGACAGTAAACCCATTTTCAGAAGCATTCAAAAACGATTGACGCTTATCTTTAATCGCTCCTTCTCGCAATGCATAAGAAACATCCAATCCAGAATCACGTAAATTCAATCCTTGATTCAAGCCTTGTGCTCCACATCCTACAATTACTATTTTTTTCCCTTCTAAAGCCTTAACACCTTCTGAAAATTCAGAAGTGTCCATAAACTCACATACACCCAATTGTGCCAATTGCTCTCTTAAAGAAAGGGTGTTAAAATAATTTGCCATTTTTTATCTAATTTAAATTCTATTTTTTATTTAATATTTTAATAATTCTGAGATATTCATTGCTTCTTTTGAAACAGATATTCTTCCGGAACGCACAAATTGCATAATTCCAAAAGGTTTTAATTTATCATATAAACCTTGAATTTCTGACCTACGACCCGATTTAGACAATACAAAAAAGTCGCGCGCTACAGTTACAATTTCTGCATTGCTCTCTTTGATAATATTTTGAATCTGACGTTCATCAAAAAGTAAATCCGATGCTATTTTAAACAAAGCAGACTCACGATAAATAGTTTCATCATTGGTATGAAAATATGCTTTAATGACCTCTACTTGCTTCTCAATCTGCCCTACAATTTTCTTTACATACTCTTCTGAAGTGCGAACTACAATAATAAATCGAGACACATCTTCGATTTCAGATTCTGAAACCGTCAAACTTTCAATATTGATGTGACGTTTTAAAAATATTCCTGAAATACGGTTTAACAACCCTAAATGATTTTCAGAATATACGGATATGGTAAATTTTCTTTCTTCCATAATTATTAACTTAATCTCATATCTGATACCGAAGCTCCTGTTGGAATCATCGGAAATACATTATTTTCTTTTTCTATACATACTTCTAAGAAATAGGCCTCTTTAGAATCCATCATTTCTTGAACTGCTCCTGCTAAATCTTCTCTTTTTGTCACTCTATTTGCTGGAATGTGATATCCTTTCGCAATGGTGATAAAGTCTGGGTTTATCATTTCGGTAGACGCATAACGCTTATCAAAAAACAACTGTTGCCATTGACGTACCATTCCTAAAAATTCGTTGTTTAATACAACAATTTTTACGGGGACTTTTGTTTGAAAAATGGTTCCTAATTCTTGGATGGTCATTTGATAGCCACCATCACCAATAATTGCAACTACCTCCCTATTTGGCACACCCATTTTAGCACCAATCGCTGCTGGTAATGCGAAGCCCATTGTTCCTAATCCACCTGAAGTTATATTACTTTTTGTTTGACTAAATTTTGCATATCTACACGCAAACATTTGATGCTGCCCTACATCTGAAACGATTACCGCATCATCATTAGAAGCTACGTTAATTTGCTCTAACACTTCTGCCATAGTCATCCCCTCTTTTGTAGGATGTAAGTCTTCTTTGATTACTTTATCAAACTCAATGGCATCTTTCTTTTTAAATTCTTCTCTCCAAACAGCATGATCATTTTTATTGATTAATGGAAGAATTTGCGCTAGGGTATCTTTTACATTTCCTAAAACAGCAACGTCCGTTTTTACGTTTTTGTCAATCTCTGCCGGATCAATTTCAAAATGCACCACTTTTGCTTGTTTTGCATACGTTGCTAAATTACCCGTAACACGGTCATCAAAACGCATTCCTAGAGCTATTAACACATCGCATTCATTTGTAAGTAAGTTTGGTCCATAATTTCCATGCATACCAACCATCCCAACATTTAAAGGGTGTTTCGTTTCTAGTGCAGATAAGCCCATAATTGTCCAAGCTGATGGAATATCTGCCTTTTCTATAAATGCTTTTAATTCTGCTTCAGCCTCACCTAAAATAATTCCTTGCCCGAAAACGATCATTGGCTTTTTAGCCGCATTAATTACATCGGCCGCTGCCTGAACTTTTGCTGGTTCAATTTTTGGAACTGGTTTATAACTACGAACACCTTTGCATTTTTCATACGAAAAATCCAATTCTTCCATTTGTGCATTTTTTGTGATATCAATTAAAACTGGACCCGGACGACCAGATCTAGCAATATAAAACGCCTTTGCCATAACCTCAGGAATTTCATCCGCAGAAGTTATCTGATAGTTCCATTTTGTCACTGGCGTTGAAATTCCAACAATATCAGTTTCTTGAAATGCATCAGACCCCAATAAATGTCTTGCCACTTGCCCTGTGATACACACCATTGGTGTAGAATCTATCTGCGCATCCGCAATACCAGTAATTAAGTTCGTTGCTCCTGGACCTGAAGTCGCCATAGCTACTCCAACTTTGCCAGTTGCACGTGCAAAACCTTGTGCAGAGTGCGTAGCACCTTGCTCATGACGAGTTAATACATGTTGCAACTTATCTTGATACTTATACAATTCATCGTAAATAGGCATAATGGCTCCTCCTGGATATCCATATATTAAATCAGCCCCTTCTTCTAAAAGACACTTGATAACGGCCTCTGCTCCTGTTATTCTTTCAGTACTCATAGTCTAAAACTTATCTGTTACACATCCTTCAGAAGCCGAAGCAACTGTATTCGCATATTTGTATAATATTCCTTTTTTGTGCTTCAATTCTGGTGCAACCCAACTTGCTTTTCTTTCCGCTAATTCTTCATCAGAAAGCAGTACATTTATTGAGTTATCTTCTGCACTAATTCTAATATTGTCTCCTGTTTTTAATAATCCTATTGTTCCGCCGGATTGTGCTTCTGGAGTAATATGACCTACTACAAATCCATGAGTTCCACCTGAAAAACGACCATCCGTAATTAAGGCAACTGATTTTCCTAAACCTGCTCCCATAATTAATGAAGTTGGCTTCAACATTTCTGGCATACCTGGTCCTCCTTTTGGACCAACATAACGGATCACAACAACATCTCCTCTTTGTACTTCTCCGTTTGAAATTCCCGTATTTGCCGCTTGCTCCCCATCATACACAACTGCTTTTCCTTCAAACAACAAACCTTCGTTCCCACTAATCTTTGCAACAGCACCTTCAGTGGCCAAGTTTCCATATAATATCTGAAGATTACCAGATGATTTTAACGCATTTTCTTTTGTATAAATTACATCTTGATCATCCTCTTCAAATGAAAGTGGCTCAACATTTGCTAAATTTTCTGCTAAGGTTTTCCCCGTAACTGTTAAACATTCGCCATGTAAATAGCCATTATCTAATAAATATTTCATCACAGCTGGAGTTCCTCCAACACCATGTACGTCTTCCATTAAATATTTACCTGATGGTTTCAAATCTGCAATTAATGGTGTTCTATCACTCACTCTTTGAAAGTCTTCTAAAGTAAATTCAATATCTGCTGCATGTGCAATTGCTAAAAAGTGTAATACCGCATTGGTAGACCCACCTAAAGCGTTTACTATTGCAATGGCATTCTCTATAGATTTTTTAGAAATAATATCTAACGGTTTCAAATCCAGTTCTAATAAGTTCTTAACTGCTCTCGCCGTTCTTTCGCTTTCAGATAACTTATTTGGATTCTCTGCAGGAATTGAAGAGTTATATGGCAAAGCAAATCCCATTGCTTCGATAGCAGATGCCATTGTGTTTGCCGTATACATACCACCACAAGCTCCTGCACCTGGAATGGCTCTTTTTATAATTTCTCTATATTCATCCTCATCAATCTCTCCTGCTACTTTTTGACCTAAGGCCTCAAAAGCAGAAACGATATTCAATTTTCTTCCTTTATATTTTCCTGATGCAATAGTTCCTCCGTACATCATAATTGACGGACGATTTAAACGCAACATTGCTATAACTGCACCTGGCATATTTTTATCACATCCAACTACTGAAACCAACGCATCATAACTTTGAGCATTCATTACTGTTTCAATAGAATCGGCAATAATATCTCTAGAAGCCAAAGAATAATTCATTCCTGAAGTACCCATAGAAATTCCATCACTTACACCAATTGTATTAAAAATTAATCCGACTTGACCTGCAATATTACATTCTGTTTTTACTTCAGCTGCCAAATTGTTTAAGTGCATATTACATGGATTACCATCGTACCCAGTACTTGCAATTCCAACTTGGGCTTTATTCATATCCTCATCAGTAAGACCAACTGCATATAGCATTGCTTGTGATGCCGGTTGCGACTCATCTTGCGTTAATCTTTTACTATGCTTATTTAATTCCATAAAGGTTTATTCCTATTTAATTATTCAAAATTACTTTCTATCCTATTAATTTGTGATTATTCAATTTCATATTTACAATACTAAAAACACAGTAGTACTGTTTAATGTTCTGATTGTTAGTTTTTTATGTTATTTTATTTTACACCAATCACGGTATTTTAATAAAAATACTTTTAGTTTATTCATAAAAAAACCTCCCTTTTTCAAGGGAGGTTATATATTTTCACAAAATATTATAGCAATCCCTTAATCGTCAAGTGATAATAATCACGACAATGACAAGAATTGAAATACTATTTAAAATGCTGTTCTTCATTTGAGTGTACAATACTAAAACTAAATTATTAATTAGGCAATAGTTTCGAATTTTTTCTTGAAATTATGGTTTGAATTGGCACGCCTTCGATATTACTTTCTAACCATGAAATAATATCTAAATACAAGAATGAACGTTTCTCATATGGGTGGTTTTCATATTCCTTTAATTCGTCACGCAATTTTTTAAAGGCTGATTTTAATTCACTTGGATACAAGTCTGATAAGCTTTTTAAGAAGTCTATCATTTTTCGCTGAACTAAATGTAAATCATTCATCTTGATCAAGAATCTGAAAGTAGATTTAATTAACACATCTATATTCTCATCCAATCCTGCTTCATAGTGCGCTACAAGATTTAAAACTCTCGAAAAACAAAGTAAATCTTCGCGCATGGACAACTCCTTATTCGATATAATCTTTTCTAAATATATGATGCTGTTTTTATAATCGGATACCCCAAAATACATACAGGCAATTTTGTAATAAAAAACCATAATATGATGTGCATCAATTTTCTTTTTATACGCTTCTATATTGTCTAAAACAGTTGGCACATACTTTACACCATCTTCAAAATCTGCCTCTAAAAAGTACAAATTCAATTTATTTTGATAGTAGTAAACTGTGGCCAATGCAAGTGTATTCTCATTAGACATAACACTCTTCAATTCCATTTCAGACCTTAAACCATCTAAAACAACTCTAAATTTCTTATGGTGTTTTATCATGAATAGTGATTCTAACAAGTAGTTATATCCCTTCAAATAAAATACCGGGTTCACATTTTTCATCGATGGTTTGTCGGTAAAAATATCGATCCACTTTTGAGAATATCTATAACTCGCTACAAAATCTTGTGTTATTAAACTATACCACAAATAAGCTTTATATAAAAATAGTTTTTCCTTAAAACCTAATTCGGAAATTTTATATGCTGGGAGATGTGAATTAAAATAATGTGTAACCTGCTCAATATCGTCAATACTTTTTGCATACCCATTTCTAAGTAACCAACTATACAACTGCAAGGATAAATTAGACAACTTACTGGTCATCACATTTCTCATGCTCAACTCCTTAGCCTGAATCGAAAGCGTATCTGCCCTATTACTTAAACTTCTTGTTATATATTGAGATTCAATGACTTTTTCTAATTCAACAATTTCATACGCCAAATTATCTTCTTCGTTTTCAATAGCAGAATTTTTTGCTTTATCCAACAACTTCAAACTATGCTTATACAAGCCTTTGTTATATAAAATTGTTGCAAATTCAATTTGTTCACGAATTAAACTTCGCACATTTTGATGCAAAGGACTTAACCTCAAACTTATCAATAACTGCTTATATAAATGCGCTTTAGAATTTGATAATTGCTGTTTTTTAATATTGGTGTTTTGCAAAATACCGCGTTCATCATAACGTTGCTGTTTATCCATAACATTAAAAAGCGCAATAAAATTTGCTTCACTATTACCTCCTAGTCTACCAGCATACAATTTGAATTGCCTTTTCTCAGATTTTGACAAAGACTTTATCAATGTAAATAATGCATCTTTTTTTTCAGTAGCCATTGTAAATAAATCGTATTATTAATCTGATTTTTAAGGTTTTAACATTACCACGAATTAATTGAATGTAGTAATAGAATCAATTATGAAGTATGGCTTTTTTATGCACCTACTTATTTTTGAATATTCAAAAGTGATAAAAAATATTTAAATAATGAGCACAAATCAAGTTCAAATTTTTGACACCACTCTAAGAGATGGAGAACAAGTACCAGGATGCAAGTTAAATACAGGACAAAAATTAATTATTGCAGAACAACTTGATCTACTAGGCGTTGATATTATTGAAGCTGGCTTTCCGGTATCAAGTCCTGGAGATTTCAAATCGGTTGAAGAGATTTCGAAATTGGTTAAAAACGCAACAGTTTGTGGATTAACTCGTGCTCATAAAAATGATATTAAAGTTGCGGCAGACGCATTACAGTATGCAAAACTCCCAAGAATTCATACGGGAATTGGAACATCTGAATCGCACATTAAATTTAAATTTAATACCACTCCAGAAAAAATTATTGAACGTGCTGTTGATGCCGTATCCTATGCAAAATCGTTTGTAGAAGACGTTGAGTTTTACGCAGAAGACGCAGGAAGAACGGATAATGAATATTTAGCGAGAGTATGTGAAGCAGTAATTAAAGCTGGTGCCACCGTATTAAATATTCCTGATACCACTGGATATTGTTTACCTGAAGAATACGGGGCAAAAATGAAATACTTACGTGAAAACGTAAAAGGTATTGAAAATGTTATTCTATCTTGTCATTGCCATAATGATTTAGGATTGGCTACAGCAAACGCCATTGCGGGAGTGCAAAATGGAGCTCGTCAAATAGAATGTACCATTAACGGAATTGGAGAACGAGCTGGAAACACTGCTTTGGAAGAAGTGGTGATGATTATGAAGCAACATCCATATTTAAACTTAGACACCAATATCAATACTCAAATGCTTTTTGGAATAAGTAAATTAGTTCAAGAAAGTATGGGTATGATTGTTCAACCGAACAAAGCCGTTGTTGGTGATAATGCTTTTGCTCACAGTTCTGGAATTCATCAAGATGGTGTAATTAAAAATCGTGAGACATACGAAATCATGGATCCGGCTGATGTAGGAGTTACTGAATCATCGATTGTTCTAACTGCAAGAAGCGGAAGAGCAGCCTTGGCATATAGAGCGAAAAATGTTGGTTACGAATTAACAAAAGACCAATTAGATGCTTTATACCCAGAATTCTTGAAATACGCCGATCAAAACAAAGAGGTTGACGATAACGGCATCCATCAATTGATGGAAATGAGCAAGGTTTTGTTATAGAATCGTTAAAAGTCTATTAATCTAGTAGATTAAGGTTAGGATTCGGTTTTTTATCGACTACATTTTGTAGTTTAGCTCAAAATTAACCGCATGACTAAGGATTCTATTATTGAAAAAATTATCTCAAATCAAGCCACACCTCAACTTGATTTTAGCATAAAACACAAGACTGAAAAATTTACGAATAATTTATTTCACACATTGTTCGACGCTAATTCGTGCGTAAAAACAAACATTGATGTTCTTGAGTCAGAATTTTCGGAAATATATTCACTTGCTTGCTATGACGAATCTAAACCATGTGAAAATGTATGGGATGGTTTTCTTCAAAAATTACCTTCGCTTCTAGAGCGCTTAAATTTAGATGCCAATGCATCTCTTGAGTTTGATCCTGCTTCAAAATCTATTGAAGAAGTTTATATTGCTTATCCGGGGTTTTTCGCCATCGCTATTCATAGATTTAGTCATGAATTGTACAAAATGAATGTTCCTCTTATTCCAAGATTAATGAGTGAATATGCACATGGAGTTACAGGAGTAGATATTCACCCTGGAGCCACCATTGGAGATTCATTTTTTATTGATCATGCTACTGGGATCGTAATTGGTGAAACTTGTATCATCGAAGAAAATGTGAAAATTTACCAAGGAGTTACGTTAGGTGCGTTACAAGTGAAAAAGAGTCTACAAAACACAAAACGACATCCAACGGTAGAAAAAAATGTAATTATCTACGCAAATGCTACAATTTTAGGCGGAGATACGGTTATAGGTGAGAATAGCATTGTGGGGGGAAACACTTGGATTACAGAATCTGTTGCACCAAACTGCTTTGTATATCATGTTCCGGAAATAAAAATGAAAAAGAAAAAATAAAAACCCAGTCACTAGTTTTTAATTTATGAATTCAAATACTTTATTAGATCAAATAGGAAACACTCCTATAGTAAAACTCCAAAATATAATTCAAAAAGAAGGTGTTGAACTTTGGGTGAAATTGGAAGGAAACAATCCTGGCGGGAGTGTAAAGGATCGAACAGCTTTTAATATGGTAAAGGCTGCATTAGATAGAGGTGATATTAATAAGAACACAAATTTAATTGAAGCAACCAGCGGAAATACTGGTATTGCCTTGGCTATGATAGCACAATTATTTGGATTACATATAGAATTAGTTATGACCGAAAGCGCTACAAAAGAACGTGTTCAGACCATGAGAGCATATGGCGCCAAAGTTACCTTGACTTCTGCTGAGAATGGAATTTTGGGCGCTCGTGATTATGCCGAATCTAAAGTTAAAAATGAAGGTTTTTATATGTTCAATCAGTTCGGTAATAACGATAATTGGAAAGCACATTATAAAACCACCGGGCCAGAAATTTGGAGAGATACCCAAGGTAAAATTACTCATTTTGTTTCGGCTATGGGAACTACTGGTACCATAATGGGGACCTCAACATATTTAAAAGAACAAAATACTTCAATTAAGATAATTGGAACAGAACCTACAGAGGGTTCAAGAATTCCTGGAATACGGAAATGGCCAAAAGAATATTTACCTACCATTTTTGACCGCTCTAAAATAGATGACGTAATTGGTGTTAGCGAATCAGAGGCCAGAGCTATGTGTAAAAAATTAGCCCGAGAAGAGGGAGTATTTTGTGGCATGAGCGCCGGCGGAGCTGTTGCCACCGCCTTAAAAGTAGCAAATTCTATTGACCAAGGAATTGTTGTTACAATAATTCCAGATAGAGGAGATCGGTATTTATCATCGGATCTTTTTGATTGATAATTATTGCTTGTTAAAAGAATAAAACGACTACTACAACATTTTAAAATTCCGTATTTTTGCATCTCGAAAATACATATCTACTATGAAAAAAATTCAGATGGTTGATCTTAAAGGTCAGTATGAAAAGATAAAATCAGAAATAGACAGTTCTATAATAAATGTAATAGAATCAACAGCATATATTAATGGTCCTGAAGTTCACGGATTTCAAAAAGATTTGGAAAACTATTTAGATGTTAAGAATGTAATTCCATGTGCCAACGGAACAGATGCGCTGCAAATTGGTATGATGGGGCTAGGCCTAGAACAAGGTGATGAAGTTATTACAGTTGACTTTACCTTTGCTGCAACGGTTGAAGTTATTGCCTTGCTAAAACTTACGCCCGTATTAATTGATGTTGAAAAAGACACGTTTAACATGGATCTGGATGCTTTGAAAAAGGCCATCACTCCAAAAACAAAGGCAATCGTTCCAGTGCATTTATTCGGACAATGTGCCAATATGGAAGAAATCCTAAAAATTGCAAAGGAGCACGACTTATATGTAATTGAAGATACAGCACAGGCAATTGGTGCTGATTACACTTTTAGCGATGGAACTGTGAAAAAAGCAGGAACCATGGGACATGTTGGAACAACTTCATTCTTCCCTTCAAAAAACTTAGGATGTTACGGAGATGGTGGTGCTATTTTTACAAATGACGATGATTTAGCTCATACTATTCGAGGAATGGTAAATCACGGAATGTACCGAAGATATTATCACGATGTTGTCGGTGTTAATTCTAGATTAGATAGTATTCAAGCCGCTATTTTAAGAATTAAGTTACCGCTGCTTGACGAATACTGTGAAGCACGTAGACATGCTGCTCGATTTTATAATAATGCGTTTGAGAATATTAATTCTATAATCACGCCGACCTCACAAAAATGCGGTTCAATCTGTGATACTTGTAATTGCCATGTTTTCCATCAGTACACTTTAAAAATTTCAAACGGACGAAGGGATGAATTACATCAACATCTGCTTGATAACAATATTCCAAATGCCATTTATTACCCTGTCCCACTCCATAGTCAAAAAGCCTATGAAGATGAACGATATAATGAAGTTGACTTTGCAGTAACCAATGAATTAATTGGTACTGTTTTATCATTACCAATGCACACAGAATTTGATGAAGAGCAATTGGCATTTATTACCAAAACAATATTAGATTTTTTAAAATAATCTCTAAAGCGGTTGAATCTTTGTTCAACCGCTTTTTTTATTAATAACCAAATGAGCAAAACAATTCTTGTTACCGGAGGACTTGGATATATCGGTTCTCACACCGTAGTTGAATTACAAAATGAAGGGTTTGATGTTGTCATTATAGACGACTTATCGAACACAACTATAGAAGTATTAGATAGAATTACTTCTATCACTGGCACAAAACCACGCTTTGAACAAATTGATTTAAAAGACAAACAAGCTGTTCATCATTTTTTCAAGTATTATGATATTGATGGGGTTATTCACTTTGCTGCTTCAAAAGCGGTTGGTGAAAGCGTTGTTGAACCTCTAAAATATTATGAAAACAATATTGCGACACTGACGTATGTATTACAAGAAATGACAGCCAACAACGTTTCAAATTTTATTTTCAGTTCTTCTTGTACAGTTTACGGACAGGCAGACGAATTACCAATCACCGAATCTGCTCCACCAAAACCAGCAGAGTCTCCATACGGAGCAACAAAACGTATGGGTGAAATCATAATTGAAGATACTACTAAAGCAACCGAGTTAAAAGCAATAGCGCTAAGGTATTTCAATCCAGTAGGCGCACATGAATCAGCTAAAATTGGTGAATTACCATTGGGTGTACCACAAAACCTCGTGCCATTTGTGGTGCAAACGGCAGCAGGAATTCGAAAGGAATTATCAATTTTTGGAGACGATTACCCTACCACAGACGGAACAGCAGTGCGAGATTACATTCATGTTGTAGATTTAGCAAAAGCACATATTGCTGCTTTAGGTAGATTGTTAAACAATCAAAATAAAAAGGCATGTGAATATTTTAATATTGGTACTGGTAAAGGCAGCTCCGTATTAGAAATAGTTAAGACTTTCGAAAAATCGACTGGACAAAAAGTACCATACAAAATGGCACCAAGACGGGCAGGTGATATTACGGCAGCTTATGCCGATACTTCACTAGCAAACAAAGAATTGAATTGGAAAACTGAATTAAGTTTAGAAGATAGTTTATCAAGCGCTTGGAAATGGCAAGAAACACTATAATTCCATATCATTTCTTAAAATCATATATAAAACCCAATCTTTTTGATTGGGTTTTATATTTAATACAATTCTTTACCTAGTTTTAGAAGATTAATTACCTTTAGTGCTTTCAAATTATTACTATCATGATTCATTTTCTAAACTACCAAAAGGTTACTTTACTCATTTGCACTATTTTTTTAATCAGTTGCTCCTCATCTACAAAAAAAGAACAATTAACAGATCTTGACTATAAGAATGCTATGCAGCATTTATCAATGGACAAGTATGTCTTTAATAAAATTGACAGAAAGAATTGGACCGGCACAAACCATATGGCTTATTCTAAAAACACAAAAGAAGGAAAAGTATTCATGTTGGTAAACATTGATACAAAAACTGCTTCTGTTGCTTTTGACCACCAACGCTTAGCATCTAGTCTCTCTAACTTGCTAGAAGAAAATTTCTCAACTTCTGAATTACCATTCAACACATTTGAATTAGAAAATGAAAATCAAATAAGCTTTGAAATAAAAGGCAAGAAATATGTTTGTGACTTAGATAGTTATAAATGCTCAGAAATTGAAAAAATTAAAAAAAATCGATCGGAATATATTTCTCCAAACGGAAAATTAGCCGCTTATATTGATGCTTATAATTTATGGATACGAAATATTGAAACAGGCAAAAAAACACAACTAACTTTTGATGGTCAAAAGGACTATGGTTATGCCACCAATAATGCTGGATGGACAAAAAAGGATGGTCCTGTTTTAAAATGGTCTCCTAATTCTAATAAAATTGCAACATTTCAACAAGATGCTCTTGGAGTTGGGGAAATGTATTTAGTGTCTACAAAGGTTGGGCATCCAAAATTAGAAGCATGGAAACATCCCTTACCTGGTGATGAAAAAGTCTTTAAATTAGAACGTATCATTATCCATTTAGGGGCTAAACCAAAAGTAGTTCGATTAAAAATGGAACCAGATTTTCAAAGAGGAACTATTACCGATCATGTTGCAGGAAGAAATGGCGAATTTTTAGATTGTAATTGGAATGAAGATGGAACTGAAATTGCTTTTATCTCATCTTCTAGAGATCATAAAATAGCGCATTTAAAAACCGCTGACATCCTTACAGGAAAAGTAACTTCAAGATTAATAGAAAAAGTAGACACCTATTTCGAATCTGGAGCACGAGCAGAAAATTGGCGTGTATTTCATGATACTAATGAAATTCTTTGGTTTTCTGAGCGCGACAATTGGGGACATTTGTATTTGTATGATTTGGAATCAGGTAAATTAAAACATCAAATTACAAAAGGAGACTGGGCTGTTCAACAAGTAAAACATATAGATAAAGAAAATCGTGTTATCTATTTTACTGCTGGTGGAAAAGAAGAAGGAAATCCTTATCATAAATATTTATACAGTGTTAATTTTGATGGAACGAATCTAGCGAATTTAACGCCTGAAAAAGGACATCATGATATCGATGCAAATGACTCTTGGAGTTATTTTGTAGATACCTATTCTATGGTAGACACCCCTCCTGTTTCCGTTTTAAAGAATATCAAAGGTGAAGTAATAATGAAATTAGAAACTACGGATATCACTGTTCTCGAAGAAAAAGGATTTCAACAGCCAATTGAATTTACAACCAAAGCGCGCGATGGAGAAACAGACTTATGGGGAATTATGTATTTACCAAGTCATTATGACGAAACTATAAAATACCCAGTTTTAAACTACATCTATCCTGGACCACAATCTGGAAGTGTAGGTAATTATAGTTTTAGGTCTTCGAGACGCGATAATCAGGCATTGGCAGAACTTGGCTTTGTGGTAGTAGCTGTTGATGCTCAAGGCACGCCAGGAAGATCTAAATCGTTCCACGATTTTTACTATGGAAATATGGGAGACAATGGTTTAGAAGATAACATTACGACTATTAAACAGTTGGCACAACGCTATCAAGGAATGGACATAGAACGTGTAGGAATTTGGGGGCATTCCGGTGGTGGATTCGCCTCAACAGGCGCTTTATTCAGATACCCAGAATTTTATGATGTTGCCGTGTCAGGTGCTGGAAATCACGACAACAGAAACTACGAAGCAGATTGGGGAGAAAAATGGCATGGATTATTAAAACCAAGTATGTTAGAGAATCAGCCTGATGGAACAGATAATTATGATAGCCAAGCAAATCAATTATTTGCGCATCAATTAAAAGGAAAATTACTAATTACTCATGGCTCTATGGATAATAATGTACATCCGTCGAATACTATGCTAGTAGTTGAGGCATTGATCAAAGCCAATAAAGATTTTGATTTTATTTTATTTCCTAATAAAAGACATGGTTATGGTGACATGACGGATTATATGACCCGAAGAAAATGGGATTATTTTGTAAAACATTTAAAAGGTATGGAACCTCCAAAAGAGTTTGACATAACTGCAAATAAAGAATAAAAAAAGGCTCACAATCGTGAGCCTTTTTAATGTTATATTACGTAATCATTTATTCTTCTGGTGAAGCTTGTACTACCGAAACTATTCTATACAAACCAATACTTCTTGGGGATGACTCGTTGTCTTCAATATCGGCAAAAAAATCGTCTGCCATCTCCATATCTTCACTAAAATATTGAGATAAAGCATCGTTCAAATTTGCAAATAAATCATACGATTGTGTGGTGTATTGAAACTTGCTATTTGAAGGATGCAAAATTCTAGCATTGCCCCACCCTGTCATTACCGTTTTACCTTCGTTCATTGCTTTTTGTACCATGGGCTTCCATTTATTAGCCTCAAAATCCAATAATTTGACAGTATTTGTAGGATTATGATAGACAATTTTTACAAAATTAAAGTGCTTATCAGGATCTACATTTGGTATTTCAATATGGTTTCCTTCGCTTTTAAGAAAAACAGTTGCTATATTTTTACTAATGGCATTGGTTCCAATATCTTCCATTTTCTTATCTGGAAATAGATCACCTACACTATTCCAATCTAATTGAGTATCAACATCATTAACAGTATTCACAATTAAAATATTTGGAGCATGATCCTGCCCGACACCTCCTACCTTTTGCAATATTGCCCAAAAAGTTAGGTTTCCTTTTTTTACTTCCTGCTCCGCAAATTTCTGCCAATAGGTAGTTTCTCTTTTAAGATACTCTCCCATATCTTGAGGTTCTACACGTCTAAATTGATGAGTTGTGATTCCTTGTGCAAATACTAAAGGTGCAACCATCAGTATTGCAAGAATCGTAATAATTAATTGTTTCATAATAATTAAAGTTTAGTTAAAAATGATATATCTTATTAATTGATATCTAAATTAACTGGGGTTTAATTATCTGAGGCTATTGGAGTTTAACTTGGGGCTGGAAAGGGATTGCGGGGTATTACTTAACAAATATAGATAAAAAATCACAAATTGCTAAATTTCAATTACTTAAATAAAATTTACAACTTCTTAACGTACTTCGTAATAATTACGATCTGAGTTGGACCAACTTTGCCTTCAATATATTCGGCATTGTCAGGATCTAAAGAAATCCGGCGAACAGCTGTTCCTTGTTTGGCCACCATACTAGAACCTTTTACCTTCAAATCTTTTACCAAAACTACGGAATCTCCAGCCTGTAAAATAGTTCCGTTTACATCTCTATGAATTACCTTTTCACTTTCATCCAAACCTTCTCCGGTAGCCTGTGCCCATCGCAATACCTCATCTTCTAAATACAGCATATCCAATAAGTCTTGTGGCCAGCCTTCACTTTTTAAACGAGATAACATACGCCAAGCGACGGCTTGTACTGCTCTGAATTCGCTCCACATACTATCATTTAAACAACGCCAATGATTCGCATCTGTAATTTCTGGATCTTCTATTTGACCTTTACATGTACTACAAACCAAAACGCTACCATCTACACCGCCAGTAGAAATCGGCGGAACTTCATAAATACTCAATTCTGTGGTCGATGCGCAAAATTCGCAGCTATTATTACTTCTTGCTTGTAAGTCGGCTAGTAAACTCATGTTAGTCATTTTAGAAATACAAAACTACACCTAATAAAATTTGCACCCAATATTTCGGGATTTAAAAACAGCATCTTATTTTTGAAAAATGATATTAGAAACCGACCGCCTTCATATTCGAAAATTTAATCTTAAAGACGCCCCTTTTATTTTTGAATTGGTAAACAGTCCAAATTGGTTGAAATTTATAGGAGATAAAAATGTAAGATCAATAAAAGATGCGGAACAATACATTCAAGAAAAATTGCTTGATCAGTACAAAAAATTTGGATTTAGTTTTTATTTAGTACTAACTAAATCAGAGCAAAAACCAATTGGAATGACAGGTTTTATAAAAAGACCAAGTATGCAAGATGTTGAAATCGGTTTTAGTTTTTTACCTAATAGTTCTGGAAAAGGTTATGCTTTTGAATCTTCAAAAGCAATATTTAAATATGGAAAATCACATTTGAAAATAGAGAAAGTCGTTGCCATAACTGATCAAAAAAATACAAGATCTCAAAAACTATTAGAGCGTTTAGGTTTAGAACGACAAGGCGAAATTATACTTCCTGATTTTGACAAACCTTGCAGTTATTTTGAAGAGCCGAAAATTAATTTGGTATAAATCCTTCTATTTGCAGCCAATCTTTTAATCTATCTGGCCAAGTATTTAGAGACTTTAATTCACTTCGAGTGCCCATATTAAAGGCATGACCGCCTTGGGAATATAAATGCATTTCTACCGATGCCTTCGTTTTTCTATAGCCGTTTAAAATTTTAACAACAGGCGAGGAGCAACACGCATCATCATTTGTCACAACCATAAAGGCCGGTGGTAAGTCTTCCGGAAAAATATCTGGCACACCTAAGGGCCCGGGATAAACCAAAATCTGAAAATTAGGCTTTGCATCCGTTTGTTCAATTTTATCACTTGAATTTTCATTGGCTCCATTTTCTTTATACATCACTTCGGCCACAACTTCGCCACCAGCAGAAAAACCAAGCATTCCAATTTTAGAAGGATCAATGCCATACTTTTCGGCATTTGCCCTAACGGTTCTCATGGCTCTAAGTCCGTCTTGTCTTAAATGAATATCTAAATCATAAGGCGAATTCTCTTCTCGGGGTAATCTATATTTTAAAATAAAAGCCGTGATTCCAAGTGAATTCAAATACCTAGCTGCACGGTATCCTTCTGAAGTAATCACCAATTTATTATGACCTCCTCCTGGGCAAATCACAACTGCAGTTCCATTTGGATGCTCTGGCTTAAAAACTATTAGGGATGGATTATGGACATTCTTTACCCAATAATCTTTTGCCTCTTCGGGCTCGTTCATTAGGGTTTCAAAACCGGGCGCTCCATTTTCCCAAAGATAAATTACTTCGTTATTCGTTTGCGAAATACTAACAATTGAGGTTAAAAAAATAAAGACTACAAGAATACTTTTCATAAAATACAATTTTTCAAAAAAGCTTAAATATAGTTAAAATTAAGGCTTTACGTAACATTTCACCCTTACGTGTCGTTATACTATACAAACCAACTTACTATGCTAAAACAATTTTTCTGGATGTGCTCTGGCGCAGACACCGATATATTAGAAAATTCATCCAAATCTGAACAACATAAATTTGCCGGAATTGGCGGCACTGTTTTTTTTACAGCGGTGATGGCTTCAATTGCTGCTAGTTACGCCTTATTTACTGTTTTTGATAATCCGTATTTGGCAGTGTTCTTTGGGTTGATTTGGGGTTTACTTATTTTTAATTTAGATCGATTTATAGTTTCTACACTTAAAAAAAGTGATAATAAATGGAAAGAAATTATGCAGGCAACACCTCGTATTATTTTAGCCATTATTATTGCAGTTGTAATTGCAAAACCATTGGAGTTAAAAATATTTGAAAAAGAAATAGATCAGGTTTTACTTGAAGAAAAGAACGAACTCACCTTAGCCAACAAAGCACAAATAGCAAATCAATTTACCCCTGAGATTAACGCATTAAATACTGAAATTACGCAATTAAAAGATGAGATAGATGCTAAGGAACAAGCGGTAGATACTTTATACGAAACCTACATTGCCGAAGCAGAAGGTAGAAAAGGAACAAAATTATTAGGAAAAGGTCCTGTTTATAAAGAAAAAAGAGAGAAACACGATGCTCAACTTTCCGAGTTAAAAGATTTAAAAGAAATCAATAAGGAAAAAATAACAGAGAAAGAAACACAAATTGCCTCGCTTATTTCAGAACAGAAAGATCAAGAAGCGACAACGCAACCTATCATTGATGGGTTCGATGGATTGATGGCACGCATCAATGCCTTAGATAAATTACCTTGGCTACCTTCTTTCTTTATATTCTTGCTTTTCTTAGCCATAGAAACCTCTCCTATTTTGGCAAAACTTATCTCCCCTAAAGGCGAATATGATTTTAAATTACAAGATCAAGAAAATGCCGTTAAAACCTGGGTAGAACAAAAAGTACATCAAAGAGCACAAGTCCTAAAAACGGATATGCAACTAAATGAAGAAATTTATTCTGATTTAACCGAGGAAGAAGAACTGTACAACTACAAGCGCAAAAAAGCGAGAGAATTATTACAGCAACAAGCAGACTCCTTTCACGCCAGTCAACAAAAAATAATTCGGTAATAATTAAATATTATTCATTTAGATACAATTTGGCACCACCCAGCCATTCTTGTATCTGCTTGTATATTTTATTCTGGTCTTCTTCAGAAAAATCTTTAATTCTAGTTGCATGACTTCCTCCTTTTAAAACCATTTTTAAAGCATCAACTTCTTTTTTAGGATTTGGTGCACAGGCATACCAAGGGTCCATTTCGCCATAGACATACACCAATTTATCTCCCTTGGTTTCAATATATTCCCTTACTTCTTTTATGTAATCAGAATTGTAATTCATCTCTACTCCTTTTGGTGCAAATCGCAAGTTAGAACTTGACTTTACTACACTCAATAAATCCTTCAGTGGTTCCAATTCAAATCCATAATAGCCCAATTCAATCATATGCTGATAAAATGAAGGCAATGCATTATCAATCCCTGCATCACTATACACCCAAAAACCAACGACATTATTTATATGCGTTACCACTGCTAGTGCATTGGATTCCTTAGTTGGAATTTCTTCACATTTTCCACCCCATTGTAAAAATGAAAATGGGTATTCTAGAACTGCATATTCCAATGCTTCTTCCAAGGATAATTCTGTGAATTCATATTTTTTCTCCTTCATATAATCAGCCAAAACGGGTAAAATCTCCTCCTTTCGTTCTAAAATCATTCTTTGAGTATCAAACAATGAAATATCACAAATATCCGCACCCAACATATTGATATGATTGATCGTTCTCATATCCTCTCTAGTGTTAATTAATGGAGCGACATACGGCACACCCACGTCCATATCATCTGGATATTTTGCCTTGTACATCATCACATTTTCACCACCCTTACTAATACCCGTACTCATCCATTTATTCTTATATATTTTTTTCAGTTGTGTACTTAGGGCATGGTAATCTGCTAAGGCATTATCATTGGTTAAATAGTTCCACGGAATAGAATCTGGTCTCGATTTCCCATAGAATCTGTACTCAACTAGCACTTGATTCATATGAAATGCCTTGCTCAATTCATAGGTGTTATTTCTTGCGGCATAACCTGTAGTGATTAACAAATTTGGTTGCTCATACCCGGCATGTGAAATAAAAACATGATGCTCAAAAGTGCCATTCTCAGGTTTGCTATGATCTAAGGGTTGCTGAATTGTAAGTTCATAACGCTCCGAAAAATGATCTTTTGCTCCAAGAGAATCAATAACAGCATTCGGAAATAAAACCATTAATTGTTCTTTGAATGATAATTGATCAATTGAACTTGATTCTGATTTACATGAATTACTTAAAAGTAAAACCACAGTTGCTGCCAAAAGAATAGAGAATTTTTTCATGTGATAAATTTAATTCAACTTCTCAGGCCTAATCGATATGTATTTATCCTACATCAATACACTTTTAACCAATAATTGATTAATAATTTATTATATCTCCTCTTTTCAATATTTTTGGTAGATGAACGATATAGTACAAATCTCAAACGGTTTTATTGAAAGCAACACGGATTTCTCAGAACTGATCCAGCAAATAGGATCTTATTTCAAACAAAATGAAATCTTGGTTCCCATGCGCCATCATCACGATTTTCCAAATCCAAAAGTAAACTCAGATTCTACTTTACTTTTAATGCCTGCTTGGAACCCAAGCAATGATGCAGGTGTTAAAGTGGTAACGGTAAGTCCTGACAACGGGCAATTTGACTTACCATCCATACAGGGTACTTATATCTATTTAGACGCAACAAAAGGTGGAATAAAAGCCATCATCGAAGCCAAAAGTTTGACCGTAAAAAGAACGGCTGCAGCTTCCGCATTGGCATCAAAATATTTATCAAAACAAGATGCCTCTTCATTATTAATGATTGGTACAGGCGCCTTATCCGTTAACCTTATTAAGGCCCATGCCTCGGTTAGACCTATAAAAGATGTGTTTGTTTGGGGTCGAAATTTTAAAAAGGCACAAGATATTTGCAACGCATTAAAAACAGAAGATTTTAACTGTACCCCCATTGAAACCATTGAAGAAAAAATAAGTGAGGTAACTATTATTTCTTGTGCAACTTTATCAAAAGTACCTCTTGTATTTGGTGCAAAACTACAACCAGGACAGCATCTCGATTTGGTTGGTGCCTATAAAAAAGATATGCGCGAAGCCGACAATGATGCTATTAAAAAAGCAACTGTTTTTGTAGATACTTTTCAAGGTGGATTAAAAGAAAGTGGAGATATTGTAATTCCAATTACAGAAGGCATCATTTCTGAAAGTGATATTAAGGCAGATCTGTTTTCTCTTACCACGGATACTCATGTTGGAAGAAAAACAAATGATGAAATAACGCTATTCAAATCCGTTGGACATGCTTTAGAAGATTTGGCAGCCGCTGCGTATTATTATAAAAAGTTTACAAATGAATAAAACTTACCAAAACATACTTCAAAAAACAACATTAAACACGGCCAAGGATTGGCTACAAATCAAAACAATTGACATGCACACAGGAGGTGAACCTCTGCGTGTTATACTTGATGGTTTCCCTGAATTGAAAGGAAACTCCGTTTTAGATTACAGAAGATATTGTAAAGATAATTTTGACGAATTACGAACTGCCTTGATGTTTGAACCCAGAGGACACGCCGATATGTATGGATGTATTCTTACTCCTCCAAACGATGACGACGGTGATTTTGGAATTATCTTTTTGCATAATGAAGGTTACTCTACCATGTGTGGTCACGCCATTATTGCTATTTCAACCTTAGCCATTCAAATGAATTGGATTAATGCCGAAGAAGGAGAAAATATATTAAAAATTGATGCCCCGTGTGGAAGGATTACTTCTTTTACAAACGTTGAAAATGGAAAAGTTACCGGAGTTAAATTTCATTGTGTTCCTAGTTTTGTAGTTGGGCTAGATTATAAAACGAACATAGAAGGTATTGGTGAAGTAATATATGACTTGGCTTACGGCGGTGCTTTTTACGCTTATGTAGACATGGCTAAAAACAAGTTTGAATTTGATTTGAACTCGGCTAGTTATAGAAATTTAATTAAAACAGGCATGGATATAAAAAATGCCGTAATGGAATCAAACTCCAAAATCAATCACCCGATTGAAGAAGATTTAAGTTTTTTATACGGGACTATTTTTATAGATAATACAAAGCAAAAATCGGGTAGTGATAGTAGAAACGTTTGCATTTTTGCTGAAGGAGAAGTAGATAGATGCCCAACTGGTTCGGGTGTTTCAGGAAGAATGGCAATTCATAAAGCGCGAAATGAAATTAATATTGGAGAAACAATGACCATAGAAAGTATAACTGACTCCGTTTTTAAAGGGTCCGTAATATCGGAAATGGACTATGGATCATTTAAGGCTGTAATTCCGCAAGTTGAAGGGATAGCCCATATAACAGGCTCACATACCTTTGTAATAGATCATAATGACCCAATGAAAAATGGGTTTATTTTAAGATAGATGAAATATAACACTATTAAAATATCAGAAAAGGAAGCAGAAATAATCCTGTTGAAGTGCTATAATTTAGAAGGAAAGATATCCACATTACCTGGAGAACTCGATTTCAATTTTAGAGTAAAGGTTCCAAATTCTGATGGCTATATTTTAAAAGTATCTAGACCAGATGAAAATTTAGAGCACCTCGACTTTCAAACACAGTTGTTAGAATTTGTTCAACAGAATAATACTGTTCATTCTCCAGCCGTATATAAAGATTTTCAGGGAAAAAGCATTTCAACAATTGAAGATTCTAATGGTAACAAACGATTTGTACGACTCTTATCATGGATATCAGGGCGAATATATATTGACGTTAATCCACAAACAAATAACTTACGTGAACAACTAGGGAAATATTGCGGAAGACTCACTACCGCATTAAAAGATTTTTCACATTCATATGAAAGTTTCGATTTTGAGTGGGATGTTGCGCAATCTCTTTGGACCAAAGGTTTTAATAAATTATTTCAAGGAGAAGAACTAGAAATAGTGACCTATTTCCAAGCGATATTCGAAAATCAACAAGAATCTTATCATAATTTGAGAAAGCAGGTCGTTCATAACGATGCCAATTATGACAATGTTGTGGTTTCAGAAGATGTTCTAAATCCCAAAATCTCTTCAGTAATAGACTTTGGAGACGCCATAAAAACACAGGTAATTAATGACTTAGCCATTGCTTGTGCTTACGCAATCACGAATTTTGAAGACCCATTAGATGCAGCCTTACCGATAGTTAAAGGATATCATTCGTCTTATTCAATTTTAGAAGAGGAATTAGAACATTTGTACTGTGCTATTGCGATGCGACTGTTAATTTCGGTTACGAAATCTGCCATTAACAAACAAAAAGAGCCAGACAACACCTATTTACAGCGCAGTGAAAAAGGTGCTTGGGATTTACTCAAAAAATGGAGATCTATTTCACCAGATTTTGCACTTTATAGTTTTAGAATTACGTGTGGCTTTTCCGCACACCCTAAAGAAAAAGAATTTCAAAATTGGGCAGCGACGACCTCTATTAATACTTCAGAATTATTCCCTAACATACATAAAAATGAAATTCACTTATTAGACTTAAGTGTTTCTAGCAAATGGATTGGTCATCAAGAAGAATTTAACGATTTGGATTTGTTTCAGTTTAAAATAGATCGACTTCAAAAACAACATCCCAATAAACTGATTGCAGGGGGGTATTTGGAACCTAGACCTATCTACACCTCTTCTGAATATGATACTATTGGAAATTATGGCAAAGAAAGTAGAACCATTCATTTAGGCATTGATTATTGGATACCGCCAAGCACACCAGTTCATGCTATTCTAGATGCTGAAGTAGTGATAGCAACCAACGATGAGGGAGATAAAGAATATGGCGGGTTAATTGTATTAAAACATCTTGAAAATAACTTAGAGTTTTATTCGCTATATGGTCATCTAACCGTTGCTTCAGCAACAAAATATTCTGTTGGAGAAAAAATTAAAAAAGGAGAAAAAATTGCCGAAATTGGGAATCACCCTGAAAACGGAAATTGGGCACCACACCTTCATTTTCAATTAATGTTGTCTTTGCTAGATTATAAAAAAGATTTTCCGGGAGTGGCATATCATTCTCAAATAGATGTATGGAAAAGTCTATGTCCAGATCCTAATCTGATATTCAAATCTGAAGCATTAAGTGATTTAAAGACTCCTTCTAACCAAGATTTAATAGCATATAGAAAAGAACATCTTGGTAAAAGTTTGAGTCTACAATATAAAGTACCTATTAAAATGGTTCGAGGTGCTGGGCAATATTTGGTGGATCAATTCGGAAAAAAATATTTAGATACCGTGAACAATGTTGCTCATGTTGGACATGAGCATCCAAAAGTTGTTAAAGCTGGCAAAGAACAAATGGCGCTTATCAACACAAATACGCGGTATTTACACGAAAACATCAACGCATTGGCCAAAGAATTGTTAGAAACATTGCCTCCAGAGTTAAGTGTTTTACACTTTGTTAATTCTGGATCGGAAGCCAATGAATTGGCCATAAGAATGGTAAAAGCCAATACTGGAGAAAAGGACATCATTGCTAGTGAAGTTGGTTACCACGGAAATGCCAATATGTGTATTGACATCTCTTCTTATAAGTTCGACGGAAAAGGAGGTTCGGGTGCTCCAGAACACACACAAATATTTCCTTTACCAGATGCTTTTAGAGGAAAATATAGAGGAAATCAAACAGGTGAAAAATATGCTGCGGAAGTTCAACAATGTATTGACACAATTCACAATAAAAAACGAGGTGTTGGCGCATTAATCATTGAACCAATTATCTCGTGTGGTGGACAGATTGAATTACCCGAAGGTTTTTTAGCCAAATCATATGAATATGTTCGTAAGGCTGGAGGATTGTGTATTTCTGATGAAGTACAAACTGGATGCGGACGAATGGGTAAAACGTTTTGGGGTTTTCAATTACATAATGTCATTCCTGATATCGTAACCATTGGAAAACCTTTAGGAAATGGCCATCCAATTGCGGCGGTTGCCTGCACACAAGAAGTTGCTGAAAAATTTGCAAACGGAATGGAGTATTTTAACACCTTTGGAGGCAATCCTGTTTCTTGTGCAATTGGCGCCGAAGTCTTAAAAACGGTAAAACGTGAAAACTTGCAACAGAATGCATTGGAAGTTGGCGAGTATCTAAAATCAGAATTGAAAGAACTAACTAAGACTTTTCCGATTATAGGAGACATTCGAGGACAAGGTTTATTTCTTGGTATAGAATTGGTCGATGAAGAATTGAATCCTCTTGCTGAACAAACTGATTATTTAACCAACAGAATGAAAGACCATGGAATTCTTATGAGTACCGACGGACCAGATCATAATGTTTTAAAAATCAAACCGCCTATCGTTTTCACTAAAGAGAATGCTAAAGAATTAACCTATTATTTGAAGAAAATTTTCGCAGAAGACTTTATGCAAATTTAACCTTAACTTTATAACTGTTATAAATTCAAAAAACAACTATTATGCGCTCACTAATTACATTACTTTCTATACTTACCCTTCAGATTGGGTTTGCTCAAGAAAATGAAAGTAAAAAGGATGAAAAAAAGGAAAAATGGAATGTAAATAATCCTTATAAAGATTGGACGTACAAAACTTTTGACCTTGAAACCGATGAAGGGACTTGGATGAATTTAGATGTAAGTCCTGATGGCAAATCTATTGTTTTTGATTTGTTAGGCGATATTTATACCATGCCTATAACAGGTGGAGAGGCTAAAATTTTACGTTCTGGAATGGCTTATGAAGTACAACCAAAATTTAGCCCTAACGGAAAGTACATTTCATTTACAAGTGATGCCGAAGGAGGAGATAATATTTGGGTAATGACTGCAAATGGAAAGAATGCAAAATCTATAACAAAAGAAAAATTTAGACTTCTAAACAACGCCGTTTGGTCTCCAGATGGAGAATCTTTAGTGGCTCGTAAGCATTTCACTTCTACGCGTTCATTAGGTGCTGGGGAAATGTGGCAATATCCATTGTCTGGCTCGGCAGGGCTACAACTAACAAAAAGGAAAAATGACCAACAAGATGTAAATGACCCAACCATTTCACCTGATGGTAAGTATTTATATTATGCAGAAGATTTGTATCCAGGAGGATTCTTTCAGTACAATAAAGACCCTAACAAACAAATCTATGCCATTAAACGATACAACTTTAAAACTGGTAAAACAAAACAGATTACTGGAGGTCCAGGAGGAGCGGCTAGACCCGTAATTTCTAGAGATGGAAAATTGTTGGCTTTTGTAAAAAGAGTTAGAACAAAATCAGTGTTATATGTTCATGAATTAGAAACAGGAAAAGAATGGCCTGTTTTCGATAACTTAGATAAAGATCAACAAGAAGCATGGGCGGTTTTTGGTGTATACCCACATTTTAGTTGGACTCCTGACAATAAAGAAATTGTACTTTGGGCAAAAGGAAAAATCCATAAAGTTCATATCGAAACGAAATCTGTTGCTAACATTCCGTTTAGTGTAAATAATAAGATGAAACTAGCGGAAACGCATCGCGTTAAACGTACAGTACACAAAGAAGAGTTCACTTCTAAAATGATTAAGAACTTACAAACTTCTCCTGATCAAAAAACAATTGTATTTACAGCTTTGGGGCATATCTACAAAAAGAGTCTACCAAATGGAAAGCCTAAGCGGATTACTGATTTGACGGACTTTGAAGCCGAACCTGCTTTTTCACCAGATGGAAAATCAGTTGTTTTTACGACTTGGAATGATGAAGAATTAGGTACAATTCAAAAAGTAAATTTAGATGGATCTAACTTAGAAAAACTAACCACAATCAAAGGAATATATAGGACTCCAGCCTTTGACTATAGCGGTACTAAAATAACCTTTAGAAAAGAGGCAGGGAATGGAGATCAGGGATATGACTACTCTAAAAAAACTGGAATCTACATCATGGATTCCAACGGAGAAAATCAGAAGAAAATTTCGGATTCAGGTGAATTCCCAATGTTTGGACCAGATAATAAAAGAATCTATTTCCAAACAGGTGGATCTTTTATGGGAGGTCTAACAAAGCGCCTAAAAAGTATTGATTTAAACGGTGAAAAAGAACGTACTCATTTCGTTTCAAAATTAGCAAACAGATTGGTGCCAAGTAAAGATTTTAAATGGATTTCATTTATTCATCTACACAAATTATATGTTGCGCCTTTTGTATATAATGGAAAAGAAATTAATCTGGATGGAAAAACTAAATCATTCAAAGTAGAAACCTTATCGAAAAAAGCAGGAATCAACCTACACTGGTCATATGCAAATGACAAGGTATTCTGGTCCTTAGGTGGGGAATACTTTTCAAAAAATATTACAAACAATTTAACAGATCCCTTTTCTGAAACCGCATTGGGAGAAAGCTCTGATGGAATTGAAATTAACTTAACATTAAAAGCGGATGTTCCAGATGGTACTATCGCATTTACAAATGCCCGAATCATCACCATGAATGAAGATGAAATAATTGAAAATGGAACCATTGTAATTAAAGAAAATAAAATAATAAGTATTGGAACTTCTAATAACGTAAATGTTCCTTCAAAAGCAAAAGTATATGACATGGACGGTAAAACAATTATGCCCGGAATTGTTGATGTACATGCGCATGTAGGTGCCTTTAGAAATGGCTTAAGCACGCAAAAACATTGGCAATTTTATGCAAACTTGGCATACGGGGTTACAACATCTCATGATCCTTCTGTAAATACAGCCGCAGCATTTACATTAGAAGAATTGCAACGCTCAGGATTAACTGTCGGGCCTAGAATGTTCTCAACAGGATTTATTTTATACGGTGCAGAAGGAGATTTTAAAGCAGTAGTGAACAACTTAGAAGATGCAAGATTTGCCATTGAAAGAACTAAAGCCTTTGGAGCATATTCTGTTAAAAGTTACAACCAACCAAGACGTGAACAGCGTCAACAAATTATGCAAGCAGCCAAAGAATTTGGGGTAAATGTTGTGCCGGAAGGAGGTTCTACTTTCTTTGCTAACATGAGTATGATTTTTGACGGACATACGGGAATTGAGCATAACGTACCTGTAGCACCCTTATATAAAGATGTACAAACACTTTGGAAAAATAGTGAAACCGGCTATACTCCTACTTTAGTTGTGAATTATGCCGGAATGAGTGGTGAATATTATTGGTATCAAAAATCAAATGTTTGGGAGAACAACAAATTATTGAGTTATACGCCAAGACATGTTGTTGACCCTAGATCGAGACATAGAACCATGATTCCGGATGAAGAATATGAAAACGGACATATTTTAACTTCAAAATCTGTTTCTAAATTGGCTGAATTAGGTGTTAAAGTAAACGTAGGTGCACATGGACAATTACAGGGATTAGGAGCACATTGGGAATTATGGATGCTGCAACAAGGTGGTATGAGCAATCATGAAGCACTTAAAGCAGCCACCATAAATGGGGCCTGGTACTTAGGCATGGATGAAGAAATTGGATCTCTAGAAGTTGGGAAATTAGCGGATTTGATTGTTTTAGATAAGAATCCATTAGAAGAAATTCAAAACACTGATTCAGTTAAATACACTATGATAAATGGTCGTTTATATGATACATCTACCATGAATGAAATTGGAAATTACGACACGAAACGTTCTAAATTCTATTGGGAAAAAGAAGGTCATAATCAAGGTGTACCAATTAATTTAGAAACAAACAGTTTTACCATTCCAACATGTAGTTGTCATAATTAAATAATCTGTGTGATGAGAATTAAAGTTTATATTACATTATTCACTCTCGTAAGTTTTGTTGCATGTCAAAAATCATCAACAAATGAAGAGAAAAAAGAAATCTTGAATATTATGAAAATTCAAGAAGAAGCCTGGTCTAAACATGACTTAGAAGGATTTATGCAAGGCTATTGGAAATCCGATTCTTTAAAATTTTACGGAAGCAATGGTTTAACTTACGGATGGGATAAAACATTGGCTAATTACAAAAAAGGCTACCCTACTCCAGATCATTCAGGAGAATTAAAATTTAAAATAAATGATATTTCTAAAATAGAAAACGAATCGTATTATGTAATGGGTGAATACCATTTAACGCGAAAAGTTGGAAATGCTGATGGTGTTTTTATGATCATTTTAAAAAAAATTAATGGGGAATGGAAAATTGTAGCGGACACTTCTTGCTAACATTTTGATATCGTGTAAACTAACAATAGTAACCGTCAAGGTAAAAATTATTAAAAAACCGTTTTTTATCTAAAAATACTTTCTAATTTTGCGGCGTTCTCATAAAGGGGTGCCGAAAGGCTGAGATCATACCCATTGAACCTAGAACAGGTAATGCTGTTTAGGAAGGCGAACATCGCCAAACTATGTTAAACCAGAAAAAGAATTAAAAAATAGCCATTCTTTTTCGCAAATTAATTATTCAAAACATCGAGTAATTACCTCTTTTTATTCGTTTTAAATTTTATTTAAAATGAAAAAATTATCACTTATTTTATTAATGCTTGTAGCAATTTCAAGTTTTGCTCAAGAAACGTTTAATGTAACCGGAACATTATTCGACGAAAACAAAGATCCGTTACCTGATGCTACTTTGCGCATTGTAGATACTGATTTTTACACCATTACTGATATAGAAGGTGTGTATTATTTTGATTTAGTTCCTGGCGAATACACTATCGAAATTATGTATATCGGCTACGAGTCGATTCGCAAAACGATCAAATTAGAGTATCACATTAAAGGTTTGGATTTCAACCTTGTACCCTCCTCAGAATTACTAGATGAGGCATTAGTTTCCGCAGTTCGTGTAGATTCAGAATCTCCTGTTACTCACTCTAATATGAGTAAGGAAGAAATTGCAAAACGAAATTTGGGTCAAGACATACCAATTTTAATGAACTTTATGCCGAGTGTTGTTACAACCTCTGATGCAGGTGCAGGAATTGGATATACTGGTATTCGCGTTCGTGGTAGTGATGCCACTCGCGTAAACGTAACTATTAATGGGATTCCACTAAACGATTCAGAATCAATGGGAACTTATTGGGTAAACATGCCAGATTTCTCATCCTCCGTAGAAAATTTGCAACTTCAACGAGGTGTAGGTACTTCTACAAATGGAGCAGGTGCCTTTGGAGCTAGTTTAAATTTACTAACCGATGCCGTATCGGAAAAAGCATATGCAGAAGTTGGTGTTTCTGCTGGATCTTATAATACTTTTAGGAGTAATGTAAAATTCTCTACAGGTAGAATTAATGACCATATCGAATTTGCAGGAAGGCTTTCTACAATTAAATCTGACGGCTATGTAGATAGAGCTTCATCAGATTTAAAATCTTACTTTTTACAAGGTTCTTATGTTGATGATAATACTTTGATAAAAGCCATTGTTTTTGGCGGACAAGAAGAAACATACCAAGCATGGTACGGTGTTACGGCAGAGGATCTTGAGAACGATAGAACGAAGAACTATTACACCTATGATAACGAAATAGACCACTACAACCAAGATCATTATCAATTACACTGGAACCAAACGTACAATGAAAATTGGTCTTCTAACATTGCATTGCATTACACTTACGGAAGAGGGTATTATGAGCAATTTAAGGAAGATGAAGATTTTGCAGATTATGGATTTGATCCTATAATGATTGGTGGCGAAACTATTGATGAAACAGATATTATCAGAAGAAAATGGTTAGACAATGACTTTTTTGGAACTACATTTTCTTTTAAATATCAAAACAACGACGACTTTAACTTAACTGTTGGAGGAGCTTGGAATAAATATGACGGAGATCATTTTGGAGAAGTCATTTGGGCAGAATATACGAGTCAAACTGACATCAGACATCGCTATTACGATGATTATGCTGTAAAAACTGACTTCAATCTATTTGCTAAAGCAAACTACACTTTAAATGAAAAATTCAATTTATTTGGTGATTTGCAAATTAGAAACATTAATTACGAAGCGAATGGTGTTTCTGCAGATATCGTAGATGATAATTTCAATTTCTTTAATCCAAAGGCTGGTGTTACCTATACTGCTTCTGAAGAAAGTAGTCTGTATTTCTCTTATGCAAGAGCTAACAGAGAGCCAAACAGAACTGATTATGAAAATGGAAACCCTAAACCTGAAAAATTAAATGATTTTGAATTAGGATGGAGATGGAAAAAGGAATCTTTTAAAATCAATACGAATTTATACTATATGCGTTATCAAGATCAATTGGTATTGACTGGTGAATTAGATGATGTAGGCGCACCAATAAGAGCGAATGTAGGTGATAGTTACAGATTAGGATTGGAAATTGATGCCAACTTTGTATTAAGTGATAAGTTTAGCATTGTACCAAATGTTGCTGTAAGCAGCAATAAAAACATCGACTTTACAACTAAATGGGACGGAGAAGTTACCAATTTAGGAAATACAAATATTTCGTTCTCTCCAAATGTAATCGTTGGAAATATGTTGAACTATTCCCCTGTACAAAACTTACAATTATCGTTGTTGTCTAAATATGTTGGAGAGCAATATATGGGTAATGTAGATACTGACAGTTCTAAGTTAGACGCTTATTTCACAAATGATCTGAATATAAACTATGTAATTGCTACAAATAAAATATTTAAATCAATTGTTTTAAGTGCATTGGTAAACAATATCTTTAATGAGGAATATGTTTCTAATGGTTATTATTACACTTATGACGATACTTGGTCAGTTCCAGGAGAAACAACGACATTGGATGGTGCAGGATATTATCCGCAAGCAACAATTAACTTTTTGTTAGGTGCAACATTTAACTTTTAATTGAGAACATATTGTCATTCTGAGTGAAACGAAGAATCTCATTCTACTTCATAGATTCTTCACGTACGTTCAGAATAACATGATATTAAAAAAGGAGCGCAATGCGCTCCTTTTCCGTTGATAACTAATAACTTTAATTTCGAAAATTATTAGAGTTTTCCTTTTAAAATATTGGTCATACGTTCTTCAAAAGTCTTTGCTTCTATTGGAGCATGCGCCTCTGAGAACAATTTCATAAAATCTTCAGAATGTTCCGCTCCTTTCTGATTTCTAATATCAAAATAAGCAAACTTAGACCACATAATAGCTTTCAATTGTGTTTTAGACTCATCAAACATTCTCAACTCTACTTGAATACTTCTTTGAGAAAAATTAATTATTTGAGTTTCTACCGTAACAGTTTCTGTCAATAACGCTGGTTTAAAATAACTAATCTGATTCGATACTACTACCCAACCTTTTCCAGTTTTTTGCGCATGTTCATATATGTTAATGTCATAATCTTTTAGTAATTGATCTTCACGCGCATTGAAAAAATAATCTATATAACTTGAATTATTCAAATGATTAAATGGATCACAATCTTGAAACCGAACTCTTACTTTGCTTTCTAATATTTTTGTCATAGTATTTATTTTATACCTATTGGTATTAATTATTTTAATAATTCTTTTTTTATTACCTCATCTATATGATTCATCATTTCTAAAATATAGACTTTATCCTTATGCATAAATGCCATGAAAACACTACCTTCTATCATTGAGTAAATATTCTTGGAAATCATCTTTGCATTTACACCTTTTTTTATTTCATTTTCAGATATCCCGACCTGAATCAACTCTTCTAAACTTTCTTCTAATTTCTTCGCTACTTCTTTTACTGCCTCAAACAATTTATCATTTAAATTATTCGTATCTGATGCAATATTTAAAATTGGGCACCCCCCGTAATCATTAACAAAATCATAATATTCTCTATAATAATTAGTCAGTGCAAATAATTTATTGATTGCACCGATATGTGTGTTTAACTTCTCTGTTAAAGGTTGTAAAACACGCTTCACATTGTGCCTAAATGCTTTTATAGCCAAATCTTCCTTATTCTCAAAATTTCCGTAGATAGCGCCTTTAGTTAGTTTTGTTGCATTGGTTAAATCTGAAAGGCTCGTAGCTGCATATCCCTTCTTATTAAAAATAGGTGATACACTATCTAAAATGAATTTTTTTGTATGTTCTGATTTAGACATCATACCGCAAATATACTAAAATATACCAATTGGTATATTTTTAATCAAATAAAAAGCCTAAAATTAATTAGGCTCTATTTTATTAGTCCATGCTAATTTGTTTTCCTTGATCTAACCAAGTTCCATAACCTTCTGTATAATTATAAACTTTTGTAAACCCAGCATCCTTTAATTTTTCCGCTGCTTTTGTACTTCTAACTCCTGCCATACAATACACATAAACCGGTTTACTTTTATCAATCAAAATTGTTTGCTCTAAAAATTCATCCGATTTTACATTTAAATTAATTGCATTCTTGATATAACCTTGCTCAAACTCTTCCGGAGTTCTTACATCAACTAATTGTATATCATTCCCTAATTTTTCCAACTCTGAAGTCGAAATTGTTTCAATTACCGTAACCACTTCTTCTATTGGTGCCGGTTCGTTCTTTTTTTCATCAGACTTACAAGATGTTGTAAATACCAATACAAGCAACATCGCTAAACTCAATAATTTTCTCATTATAACTTTAATTTAAAATAATTCTCCTGGTCTATTTCTTTTACGTCCCAAATGTTTGTAGGCAGCTTCTGTTACTTCTCTACCCCTTGGAGTTCGCATTATAAAACCTTCTTGAATTAAGAACGGCTCATATACCTCTTCTATTGTTTCACTACTCTCTCCAACTGCAGTTGCTATTGTTGTAATCCCTACTGGTCCTCCCTTAAACTTATCTATGATGGTTGAAAGAATTTTATTATCCATTTCATCCAATCCATGTGCATCTACATTTAACGCTTCTAAGGCGTATTTTGCTATTTCTATAGTAATTGAGCCATTTCCCTTAATCTGAGCAAAATCACGAACCCTTCGTAATAATGCATTGGCTATTCTCGGTGTCCCTCTACTTCTACCAGCAATTTCAATTGCAGCTTCCATCGAAATTGGAACTTGCAAGATATGTGCACTACGTTGCACTATGGTTGTCAATAACTCTGTATTATAATACTGCAAACGACTACTGATACCAAAACGTGCACGCATTGGTGCAGTTAACAATCCAGAACGTGTAGTTGCTCCCACTAACGTAAATGGCTCCAATTCTATTTGAACAGAACGAGCGTTTGGTCCTGATTCAATCATAATATCAATTCGAAAATCCTCCATTGCAGAATACAAATACTCTTCTACTATTGGACTTAAACGATGAATCTCATCAATAAACAACACATCTCTTGGGCTTAAATTAGTCAATAACCCTGCTAAATCACCCGGCTTATCCAATACTGGTCCTGATGTGATTTTAATACCAACATCCAATTCATTTGCTAAAATGTGTGCTAAGGTTGTCTTACCCAATCCAGGAGGGCCATGAAATAATGTATGATCCAAAGCCTCACCTCTTTGATTCGCAGCCTGCACAAAAATTTGAAGGTTTTCTAACACCTGCTCTTGACCCGTAAAATCATCAAATGACAACGGTCTCAATTGCTTCTCAACATCCAACTCATCTGAAGAGTAATTCGAATTTTCAGGATTTAAATTTTCATTCATTCTAGACAATCATAAGTTCTTACGAAGATATAAAAATATGTGTTGATGATTTCATAATATACAATAGAATATAAATCGATACGAATAAAAAAAATAAAAAGGTCAACCAGTCTTAATCCTTTTCATAATAAAATCCAAACACTTGAAATTAGAACTTCTTATTTGTATTTTTAAAGCTAATTTTTACACAATCACAATGAATTCAAACCGAAGAGATTTCCTTAAGAAAACATCTATTGCTGGCGCTGGAATGGCAATGCTCCCGAATTTTCTACAAGCATCCAATTTCACGAACACTTTTAATTTTAATCAACAAAAATATATGGGAGATTTCATAGCTCCTAAATTAGAAACAGTTCGCTGTGCTTTTATTGGTGTAGGTGCACGTGGCTCAGGGCATTCGACTAGAACGGCTACGATTGAAGGAACTGAAGTTGTCGCTATTTGTGATTTATATGAAGATTTAGCAACAAAGTCTGCTAATAAGTGTAAAGAGATCGGAAAAGGTGAAAGACATCAGAACATAGCCTTATATCATAGCGACAAGAAGGCTTGGAAAAAGATGTTGAAAAAGGAAAAACCTGATGCGGTTTTTATTAGTACTCCTTGGGCAGACCATGCAACAATGGCAATAGAGGCCATGAAAGCTGGGGCTCATGCTTTTGTTGAAGTGCCAATTGCTGTTACCGTTGAAGAGATGTGGAAAATTGTAGATACTTCTGAAAAAACGCAGAAGCATTGTATGATGATGGAGAATGTTAATTATGGGCGTGAGGAATTACTTTATCTTAATATGTGTAGAAAAGGAGTGATTGGCGAATTACTGCACGGTGAAGCCGCTTATATTCATGAATTAAGATTTCAAATGAATGAAGTTGAAAGAGGAACCGGATCTTGGAGAACCTATGAGTATGAAAATAGAGATGGCAACCTTTATCCAACTCATGGATTAGGACCTGTAGCTCAATACATGAATTTAGGACGTGGTGATGATAACTTTGAAAGAATTGTATCTATGTCTTCTCCGGCTAAAGGGAGAAACTTATATGCAAAGAAAAACTTTCCAGCAGACCACAAATGGAATCAATTAGATTTTAAAGGTGGAGATATGAATACATCCATTATAAAATCTACCATGGGTAGAACTGTAATGGTTCAATGGGATGAAACAAGCCCTAGACCTTATTCTCGCCATAATTTAATTCAAGGAACAAAAGGAACTTTAACCGGTTTCCCAACTCGTATTGCTTTAGAAGGCGGAGTTGAAGGGATTACAAAAAACCACCATCAATGGGCGCAGGGAGAAGCGCTAGATGCTATTTACGAAAAGTATGAACACCCAATGTATAAACGCTTAGGAGAAATCTCTAAAAAACAAGGAGGACATGGTGGAATGGACTTTATGATGTCTTACAGAATTATAGAATGTTTGCGTAAAGGACAGCCCTTAGATCAAAATGTATACGAAGGTTGCTTCTGGAGTGCTGTAGGTCCATTAAGTGAACAATCTGTTGCGCAACATGGAAGTTCTGTTGAGTTCCCTGATTTTACAAGAGGGCAATGGAAAAATACAAAACCGCTAAATATTGTTTCATAAACAATAACTTAAGTAATGTTAAAAGGGCGCTCAAATGAAGGCCCTTTTTAATTCTCTTTTCGATAAAAAAAGCCTTTCTAATTGAAAGGCTTTTAATTTTATAATAAGTACGTTTTTCTTTTACGATTCCTCTTCTCCATCTTTTAATGGAACCGTTTGCATAACGAAATCATCGTCATGTCCTGGCTTAGAATAATCATATGCCCAACGGTGAACTTCAGGAATAGCACCTGGCCAGTTTCCGTGGATATGCTCTACCGGAGTAGTCCATTCTAATGTGTTTGATTTCCATGGGTTTTTAGATGCTTTCTTCCCTTTATAAATACTAAAGAAGAAATTCGCTAAGAATATTAATTGTGCTGCCCCACCGAATAAAGCAAACATTGTAATAATAACGTTGATATCTGCTAAATCATCAAAATAAGGGAATGCTGTATTTGTATAATATCTACGTGGTAATCCTGCCAATCCAACAAAGTGCATTGGGAAGAATACTCCGTAAGCCGCAATTGCTGTCAACCAGAAATGCCAGTATCCTAATGTTTTATTCATCATTCTACCAAACATTTTTGGGAACCAATGATAAACCCCAGCAAACATACCATAGATTGCAGATACACCCATTACTAAGTGGAAGTGAGCAACAACGAAATACGTATCGTGTACGTTTATATCTAAGGCACTATCTCCAAGAACTAAACCAGTTAAACCACCTGACACGAATGTAGACACCAATCCGATTGAGAATAACATCGCCGGATTGAATTGTAAGTTTCCTTTCCAGAGTGTGGTTATATAGTTAAACGCTTTTACCGCTGAAGGAATTGCAATTAACAAGGTTGTAAATGTAAATACTGAACCTAAGAATGGATTCATACCTGTAATAAACATATGGTGACCCCATACGATTGTAGATAAAAATGCAATTGCTATTATAGAACCTATCATTGCACGATATCCAAAAATTGGTTTACGTGAATTGGTTGCAATAATTTCTGATGTAATACCTAATGCTGGTAATAATACAATATATACCTCAGGATGCCCTAAGAACCAGAATAAGTGTTCAAATAATATTGGCGACCCTCCTTGGTAATGCAGTACACCTCCATCAATAAAGATGTCAGATAAATAGAAGGATGTTCCGAAACTTCTATCGAATATTAATAATAACGCTGCAGATAATAATACTGGGAACGAAACCACACCAATAATTGCAGTGATAAAGAACGCCCATATTGTCAATGGTAAACGCGTCATTTTCATTCCAACTGTTCTTAAATTTAATACAGTTACAATGTAGTTTAATGATCCTAATAAAGAAGATGCAACAAAAATAGCCATAGAAACCAACCATAATGTCATACCTGCTCCTGAACCAGGAATAGCCTGTGGCAACGCACTTAATGGAGGATAGATTGTCCAACCTGCAGATGCTGGTCCAGCTTCTACAAACAATGAAACCAACATTAAAACACTTGATAAGAAAAACAACCAATACGATACCATGTTTAAGAAACCTGATGCCATATCTCTAGCACCAATTTGCAATGGAATTAACAAGTTACTAAATGTACCAGACAAACCTGCTGTTAATACAAAGAATACCATTATTGTTCCGTGAATGGTAACTAAAGCCAAATAAATATCCGGACTCATTACCCCGCCATCTTGATGGTTTCCTAAAAACGCTTCTATAATACTAAATGAGTGGTCTGGCCATGCAATTTGCAAACGAAATAACATAGACATAAATACACCTATTATTCCCATAAAAATACCAGTAACCAGGTATTGTTTAGAAATCATTTTATGATCTTGACTAAATACGTATTTAGTTATAAATGTTTCTTTATGATGATGATCTGACATAATCGCTATCTTTTTTTATCGTATCTTATTTGTTTATAACTTCTGTTATTGTTTGTTGTTCAGCAATCCATTTATTAAAGTCTGCCTCTTCTTCAACAACAATTTTCATTTGCATATTATAATGCGATGCTCCACAAATTTTGTTACATAATAACAAGTAATCAAATTCATAAGCATCTTCACCTTTCTCTGCTCTTATTTTGTTGATGTTTTCAACCTTAGCAACAATCATTTCATCCTGACGCATTTCTATAGTTGTCTTATTTGGAGTAAATGCAAATTGAGTTGTCATACCAGGCACACAGTTCATCTGAGCTCTAAAGTGAGGCATATAAGCTGAGTGTAAAACATCCTGAGAACGGAATTTAAAGATTACCGGTCTACCTTTTACTAAGTGTAATTCACGAACAGGAATATCATCAGCAGCATTTGTATCCGTCATATCTACACCCATTGTATTGATACCCTTTATATTTCTAACGTTTGCTCTACCCAAAGTGTTATCGTCACCTGCATAACGCGCTTCCCATTGGAATTGCTTTGCATACACTTCAATAACTAAAGGATCTTCTAAGTCAGAAACATCAGTAATATCCGTCCAAACAGATAAACCATAAATAATAATACCTGCTAAAACTACAGCTGGTGTAATAGTCCAAATAGTCTCAAGTTTATGGCTATCGGCATAAAACAATGCTTTTCTGTTTTTAATACCTCTATACTTATAAGAAAAATAAAAGATTAAGAATTGCATAATTGCTTGAACAACTAAAATCAATACCATTGTGATAAGATATAAGTTATCGTATCTCAATCCTTCTTCTGACGATGCCCCAGGCAATAGTACTTCGCTATACGCCCAAAAACAATAGATCATTAAGGCATAAAAAGCAACCATAAAGGCAAACATTAGTTTCCCTTGTTGATCATTATCACTATCGTCTGCAATAGGTGTCTTTAAATTAAAGATATTGGTCAATTGCCAAATTACACTTGCAACGAATATTCCAATTAAAATATAAATTAATGCTAACATATTTCTTTCTTTTCTATATCTAATTAATAGTGATAATTTTCACTTTCTTTCATAAATGGATTTCCTTTCACTTTCAAAGGAGATTTGCTTAATGCAGTAAATACAACGAAAATAAACAAGCCTAAGAAAAATAACATAGATCCTATAACTTCAACTGACAAGAATTTCCATTGTGCTCCAACCGATCCAGGAGTAATTAAAAGATACACATCAATATAGTGTCCTAATAAAATTACAATCCCTCCCATTACAACAAACCAAGGTAAACGCTTATAATCACTGTTCATTAATAATAATACAGGGAACGCAAAGTTCATTGCAACCATTGTTAAGAACGGTACTTTAACTTCCTCAAAACGTTGAACATAATATGTTACTTCCTCAGGAATATCTGCATACCAAATTAACATAAACTGAGAGAACCATAAGTAAGTCCAGAATACACTAAATCCAAACATAAACTTTGCTAAATCATGAATATGACTGTCGTTTACGTATTCTAATAATCCTTTAGATTTTAAGTAAATAGTAATCATTGCAATTGTTGTGATTCCACAAACAAACATACCTGCAAATACATACCATCCGTATAATGTACTAAACCAGTGGTGGTCTATAGACATTAACCAATCCCAAGACATCATAGATTCCGATACTAAGAAGAATACTAAGAATATAGCTGATGCTTTAAACGTTTTCTTATAATGTGTTAAATCTCCTTCAGCAGCAGCGTCTAATTTTAAAGATTGCTTTTTAGTATAATGACGGTACCAAAGCCAACCAGCAATATAAATTGCAGATCTAATCAAGAAGAAAGGAACATTTAAGTAACCTTTTTTGTCATATAATAAATGATCAAATGTTGGACTATCTGGATCTACTAATGCAGGATCCATCCAAGCAAATACATGATTCATATGTAAACTTGACAACACTAAAAACGCAAACAAAATTACTGCACCAATTGGTAAATAGGCCGTAATTCCTTCCATCACTCTAAACAAAACAATAGACCAACCGGCTTGTGCTACATGTTGTATAGCATAAAAAGCCAATACTCCTAGTGCTATCATCATAAAGAAAAATATCCCTACATATACAGCAGACCAAGGTCTGTTTTGTAATTGATGTAAAGTATGTACATCATGAGAAGCATCATGGTGTTCATCTGCATGAGAATCGGCATGTGCATCTGCACTTCCAACACCTCCATGATGACCATCATTACTATGTGCTACTATTTCTTTTGCCTCTTCTACCGTAGATGGCGCAGATAAGAATCCCCATCCAATTCCAAGGGCTCCAATAATCATTAAAGCAAAGGCTGCTGTTTTTAATTTACTCGAAAACTGATACATATCTTCTAAAATTCTAATTAAAAAGAATTATTAATTGTTTCTTAATTCTTGAACATAAGCAGTTACTTGCCAACGTTCTTCTTCAGTTAATTGTGATGAATGAGATCCCATCATGTTTTTACCATACATAATTGTATGATAGATACTACCTTCTGTAATTTCTCTATCTTTATAATTAGGTATACCCAAAAACTTTTCATTTTTCACTAAATCTCCTTGACCATCACCTTTTGCTCCGTGACAAGAAGCACAATAGATTGTGTAAAGTGATTTTGCTCTGTCAGCATCTACCATAGTAGAGTCTAAAGGGCTTTTTAAATTGGCTTTTGCCAATTCATAACCTTCAATGCTATTGTCATATTCAAATGCAAACTCCGCACCTCTTGCTATAGTACCTGCTACCGGCATACGCTCTTCCATTCCTGGTGCGTAATTAGGATTAGACATATACGTTTCATAAGGAACTGCCTCATACATATTAGGCATAAATTGCAAGTTTGGCGTTCTCTTGTCATTACAAGAAACAATTACCAAAGCAACTGCCAAAACTAAAAATGTATTGATTACTCTCTTCATCGAATTAATGCTTTTCAGTTATTTTAATTTCAACTGCTCCTGTAGATTCTAAAAATGCAGTCATCTCTTTTTCATCACCAGTAACTGGAATCTCCATTAAGAACATATCATCTGTAGTTCTTGGATCAGGGTTTTCCGCTTCTTTAAATGGCCATAATTTTGAACGCATGTAAAATGTAATTACCATTAAATGCGCTGCAAAAAATACAGTCATCTCAAACATAATTGGCACAAATGCCGGTAAGTTATAGAAGAAAGAAAAACTTGGTTTACCACCAATATTTTGTGGCCAGTTCTCAATCATAATATAATTCATCATCCACATTGCGGTACATAACCCTACCAATCCATACATAAATGCAGTAATTGCAATTCTAGTATGAGGTAAACCCATTGCTTTATCTAATCCATGTACTGGAAATGGCGTATAAATTTCTTCAATATGATGGTTGGCAGCACGTACTTCTTTTACGGCTGACATTAACACATCATCGTCATTGTATATTGCGTGTATTACTCTAGAACTCATAATACTTATTTTTTAGATTTATTAGTTGGTGCCGGGTTTTCTCCGCCTGCATCTCTATATCTCTTATAATTATCTCCAGAAGATTTCAAAATAGATTTCACCTCTGCCTGTGCAATTACAGGGAACGTTCTAGCGTATAATAAGAACAATACAAAGAAGAATCCGATTGTACCAACGTATATTCCGATATCTACAAATGTTGGAGAGAACATTGTCCAAGATGATGGCAAATAATCTCTATGTAAAGAAGATACGATAATTACAAAACGTTCGAACCACATTCCGATGTTTACAACAATTGAAATAAAGAAAGAGAAACGAATACTTGTTCTTAATCTCTTAGACCACATAAATTGTGGAGAGAACACATTACATGTCATCATTAATAAATATGCCCACCAATAAGGTCCTGTTGCTCTGTTTAAGAATGCATATTGCTCGTATTCTACTCCAGAATACCAAGCTATAAATAACTCAGTGATATAAGCACAACCAACGATAGAACCCGTAATCATAATTACAATGTTCATTAATTCGATATGTTGTATTGTAATATATGCTTCTAGGTTAGATACTTTACGCATAATAATCAACAAAGTATTTACCATGGCGAACCCAGAGAAAATAGCCCCTGCCACAAAATATGGCGGGAAAATTGTTGTATGCCATCCTGGAATTACCGAAGTAGCAAAGTCCATAGATACAATTGTATGCACTGAAAGTACCAATGGTGTTGCTAGACCTGCCAATACTAAAGATACTTCTTCAAAACGTTGCCAATCTTTTGCACGACCAGTCCAACCGAAACTCAATAAAGAATAAATTTTCTTTTGGAACGGCTTAACAGCTCTATCACGCAACATTGCAAAATCAGGTAATAAACCAGTCCACCAGAATACTAATGAAACCGATAAATAAGTTGAAATTGCGAATACATCCCACAAAAGAGGAGAGTTAAAGTTTACCCATAATGAACCAAATTGGTTTGGTAATGGTAAAACCCAATATCCCAACCAAGGACGCCCCATGTGAATAATTGGAAATAAACCTGCCTGAACTACCGAGAAAATAGTCATGGCTTCTGCAGAACGGTTAATACCCATTCTCCATTTTTGACGGAATAATAAAAGAACGGCAGAAATCAAGGTTCCTGCATGCCCAATACCTACCCACCATACAAAGTTGGTAATATCCCAGGCCCATCCAATAGTTTTATTCAATCCCCAAACTCCGATTCCCGTTCCTACGGTATATAAAATACAACCGATTCCCCAAAGGAAGGCTGCGATAGATATACCAAAAACAATCCACCATTGCTTGTTTGCTTTTCCTTCAACAGGAGCTGCTACTTCAACTGTAATGTCGTGGTAACTTTTGTCTCCTTTAATTAAAGGCTCTCTTATAGGTGCTTCGTAATGCGACGCCATAATCTATATATAATTACTTAATTATTATTTTTTTTTATGCTTCCGTGTTTCTTACTTTAACTTGGTATACAACATTTGGCTGTGTTCCAATATGCTCTAATAAGTGGTAAGATCTTTTATCGTTCTTTAACTTGTAAATATCACTATTTTCATTGTTGATATCTCCAAACACCATTGCTCCAGTACTACAAGCGTTAGAACAAGCTACTTCAAACTCATTGTCTCCAACAGGTCTTCCTTCTTTCTTCGCTTTTAATATTGTTGCTTGCGTCATTTGGATACACATAGAACATTTTTCCATAACTCCTCTAGAACGAACTGTAACATCTGGATTCAATACCATTTTCCCTAAGTCGTCATTCATGTTGAAATCGAACTCACTATTGTTAGAGTAATCGAACCAGTTGAAACGACGTACTTTATAAGGACAGTTGTTTGCACAATATCTTGTTCCAACACAACGGTTATATGCCATATGGTTTTGACCTTGACGACCGTGAGATGTTGCCGCAACCGGGCAAACAGTTTCACATGGCGCGTGGTTACAGTGCTGACACATAATTGGCTGGAATGCTACTGTAGGATTCGCCGATGGCTCTTCCATTTTTTGGTATTTCTCTTTTCCTCCAACATTATTATCATGTGCATATTCTTCAGTCATATCTGAAGAGTAATATCTGTCAATACGCAACCAGTGCATATCTCTCGATTTTCTTACTTCTGCTTTACCTACTACAGGAACATTGTTTTCTGCGTGACATGCTATAACACATGCTCCACAACCAGTACAAGAGTTTAAGTCAATAGATAAATTAAAGTGATGTCCTACTGATCGATCAAACTCATCCCATAAATCAACTGTTGTTGCATCAACTTCTTGGTGCTTCAATGAAACCTTTGGAACTGGGTTGTAAACCTCAGGATCAGTAGCAGTGTTAAATACTCCTAATGTCGTTTCTTTAATAATATCTCCACGGCCCATCATAGTATTATGTAACTGCGTACATGCAAACTTATGAGTTCCCGAAACTTTTGTTATTGTTACTCCTGTTTGAGTTGTATTGAAATCGTTGTATAAAGGGTAAGCATTTACTCCTGTTTGCATTTCGGATTTCATTCCTGTTGTACGTCCGTAACCTAATGCTAAACCAACAGACCCTTCTGCTTGACCAGGTTGAACTAATACAGGAACTTTTACAGAAACATTACCAGATTTTAACTCAACGTAATCACCATTCATTGCGCCATCGGCAACATATACATTCTCTAATCCTAATGCATCAGCATCGGCCTTAGAAACTGTTAAGTAATTATCCCAAGTTGTTCTAGTAATCGGATCTGGTAATTCTTGCAACCAAGGGTTATTTGCCTGCTGACCATCTCCTAATCCTGTTTTTGTATATAATTGAAGTTCTAACTCACCTACATTAGGTTTCTTAGCGCTTTTTAATTCTGTGTTTAAATCAAATCCTTCTACGACTGATGCTGTTTCCGTTACCTCTAAGGCAAACGAACCATCATGTAATGCTTGATTCCAAGAAGTACTTGCTCCTAATGTAGCAAATGTTTCTTTTAAATTTTCATAATAAGACTGCGTACTTCCACTCCACTTTAATAAACTGTCTTGCACTTGACGCGTATCAAACAAAGGCTGAATAGTAGGCTGCATTAAACTATACTGACCTTTTTTCATTTCAACCATTCCCCACGACTCTAAGTAATGAGGGGTTGCCAATGCAAAATCAACAACATTTGCAGTTTCATTATCTGCCATAGTAAATGCAACAGATGCATCAACTTTTGCTAAACCATCTACAAACTCTTTTGAATTTGGTAACGTGTAAACTGGATTTGCATTATTAATTAATAACACCCCAACCTTACCTGCGTTCATATCAGCAATTAACTGAGCAACTGCAGTATCGTTTCCTTTCTTTGTATTGTTTGTTATAGTTACATCCATTGCTGAACTTTGTATAGCATTGTTTATTGCTAATGCCAACAATTGAATGTGTTTATCATTTACACCTGATACAACTACTGCTTTTGAACCTGCCGCTTTAATTTTAGAAACTGCATTTTGAACAGCATCTTGTAAAGGACCCGCCTCTCTCGTAGAAATACCATTTACCACCGCCTGATATAATTTAGTCATTGCTAAATATTGCTCAGATGGTTTTACTTTTATTCTTTTATCAGCATTCGCTCCAGTCAATGTCAAGTTTGACTCGAACTGAATATGATGTGACATTTTTCCATTTTTAGGAACTCTTCCTTTAGCGTAGCCACCTTCATAACCTCCACCTTGCCAATCTCCTAAGAAATCTGCACCAACAGAAACAATAACTTCCGCTTTAGAAAAATCATACGATGGTAATGCTCTTGTACCATACATAGTTTCATATGCATCTACTGCTCCAGATTCAGACACTGCATCATAAACAACATGGTTCACTTCACCTAAAGAAGCAACTAAATTTGCAGTAGAAGGACTCGCATCAGAACTCGATAAAAAAGCAATTTGCTTTCCTGATGCTTTTGCAGCAGCAATTTTCTCACCTACTTCAGCATCAACTTCATTCCAAGAAATATAACCGTCTTTTCCTTTTGGTCCTTTTAAACGCAACCCATCATATAAAGATAATACAGATGCTTGCACACGTGCATTCGTTTCACCGCTTGCATCTTTATTTGGTTCGATCTTAATTGGACGCCCTTCTCTTACTTTTACCAATACATTTGCAAAATCATGACCATCAGCTATAGCTGTAGCATAATAATCTGCAACACCAGGTATTAGTTCGTTTGGTTTCACTACATAAGGAATTGCCTTTTTTACAGGCCCTTCACAAGCTGCCAATGAAGCTGCTGCAGTCGTAAATCCAACATATTTTAAGAAGTCTCTACGAGTTGTTGATGAATTATCTAATGATTCCTTATCTCCTAAGAATTCATCTGTTGGTAATTCTTCTACAAATTCGTTTTTCTTTAACGTATCAACAATAGAACTATTTTCGTTTAGTTCCTCAACACTTTTCCAGTATTTTTTGTTTGATGCCATTTGATTATTTATTTAATTAATAAAAGGAACTTACGTTACTTTCAATTTTAATTTTATTTTTTTAGTAGTGACATTTACCACATTCCATTCCGCCCATCTGAGCTTCTGTCACTTTCTCTACTCCGTATTTACCAGCTAACTGCTCGTGAATTTTCTCGTAGTATCCATTTTCAGTCATATCCACTTCAGTATCTCTATGACAGTCTATACACCAACCCATTGTTAACGGAGCGTGTTGATAAACTTCATCCATTTCTTCAACAGGACCATGACATTCCTGACATTTAACCCCTGCTACAGTAACGTGTTGTGAATGATTGAAATAAGCAAAATCTGGTAAATTATGAACACGAACCCATTCAATAGGTTTCTTTTCATACCCTTCGATGTATTGCAATTTGTCTTTATCCCAACCGATTGCGTCATATAATTTTTGAATTTCCTTATCTAATACTTCTTTCCCATGATTTCCAATTGCAGTTCCTTCAGAAACTTCAGAAATATTCATATGACAGTTCATACAAACGTTTGCTGATGGAATACCTGAAGTTTTACTGTGCTTTGCAGAAGCATGACAGTACTGACAATCAATTTTATTATCTCCAGCGTGAATTTTATGAGAAAACTCGATTGGTTGAATAGGTTGGTATCCTTCATCTACACCCACTTGCATAAACCATGAGAACACAATATATGCGGTAGATAACAAAAAGAAGATCGTTAATAAGAAATGTAAAAACTTATTAGCTTTAAAAGCAGCCCATATTGCATTTGCTTGATCTCCTGTTGTTTTTCTTTTTGGCGCATCGTCTCTTAATTCTGAAACGGTACGATATAGATTTACAACCATTAACAACAATACAAATACAATTGCTATTAAAATATACAATAACGTATTGTCTGCTTCAGCAACTACTACATCTCCTCCAGTTGCAACAACCGGCGGTGGTGGCGGTGGTGCAGACGTATATGCTAAAATATCATCAATATTTTCATCTGTTAAAAACGGAAACGCCGTCATTGCTGTCGGGCTATATTTTGCCGCTTCTTTTGCATCAGCATCTGTAGCTTGCAATGCTGCATTGTCTTTGATCCATGCTTTTAACCAAGCATCTTCACGGACATCCGTAATTCCACCTAACTTAGGCCCTACTAAATCTTTATCTAATTTATGACATGCCGCACAATTTGTATTGAATAGTTTTTTACCATTCGCTGCATCTCCTTGGGCCGATAAATTTAAAGTGAAAAAGAATAGGAAAGCAATACTACTGAACGCTAATCTTGCTGTTAGACTCTGTTGTTTCACGCTTTTCATATAAATATATGTTTTCTTTCTTGTTTGGTACAATAATTTCAAATGAATTACGTACTGATTAAAATAGTGGCACAAAAGTACTATTAATTAGCAAGATTTAAAATCTAAAAATAATGTTAAATGCAATTTATAATTATTCTAAATAAAGCAAAATGATACCGTTTTAATAAACAATAGATTAGATTTGCAAAGCATTATTTCGGATTAAAATCGGACAAATAATACCTTTTAATCCCAGTACAAAAACAACAATAAAATTGCTTATTTTAAGCATCATAAAAATATATAAAAATGAAAAAAACAACATTTGGCTTCTTAAGTATTTTATTCTTCCTCTTGATTGGAATATCTGGTATGGCTCAGGAAAATACTGAGATTAATGATGTTTTAAGAAAAAAAGCGGCTTATAACAAAAAACATCCTGAAGCAAACGGATTTAAAATTCAATTATATAATGGTAATGAAACTCAAGCATACCGAGTAAGAAGTGAATATCAAATTGAATTCAATAAAAAGGCGGAATTAATTTATGAGGCCCCAGAATGGAAAGTTAGAGTTGGAAATTATTTGACTCGATTAGAAGCAGATCGAGCACTTTTAGAAATTAAAAAAGAATTTTCTGGTGCTATTGTATTAGAGACTGAAATTAAAATGTAATCGCTTCGATTACATTCGTAATCTTTCTAATAATTAAATGACATAAAAAAAACCGAATCAATCTTGATTCGGTTTTTTTATATCCTAAAGGTTGAATTTTATTTCAACTTCTTCTTAACTGCTACTTCTTCGTAAGCTTCAATTACATCACCGATTTTTATATCGTTGAATCCTTTAATTTGAACCCCACAATCGTACCCTTTTGTCACTTCTTTAACATCATCTTTAAATCGTTTCAACGCTGTTAATTCTCCAGAGTGTACAACAACTCCTTCGCGAATTATTCTAATCAATGAATTACGCATAATCTTACCGCTCACAACCATACAACCTGCAATGTTTCCAACTTTAGAAATTTTATAAACCTCTCTAATCTCAACATTACCAGTAACCTCTTCTTTCATCTCTGGCGATAACATTCCTTCCATGGCATCACGTAAGTCATTAATCGCATCATAAATAATCGAGTATGTTCTAATGTCTATTTCTTCCTGATCTGCAATCATTCTTGCATTTCCAGAAGGACGCACATTAAATCCAACAATAATCGCTTCAGATGCAGATGCTAACAACACATCAGATTCTGTAATTGCTCCTACTCCTTTATGAATAATATTTACTTGAATTTCTTCAGTAGATTGTTTCTGGAACGAATCAGTCAAGGCTTCTACAGAACCATCCACATCACCTTTAAGGATAATGTTCAATTCTTTAAAGTCTCCTAACGCAATTCTACGTCCAATTTCATCTAACGTAATATGTTTCTGAGTTCTTACAGATTGCTCACGTTGCAATTGAGAACGCTTAGTTGCAATTTGTTTTGCTTCTTTCTCATCTTCGAATACATGGAAACGATCACCTGCTTGTGGTGCCCCATCTAATCCTAAAATTGAAACTGGTGTAGAAGGCCCTGCTCCGTCCATCGCGTTTCCACGCTCGTTGAACATTGCTTTTACCTTACCACTATTCTTTCCTGCCAAAACGTAATCTCCAACTTTTAAAGTACCTTCTTGCACTAAAATTGTAGATACATAACCACGACCTTTATCTAAATACGCCTCTACAACTGTACCGATAGCACGTTTCTTAGGATTCGCTTTTAAGTCTAGCATTTCAGCCTCTAACAATACTTTCTCCAATAATTCGTCAATTCCTTGACCTGTTTTTGCAGAAATATCGTGCGATTGAATTTTACCTCCCCAATCTTCAACTAACAAGTCCATACCTGCTAATTGTTCTTTGATCTTATCTGGATTTGCTCCTTGCACATCAATCTTATTGATTGCAAATACAATAGGAACCCCGGCTGCTTGTGCGTGACTAATTGCTTCTTTTGTTTGAGGCATTAATCCATCATCCGCTGCAACAACAATTATAACTAAATCCGTTACCTGAGCACCACGTGCACGCATCGCCGTAAAGGCCTCGTGACCTGGTGTATCTAAAAAGGCAATTCTCTCACCGCTTTCTAATTGTACTCCGTACGCTCCAATATGTTGTGTAATTCCACCAGACTCACCAGCAATTACATTCGCTTTACGGATATAATCCAATAACGATGTTTTACCATGATCTACGTGTCCCATTACAGTAATAATTGGTGCTCTACCTTCTAAATCTTCAGCGCTGTCTTCTTCCTCAACAATTGCATCTTCTACCTCTGCGCCAACAAACTCAACTTTATAATCGAATTCTTCTGCTACGATAGTTAATGTCTCTGCATCTAAACGCTGATTCATTGTTACCATCATACCTAATGACATACAGGCACCAATAATTTGATTCACCTGAATATTCATCATCGTTGCAATTTCACTTACAGTAACAAATTCTGTTACTTTTAGAATTTTGCTTTCTGCCGCTGCAATTTCCTGATCAATTTCAGTTTGTTGACGGTGTGAATCTCTTTTATCTCTTCTGTATTTTGCTCCTTTAGACTTCTTACCTTTTCCTTGTAATTTCTCTAAAGTTTCACGTACTTGTTTTTGCACATCAGCTTCAGAAGGCTCTTCTTTAACAACATTTCTGCGTCCTTGACCTCCTTTATTGAATCCTCCACGTTGGTTACCCTGTCCTTGACCTGGCTTAAATTCTTTACGAATTCTTTTACGCTTACGCTTATTATCCGTTCCTGCTCCTCCTGGTTTCTTATCGCCAGGCTTTTTATCTCCAGGCTTCCCTGCTTCAGGCTTTTTCTTTTTAGGCTTCTCAAATTGCTTTAAATCAATTGTCCCTGCCAATTTAGGCCCATCTAATTTCTTATACTGAGTCGTAATTGTTTGCGGCTCTGTTGGCTTATCCTCTTGAGGCTCTTCCTCAACATTTTTAGACACAACAGGTTCAACTTTTTTAGGCGCTTCTTTTTTAGGTTCTTCTTTTGGCTTTTCTTCTTTCTTCTCAACTGGTTTTGGAGCCTGAGCAACAACCTTCGGCCCGTCCAATTTCACCTTAGCCTTAATAACTTCTACCTTTTCGTCTTTTACTTCAGGTTTCGCTACTTCTTCAACTTTAGCAGGAACTTCTTCAACTTTCTCCTCTTTTTTAGAAGATCCGTCGATATCGATTTTCCCAACAGTTTTCAACTCAACCTTTTCAGCTTTCGCTTTTAAGACTTCGTTTTTGGCCTCTTCTTCAAGACGCTGCTTTTCAAGTTTGGCTGCACGTTCTAATGCAATAGCTTCCTTTTCCTTTCTTTTCTCTTCACCAACCTCTTTCGATTCCGCTTTTTTGCTTCTATCGGTTTGGAAACCATCTAGTAAAACTTCATACTCTGCGCTAGAAATTTTGGTTGTAGGACGTGCCTCTATTTCATGCCCTTTACTGGCAAGATGTTCAACCGCTCTGTCTAACGAAATATTCAGTTCTCTTAGAACTTTATTAAGTCGCATTGTTTTGTTTTCAGACATACTTATTGTTACTCTTAATTATAATTCTTTTTGTGAAAATTACTATTTAATTTTCAAACTCTGCTTTTAAAATGTTTTGAACCTCTACGATTGTTTCTTCTTCTAAATCAGTTCTTTTCACCAATTCAGCAACATCTTGACTCAATACACTTTTTGCAGTATCTAATCCAACATTTTGGAATTCCTTAATTACCCATCCTTCGATTTCGTCCGTAAATTCAGCTAATTCAACATCTTCGTCTTCAACTCCTTCTCTTTGAACGTCTAAATCATATCCAGTTAATTGGCTCGCTAAACGAATATTCACTCCGTTTCGTCCAATTGCTTTAGAAACTTCCTCTGGCTTTAAGAACACATCTACGCGTCCTTTCTTACCATCTTCTCTTCCTTCTTCTTCATGAATATCCATAGATGTTACTTTAGCAGGACTCAAGGCACGTGCTATAAATAACTGGTTATTCTTAGTATAGTTAATTACATCGATATTCTCATTTCCTAATTCACGAACAATACCATGAATTCTAGATCCTTTCATACCAACACAAGCTCCTACAGGATCAATTCTATCATCGTAAGAATCTACCGCTACTTTTGCCTTTTCACCAGGGATTCTTGCAACACCTTCAATAGTAATTAAACCATCAAACACTTCTGGAATCTCTTGCTCAAATAATTTCTCTAAGAACTTAGGTTCCGTTCTAGACAAAATAATTACTGGCTTATTTCCTCTTAACTCAACCGTTTTAATTATACCTCTTACAGACTCTCCTTTTCTAAAGTAATCCGATCTAATTTGCTCGCTTTTTGGCATGATGATTTCGTTCCCTTCATCATCTAACAAAATAACAGCATTATGCTTAATATGATGTACTTCTGCACTATATAAATCGCCCTCTAAATCTTTAAAGTGCTTAAATATATTTGTACTATCGTGCTCATGAATTTTAGAAATTAAATTTTGACGTAAAGCCAAAATTGCTCTACGACCTAAATCCATTAATTTAACCTCTTCTGATACATCCTCTCCAATTTCAAAATCCGGCTCAATTTTTCTTGCCTCTGTTAATTCAATTTCTTCATTATCATCCTCCGACATTCCATCAGCTACAACAATTCTATTTCTCCAAATCTCTAAATCTCCTTTATCTGGATTTATAATAATATCAAAATTATCATCCGAACCAAATTTACGTTTTAAAGCCGCTCTAAACACCTCTTCCAATAACGCCATTAACGTTACTCTATCAATACTTTTGTCGTCTTTAAATTCTGAAAACGAATCTATTAATGCTAAATTTTCCATTTCTTTAATTAAAAATAATCTTCACTTTTGCTTCCTTTATACTATTGTAATCAATTACTGCTTGTTTTGTTACAGTAACTTTTCCTTTTCCAATTGGTTTTGGCTCTCTAACTTTCCATTCTAAACTTACATTGTTTAAATCTGCACTCACTACAGTTCCTTCTATTTTTTCTCCTTCAACAGTTTTAACACTTAAAATCCTTCCAATATTCTTTTGATATTGTCTTGGAACTTTTAACGGCTTAGAAATGTCTACCGAAGTCACTTCAAGAGAAAAATCTTCATCTTCTCTATCCAAATTATGCTCTATATGGCGGCTAATTCTGATACACTCATTCAAGTTAATTCCAGCATCACCATCTAGTTCTATAAAAATCTTATTATTTGCTAAAAAAGATAATTCAATCAAGAATAAACTTTCATTCTCTTCCATTGCTTCCTGCAACAACTGCTTTACAACCTCTTGATTCATTTATTTAATTTCACTTTTACTATGAAACAAACTTTCTTTTTATGAAGTAATTTTTAAAAAAATTACAACCGTTTTTTTATTCTTTTGTATAAAAAGAGGGGACTTCACGTCCCCTCCACTTTCCAAATAATACTTTATTTTCGAGTGCAAATATACAACTATTTTTTTAATGATAAAAATCATTTAAACTTGTATTTCTTTTTTTGTAACTTTACAAAACACCCACTATAAAAAATGTAGATCATGAAAAAAATTTTAGTCCCAATAGATTTTTCCAGTCAGGCCGAATATGCAGCCAAAGTAGCAGCAAAAATTGCAGAAGAAACAAAAAGTGAACTGCATTTATTGCATATGCTAGAATTGCCAACTGAAGTTATTGATCCTTCTAATTTTGGCACCGAAAACAACTCTCCTTCTACGCTTTTATATATGAAACGTGCGCAGGAGAAATTTGAAAAACTAACGAAGCGCTATTTCCTTAGAAATGTAAAAGTGGTAAAGTCTGTTTTTTTTCATGAAACATTTGATGGTATTATTAAGGAAAGTCAAAAACAAAATGCAGATTTAATTGTTATGGGCTCTCAAGGCGCATCCGGATTTGAAGAAATGTTCGTGGGCTCCAATACAGAAAAGGTAGTGCGTCATTCTGACGTTCCAGTTTTGGTTGTTAAAAATGAAATTGATGATTTCAAAATTGACAACATGGTTTTTGCTTCTAATTTTGATAAAGATGGATTACAAACTTTTCAAAATGTGGTTTCATTTGCAAAAATATTCAATGCTAAAATTCATTTGTTAAAAGTAAATACGGCTCAGAGTTTTGAACCTACAATCAAATCTCAATTAAAAATAAAGGAGTATATAGACAGTTCTAATATAGAAAATCACACTATAAATATACACAACGATGTAACTGTAGAAATGGGTATTTTAAATTTTTCCGAATATATTGAAGCAGATGTTATTGCACTAAATACGCATGGACGGAGAGGTTTAATGAGTTTCTTTAGCGGTAGTGTTTCTAAAGATATTTCTAATCATTCTGTTTTACCAGTTATTACATTTAAATTGAAATAATTTTTAATACATTTTTTATTTCTGATACATAGATGACGAACGAAGTTCAAAATTTTTTGCTTACCGACGCAATTCAAAACATAATTCATTCTTCGAGAACTGGTGCTAAAAAATTATCAAAGAATAGGATAGCCTCCTACGGCTCATTTAAAAAAATAATAGAAGGTTATGAAATTCACCTTCAAAAATCAATATATGTTCAAAACATAAATTTAGATTTTCTGAATAAATTCTCTACTTATTTAGAAGAGGAAAAAAAATATTCCAATGGCTATTCATTGAAGAAAATTGCTGATTTAAAAACGATTTGTTTAAATGCAGAACAGAAAGGTTTTAAAATAGACACCGAATTAAAAACATATAAAGCGCTCAAAGAGAAGAAGCAACATATCATCTATCTAACTAGCGAAGAATTAGAAATGATCAAAATATTCCCTCTCTTTGACTCAGAACTTGAAAACGCCAGGAAATGGCTATTACTAGGATGTGAAATTGGTCAAAGATCTGTTGATTTATTAAAAATCAACGAATCAAGTCTAACCTCAAAAAACGGAATAGAAGTAATTGAATTAACACAAGAAAAAACAGGCAAGCAAATTGCTATTCCAATTCGACCATCTTTAAGATTGATTCTATATGATGGATTTCCTACTAAAAAACCTCTACACAAGCTCAACGAACAAATTAAAAAAATCTGCAAATTATGCGGAATTAATCAAAAGATTGAAGGTGTCTTATATGATTTTGAATCAAAACGTAGAACAGAGGGAGTTTTTGAAAAACACAGGTTGATAACCGCCCATGTATGTAGACGGACATTTGCCATAAACAACTACGGAAAAATGCAAAGCCGCTTATTAAGACAAATTACCGGACATAGTACGGAAACAATTTTACTTGAATTTATTGGCAAGAAAGAGACCCCACAGGCATCTCAAACTTTGAGTTTATTTTAATTATTCAAGCCCTCAACTCATCAATTGTGGTAATAGATTCTCATCAACATTTTTGGAAATACAATATTGAATCCCATGCTTGGATAAACGACGAAATGAAAGTTATCCGTAAAGATTTTATGCCTTCTGATTTAAAGATTGTGTATGATAAGAATACAATTGACGGCTGCGTTGCAGTTCAATCAGATCAAACTACTGAAGAAACTGACTTTTTAATTTCATTGGCAGAAGAAAACAACTTTATTAAAGGAGTTGTTGGATGGGTAGATTTAAGATCAGCCAATATTGAAAAAGATTTAGATAAGTATAGCGCCAACTCACTAATAAAAGGATTTAGACATATTGTACAAGGTGAGACTGACCCAAATTTCTTACTCAGTTCTGATTTTTTGCGAGGGATTTCTAAATTAGAAAAATATGGCTTTACCTATGATATTTTAATTCTCCCGTATCAATTAGAAACTACTTTAGAGTTTGTGAAACGTTTTCCAAATCAAAAATTTGTGATAGACCATATTGCAAAACCATATATTAAAGATGGTTTATTCAATGAATGGGCTTCTTTAATGAAAGAAATTGGAAACCACGAAAATGTTTATTGCAAAATTTCGGGAATGATTACCGAGGCCGACTATAAATTATGGACCCCAGCACAAATAAAACCTTATATGGATTTAGCATTAACTGCTTTTGGACCCGACAGAATTATGTTCGGTTCTGATTGGCCAGTTTGCTTGGTGGCTGGCAACTATGAAAAAGTAAAATCGTTAGCCACCAATTTCATCGCTCAATTGAATAGTAATGAACAAGAAAATTTTATGGGAGCCAACGCCATTAAATTTTACAATTTGACTTGAAATGATTCTTTTTTACAGTGTAAATAACTCATAATCACTATAAAAAAACTTACATTTAAACGCACTAAAAAAGCCACTCAAATGAGTGGCTTTAAATGCTTGTTGTCCCACAAGGACTCGAACCTTGAATGTCGGTACCAAAAACCGGTGTGTTACCAATTACACCATGGGACAATTGCGGGTGCAAATTTACTGTATTCTTTTAATTTTGCAAACATTTTTTAAATTTTTTAAATCGTAATTTAAATTTAACATCTTGTTAATACTTTTTGCACCTAAAACTCCGTTTTATTGCATCACTTATTTTTAGTAAATTCGCCCTTGATAAAAATGAATCTATGTCATCATTGAACTATTCCAAACTAAACACCATTCTAGGATGGTCAGTATTTGCAATTGCATTATTAACTTACACGTTAACTCTAGAACCAACCGTTAGTTATTGGGATTGTGGCGAGTATATTTCTACCGCCGTTAAATTAGAAATTGGGCACCCTCCTGGGGCTCCTCTATTTCAAATTTTGGGCGCATTTTTTGCTATGTTTACATCAGATGTTACTCAAATTGCAGCAATGGTCAACTTTATGTCGGCCTTATCTAGTGCTTTTACCATTCTGTTTTTATTCTGGACGATTACTGCTTTAGCTAAAAAAGTGGTTGTCAAAACGGAAGAAATTAGCGGTGGAAACATTTATGCTATATTGGGTAGTGGCTTGGTAGGATCCTTGGCATATTGTTTCTCAGATAGTTTTTGGTTTAGTGCTGTTGAAGGTGAAGTATATGCGATGTCATCATTTTTAATGGCATTGTTATTTTGGCTAGGAATACGATGGGAAGCTGAAATGCACAAACCAAAAGGACACAAATGGCTTCTAATTATCAGTTTTGTTGTAGGACTCTCTTTTGGAGTACACATACTTTCATTGTTGGTCATTCCTTCATTGGTATTGCTTTATTTCTTCAAAAACTATAAGAACTATGATAGTAAGAAATTTATCATAGGGAACATTGCTTCTATTGCCGTATTACTTTTCATTTTTAAATTTTTGTTCCCGTTTACTTTAAAATACTTTAGTGCTTTAGAACTATTCTTCATCAACACTATTGGACTTCCTTTTAATACAGGAAGTATTATAGCCATGATTTTACTGGTCGCTGGATTCTATTTTGGATTGAATTATACCAGAAAGAAAAATAAAGTAGGCGCTAATACACTATTACTATCAGTACTCTTTGTAATGATCGGATTTTCATCTTGGTTAATGTTACCAATAAGAGCCAATGCAAATACAACGATAAACGAAAACAATCCTTCGAGTGCACGTGAATTATTAGCCTATTACAATCGTGAGCAATACGGAGATGCAAGTGTCTTCTACGATAAATATTATTCACTTTACTACAAAAGAGAACAAAAAACAGACCCTCAAGGAAATCCTCTTTTTAGAGACGATAAACCTAAATACGAGAAGAATTTTGAAACAGGGAAATATGTAATTGTTAATGATTACACCAATGTTTTACCTGATTATTCTGACAAACACAAGGGACTAATTCCAAGGATGGTAGACCCCTCTCCAAATGTAATCCAAAACTATAAAGCCATAGCGGGCATTCCGCAGAGTAGCAAACGAAAGCCCACAATGATTGAAAACATTCGATTTATGGTCGATTTTCAATTTGGCTATATGTACGGTCGCTATTTTATGTGGAATTTTGTTGGACGACAAAACGACATTCAAGGAAACCTAGATATTCATAATGGAAACTGGATAAGTGGTATTAATTTTATTGACAGCATGCGTCTTGGACCACAAACCGACCTTCCGGATGATATTAAAAACAACAAGGGAAGAAATACCTATTTTTTCCTTCCATTAATATTAGGTTTAATCGGAGTATTATTCCATTTAAGAAATGACAAAGAGAATTTTTACACCCTATTATTATTCTTTGTATTCACCGGATTGGCAATTATTTTCTATACTAATCCAAAACCGTTTGAACCAAGAGAACGTGATTATGCCGTTGTAGGTTCGTTTTATGTATTCGCCGTTTGGATTGGGTTTGGCGTGTTGGCATTGTATCAAATTGCATCGCAGTTTGCTCCTAAAAAAATTGCCGCATTTGCAATTTCCGGAATTACCTTATTAGCAGTTCCTGTTTTAATGGCGCAGCAAAATTGGGACGATCATGACAGGTCAAATAGATATACCTCGCATTTAAATGCAAAAGCTTATTTAGATTCTTGTGCAGAAAATGCAATCATGTTTACCATTGGAGATAATGACACTTTCCCTCTTTGGTATATGCAAGAAGTGGAAAATTATAGAACTGACATTAAATTGGTAAACACAAGTCTATTTGCTACAGATTGGTATATCGATCAAATGAAACGCGCAACGTATGAAGCGCCTCCAATTCCTTCTCAATTAACACATGATGAGTATAAATATGGAACCATGGATTTAGCGTACCACTACCCGCTGCCTCAATTTAAAGATAGTATCATAGAAATCGATTATTTAATGCGTTGGATACAAAGTAAAAATGATGTTACATATGTAGAAACCATAAATGATAAAAAAGAAAAAACATATCCTACAAATAAGATTAGAATTCCAGTTGACAAGGATGCTGTTTTAGCAAGCGGATTGGTTAAACCGCAAGACGCCGATTTAATCGTTCCATATATAGATATTGAAATTGATCAAGACGGATTAACCAAGAATAGAATATTAATGTTGGATATTTTAGCCAATAATAATTGGAAACACCCAATTTACTTTACTGGTGGAGCGTCAGCAGATGAAGAATATATCTGGCTAAAAGATTATTTACAATCTGATGGACTGGTCTTTAAGTTTGTTCCTATTTACACGCCAAAAGGAGATAAGAGTTTATTTGATATGGGACGTTTAGACGCAGAAATAAACTACAATTACTTTACCAATATAGATTGGAAAAACATTAACGATGGCAAAATTTATTTAGATACAGAAACACGAAAAAACGCAGTTTCAATGCGAAATAACATGTTGCGTTTAGTTGACCAATTAATTCTAGAAGGAGACTCTATTAGAGCCGAAGAAATAATTGATCTTTCTTTAGATAAAATGCCGGTAGAAGGCTTTTTACATTACGGTATGCTATTAGGCTACCCAGAAGCATATTACAGAATTAACAAGCCTGAAAAAGCAAGAATATTAATTGAAGAGTTAGCCGTTAAATTCGAACAGAACTTAGTGTATTATAGCCGATTTGACGATACTTATTTAGAAGCCGTTTTTGATGAGATTGAAAATAATTTAATGATGTATGATCAACTTGTAAGAACTGTTAATAATTACGATACAGAAGAACAAGCTAAACTTGCACGAGACAGGTATGTTGAACATATTGAATTATTCAGTGATTTACTAGAATAATATGAAGGCGTATTTTGTAAAAACTCCGAACTGGATTCAACGTTTATTTAAGAATTGGGTTTGGAGTTTTTCTACTTCTAAAAAAGAGATTTACCTAACTTTTGACGATGGACCAACGCCAGAAATAACCGAATGGACCCTAGCAGAACTTGCTAAGTTCAATACCAAAGCCACATTCTTTTGCATCGGAAAAAATGTAAAAAAACATCCTGACATCTTTCAAAAAATTATTGAGCAAGGACATTCTATTGGCAACCATACGCACAATCATTTAAATGGCTGGAATGAGCAAACTGAGGAATATTTGAATAATTCGGAGAAAGCGGCCTTGGAGATTGATTCAAAACTCTTTAGACCTCCTTATGGAAAACTAAAATTGAGTCAGGCTAAAAAACTGAGAACACTTGGCTATAAAATTATTATGTGGGATGTTTTAAGTGCCGATTTTGATCAATCAATCTCTAAAGAAAAGTGTTTGGAAAATGTTCTAAAGAACACACAAAACGGTAGTGTCATTATTTTTCATGACAGTTTAAAAGCAGCAAAAAACTTGAAATTTACACTCCCTAAAGTCTTAGAAGCGTTTACTAAAAAAGGATATAGTTTTAAAGCAATAAACTAAACGTATTGCTCTACTAAACTTATTAACGAATTAGCATCTTGTTCTCCCGTTTGACGCCATTTCATTTCCCCTTCTTTATAGATAATAAAAGTTGGATTCCCTTTGATTCTTAATGCGTTTGCTAAGGTTTCATTTTTATCAACATCAATCTTAATCACCTTTGCCTTGTCACCTAAAGCCGCAGCCACATCTCGTAACACAGAATGCAATTCAGTTGTCGCTTCTTCTAACTCTGCATAAAAGTCTATTAACACAGGGATTTCAGAACTTATTAACTCGCCAAACTTTGCCATAAATAGAAAATATTGTTTGTATCTTAACTTAAAATGTAGGTGAATTATTATAATTATCTGTAATTCAACAACACTTTAATACACAAATATAAGATTTTCTTATAATTTAACATAATTAGAGTGTTAGGGGAATGTTAAATCGAAGAACACCTAAAACCACTTAACAGTAAATTCTGTCAATCGTTTCTTAAAATTATTATAAGGAGGAAACAATAATTGAATCGCTCCAAAGGTATGCTGTTTCATTACTGAACGTGCGTTAGAAAATTCTTGAAAACCATAAAAACCATGTACCTTCCCTATTCCACTATTGTTAGAACCACCAAACGGTAAATAGTGATTTGAATACTGAATTAAGTTATTATTGACACAAGTACTTCCTGCTCTGGTATTGTTTAATAAGTACTTTATGTTTTTATTTTTAGAACTATATATATAAAGTCCAAGTGGCTTCTCTTTTGATTGAATGATTTCAACGACATCTTCTAGTGTATTGAATGTAACAATTGGTAAAAGTGGACCAAATATCTCTTCTTGCATTACTTGAGAATCCAGAGCAACATTAGACAAAACGGTAGGTTCTAATCTAAGAATATCCTTATCACTATTCCCGCCAATTTCAATAGTTGCACCGTCTTTAACTGCATCATCTAACATTCCTTTCATTCGATCAAAATGACCCTCATGTATCAATTTACAATAGTGTTCTGATTGCATTGGATGCTCGGTAAAGAAATCTGTTATGGCATTCTTTAAAGCCGTGATAAGTTCTTTTTCTACCTTTTGTTCAACTAACACATAATCCGGCGCTAAACACGTTTGACCAGCATTGGCAAAACGACCCCAAACAATTTTCTTTGCTGCCGTTTTTAGACTAGCACTACTATCAACAATTGTTGGTGATTTACCCCCTAACTCTAGCGTTACAGAAGCCAAATGTTTGGCTGCTGCGGCCATAACTATTTTTCCTACCTGTGGTGAGCCAGTAAAATACACATGGTTAAAAGGCAACTTCAATAAATCAGTAGATTCTTGAACCGCTCCTTGAACCAATGCTATTTCATTTTCATTAAATAAATCCTTTATTATTTTCTCAATTATATCAGTAACATTCGGACTCATTTCTGAAGGTTTTAAAACCACCGTATTACCAGCAGCAATTGCAGAAACTAAGGGACATAATGCCAAATGAAATGGGAAGTTCCAAGGTGCAATAATTAAACTAACACCTTTTGGTTCATATTTAATCCAGGAAGAAGCACCCAATAAAGACATAGGCGTTTTTACATAATTATTAGAAACCCAAGTTCTCATGTACTTAATCGCAAACTTTATCTCGCTAATAACCGGAAACAACTCCGTAAGATCTGTTTCTACTCTTGGTTTGTTAAGATCTGCTTCTAAGGCCTTATAAATATCTTCTTTATAAGTAACCATAATAGCCTTTTTTAAGGCTTTTAATTTTTTGATTCTATCTTTAGCAGTGGTATTGGCAATATGGTATTGATTTGCCTTTTGTGCATCAAATAATTCTTGAAATGGATTACTCATCTTAAATACTTTTTTAACCGATTGAAGGTGTATAATTTACGGCTAAATATAAAAGAATTTTTGAGAAAACAGACTAAGCGGTTTGTTTTTTCTTCTTTAGTGTAATTACCGAAATCTCTGGCCAAATACCTACACGACCTGGAAAGGCTAAAAATCCAAATCCTCGATTTACATTTATATAGCGCCCAAATTCTTCATACATACCTGCCCATTTTTTGTAAACATACTGCACCGGACTCCATTTAAACCCAGGAATCTCGATACCAAATTGCATTCCGTGGGTATGTCCACTTAAAGTTAAATGGAATTTATCTTCGTGATTTTTCACTTCAGACTCCCAATGCGAAGGATCGTGACTCATTAATATTTTAAAATCTTCTTTATTAATTTTAGCAGTCGCCTTTTGCAAGTCTCCAGCCTTTTTAAATCGTGTTCCCCAATTTTCTACCCCAATCAATGCAATTTTTTCATTCTCTCTCTCCAAATATACACTATCATTCAACAATAAATCGAACCCTATTTTTGGGTGAATATCTTTTATGGCTTGAAAATTTTGTTCCTTTTCTTGTACAGAATTAAAACTCACATATTCTCCATAATCATGATTTCCAAGAACTGAATATTTTCCTTGTTTTGCCTTTAACTTTTTAAAATAAGGAATCCAATCATCCATTTCACTCGCCACATTATTTACGATATCACCCGTAAACAAAATAACATCACTCTCTTGTTCATTAATCAAATCTATACCGTGTGAAATCTTTTCAGCATTGTCAAAACTACCACTATGCACATCTGAAATTTGTGTTAGTTTAAACCCATCAAACGCTTCTGGCAAATCATCAAAAAATAAGGTGTGTTTCACAATCTGATAATTGTATTTCCCTCGAGTCATTCCGTATAAAATGGACGCAAAAGGAATCGCAGCAACACCTAAGGCCAATTTTCCTATAAACCCTCTTCTACCTGGAATTGAAACACCTTCACCTTTAAAAAAGTTAATAGACAGTCGAATAATTCTACTGATATCTTCACCAAACATAAAAAGCAGCATGAACAACTTTGGCACAAATGAAAGAATAACCAATCCAAAACTTAACATTAAAGATTGAGGCATCCCATTACTTCTATCACTAGTTTCGATTTGATAAATTACATTGGCAATTATTGCTAAAGAAACAAGCCAATAAACCCACAGCCCAATTTTACTTTTTACAACTGTTTTAAAACTTTGAAACGCATAAAAATCCGCAATTAATAAAATTCCAATAAAAATAATCCAACGAAGCATAAACAGTTTAATTTGAGGTAAAAGTATTTTAATTATTGTTAAGTAGTGTTCCCTGTTAGGGTTAATCTCTTGTTAAAAGTAGTATGACGAATTTGTTTTGGAAATATTACAAACAAGGTCGACTGATTTTAGTATTTTTACTTTCAATAATTATTTACACATGCCAGAACAAAAAAGACTCTTTCTTCTTGATGCCTTTGCCTTAATTTTTAGAGGTTATTACGCACTTATAAAAAATCCAAGAATCAATTCTAAAGGAATGGACACCTCTGCTATTTTAGGCTTTACCAATTCCTTATTAGATGTTATTAGACGCGAAAAACCAGATCATTTAGCCGTTGCTTTTGATAAAGGAGGATCATCGGCCAGAGTTGAAGCTTTTCCAGAATATAAAGCCAACAGACAGGAAACCCCAGAAGCGATTAAAATTGCGGTGCCATATATTCATAAGATATTAGAGGCTATGAATATTCCTATTATAGAAGTTGCAGGTATAGAAGCCGACGATTTAATTGGAACACTTTCTGTGCAGGCAGACAAGGCTGGCTACAAAACCTTTATGGTTACCCCTGATAAAGATTATGCACAATTGGTAACTGATAATGTGGTGATGTATCGACCTGCAAGAATGGGGAACGGTATTGAAATTTGGGATGTAGAAAAAGTAAAAGAAAAATTTGAAATTGAAGATCCAAAACAGGTTATTGATTATTTAGGAATGATGGGAGATGCTGTAGACAACATTCCTGGTTTACCTGGTGTTGGAGACAAAACGGCGAAGAAATTCTTAAAAGCTTATGGTTCTATGGAAGGCTTGCTTGCCAACACACATGAACTGAAAGGAAAAATGAAAGAAAAGGTAGAAGCTAACAAAGAACTAGGGCTTTTATCTAAGCAATTGGCTACCATTATACTCGATTGCCCTGTGCAGTTTCATGAAGAGAATTTTGAATTATCTACTCCAGATTTTCAAGCGGTGTCAGACATTTTTCAAGAATTGGAATTTAGACGTACGTTTGAAAATTTTCAACGAATTTTTAAAGCCCCAACAGAAAATAAAACCGAAGAAAAAACAACACCAGTTTCGGAAGCTGGAGGCAATGCACCAAGTACTTCACAATTAGATTTATTTGCAGCGCCAAGCGATGCGCCGGCTGAAGTAATTACCGGATTTCAGGAAGCAAAAAACACCAATCATTTTTACCAACATATTAATAATAAATTGGCGCAAAACCTTCTCTTAAAAAAATTGATGCAACAAAAATCGGTTTGTTTTGATACCGAAACTACAAGCTTAAATACGTTTGAAGCACAATTAGTCGGAATCGCATTTTCTTTTGAAAAAGGAAAGGGATATTACTTACCAATACCAGAAGATAAAAATGAGGCCTTAGTTATTTTGGATAAGTTCAAAGCGTTTTTTGAAAATGATGGAATTGAAAAAATTGGGCAAAATATCAAATACGATATCAAGGTTTTAAGCAATTATAGCATCGAAGTTAAAGGTCCTATTTTTGATACCATGCTTGCGCATTACCTCATCAATCCAGACATGAGGCATAACATGAATGTGCTGGCAGAGTCTTATTTAAACTACCAACCTATCTCAATAGAATCCTTGATTGGCAAGAAAGGTAAAAATCAAAAAACAATGCGCGATGTTTCTGTTGAAGATCAAACAGAATATGCTGTTGAAGATGCCGATATTACATTTCAATTAAAACAAGTTTTTGAAAAAGAACTGAAAGAAAACGGATTGACAAAACTATTTTCAGAAATTGAAATTCCTTTATTAAAAGTCTTGGCTAAAATGGAAATAGAAGGCATTAATGTAGATGCCGACTTCCTCAATAGTTTATCTGAGGATTTAAACAAAGACATTCTTGAATTGGAGACGAGCATCTATGGTGAAGCGGCAGTTGAATTTAATTTGGCTTCACCAAAACAGTTGGGAGAGGTTTTGTTCGATCATTTAAAATTGGTGGATAAACCAAAGAAAACAAAAACAGGCCAATACAAAACAAGTGAAGATGTACTGTCTTATTTGGCCAATGACCATGAAATTGTAGCCAATATTTTAAAATGGAGAGGCTTGGTAAAACTAAAAAACACCTACGTAGATGCCTTGCCAAATGAAATCAATTCAGAAACCAATAGAATTCATACTACTTATAGCCAAGCGGTAGCTGCGACAGGTAGATTAAGTTCTAACAATCCGAACCTACAGAATATTCCAATAAGAACGGAACGTGGCCAGCAAGTGCGTAAAGCCTTTGTTCCTAGAGACAAAAACTACACGCTATTGGCAGCGGATTATTCGCAAATAGAATTGCGTTTAATTGCGGAATTAAGTGGCGATGAAACCATGAAAAGTTCCTTTTTAAACGGAGAAGACATTCACCGTGCAACGGCCGCAAAAGTATTTGATGTTGCTTTGGACGAAGTTACCAGAGAACAACGTAGCCATGCCAAGACCGTAAATTTTGGAATTATTTATGGCGTTTCTGCATTTGGTTTGAGCAATCAAACCAATTTAAGCAGAAAAGAATCGAAAGCCCTAATTGACACTTATTACGAAACCTACCCTACCTTAAAAGCATACATAGCCAAACAAATAGATTTTGCAAGAGACAACGGCTATGTAGAAACTTTGTTAGGCAGAAGACGCTATTTAAAAAATATAAACTCGCAAAACGCAATTGTTCGTGGAGCAGCGGAGCGAAATGCGGTAAACGCACCTATACAAGGTAGCGCAGCCGATATTATTAAAATTGCGATGATTAATATTCAAAACCGATTTGAAAAAGAAAACTACAAATCTAAGATGTTATTGCAGGTGCATGATGAATTGGTTTTTGATATACATAAAGACGAATTAGAAATATTGAAACCGATTATTAAAGACGAAATGGAGAACGCTTACAAATTGTCTATTCCGCTGGATGTAGATATGGATATGGGCGACAATTGGTTGGATGCGCATTAAACTAAAAGAATAAAATAGATAAACTCACAGAAAACTACGTTTATCCGGAAATAGCGCCAGGATAAAAGTATATATTCTTATGATATAACAAGTTGTACCTAATTTTAGAACCAAATTAATCCAGAAATATTTGGACAATCTATTTGACATAAATAAAACTGAAAAAATCTGCGAATATCGTAGTGAAACCTATCGTGTAAGAGAAAATGGTTCTGTTTTCAGACTCCAAAGAACAAACAAAAGAAAAAGACCATTAGACGAAAAATGGACTTTCGGTAAACCATGTAAGAATAAAGGTTATATGAACTTCTCATCAGAAACAGTTCATAGAATTGTGGCAACTGCTTTTCACGGAAAACAGCCTTCTGTACAACATATTGTTGACCATATCGACACTAACAAAAAAAATAATAGACCTGAAAACTTAAGATGGATTACTAGATTAGAAAACATTTTACTTAATCCTATAACTCTATCAAGAATAATTTTCAAGTACGGAAGTATTGACAATTTCCTCGACAATCCTTCCAAACCAACTGACGGAGAGCTTGAACAAAATTTTGAATGGATGAGAACGGTTACAAAAGAAGAATCGGACAACACCAGAAGAAATTTAGAAAATTGGGCTAAAGAGGGTAAAATTCCCAAAGGAGGTCAATTAGGAGAATGGATTCACACGAAATTCAATCCTTTCAATTTAAAAACAGATATAAAAACTTCAAACAAACCAAAAAATCCTAATACACCCAAAATTATTGGAAGACATCCCATAAAGTCGTATTACGATAATTTGAACAAAGGAGATATACTTTTCTGTCAAGATGACGAAATACATTTTGTATTAGAAAAAGAGATGACCAACAGCCAACAAATGAAAGTTACAGCAATTCAAGATCTTTCATCAAGTCACATTGCTTTTTATTGGTATGAAATAATTTATAATGGTAGATTCTACGAACATATTCGCAGAGATGTGTTTTATAGAAAGCCAACAGAAGAATATCGAAATATTTTAGAATTATTTTCCAAAGCTGTTCAACAAAAGGATGATTATTCTAAAGAAGATTTCTTAACACAATCAATAACAACAAATGCAATGCAAAAAAAATGGAAAACCGAAAGCGAATTTCCAAATTGCCCGACAACAATTATTGATAGTTCAATTGAGAAATACAAAGAAAAACTTACCAAAGGTAGTACCTTTTCAAAAAATCAATACGGCGAATCTTCGGTTGCGGAGTCTCAATTATCGGAAGATATGAGTGTAATGATTGTATTGACGACAAGTAATAGTATAAAACCATTCGCTCTTGCAAAAGTTTACATTGAAAACGAAAAATTTGTTCACGAAAATCTAGGCACGTTTTTCACTTTAATAGGAGCACAAAAACAACTCAATTTAGTATTAGGACTTGAATGGACTGGAGAAGATTCCATAGATGATTATTGCTGATATAAAAAAAACTAGGTACAACACTGGCTATAATTCATTGTAACAATAGAACAAAAAATAATAAATTTAACAAACCAAACGGCTGATTTCTACAGCGGAAAAGTCTCCGACATTTTCCACAACGAAATCATAGCCTAACCGTTACCCAACATATAAAGCAAACTATGAAGAATTTGACATTTGTAATTTTATATATTCTTCTTTCAGGAGTACAAACCACATTTGGACAGAATGAAACAGATATTATAGTAGGAAGTAAGTTCGTTATTAAATCTAATATTTTAGATGAAGATAGAACCTGTTTAATAAGTCTTCCTGATTCATACAATAATTCATCTGAAGTTGATAAAAAATATCCAGTTATCATATTATTGGATGGATATACTCATTTTAAAACAGCATCTGGAATAGTACATTTTATGAGTTCTAATAGGAATCGAAACAATTTAATGCCTGAAAGTATTATTATAGCCATAGAGAATGTTGACCGAGAACGAGATTTTACAGTTACAAAAATTAAGACCAAACGACCGAATAATATGGGAGGTGGAAGAATTTTTTTGAATTTCATTGAGAAAGAACTAGTACCTTATATTGATAAAAAGTATAAGACAGAACCGTTTAGAACTCTTGTTGGGCACTCTTTAGGAGGGCTACTTACCCTAAATTCCTTTATGGATGAAAATAGTGTATTCAATGCTTACATTTCTATTGACCCTAGTATTTGGTGGAATGAAGAGACGATGAAAAACAAAGTTGATTCTAGTTCTTCAAAATCATTAAATAAAAAATTATACATCGCTACTGCCAATCAAGGAGAAGCTAATTATGAGAGGAATAAAAAAAGACACGACGATTTTTATACATTAATGACTAAAAAATCGGATGAACCTATAAATGTGGCAATAGAATATTTTGAAAAAGAAAACCATCGCTCTGTACCATTAATAGCTTTGTACGAAGGGTTAAAATATATTAATCAAGAAAATTGATAACATTGCATAAAAATACGTTTGCCAACAACGTGTATAATTAATTGCTACGGTATATTCTTGCCGAAAATTCACTCGGATTAATTACCTTAGTGCCACGGCGGAAAATCAATGCTGATTTCCCGCAACTAATCTTAAACAAACCGTTGTGACACATTCAACTAGCGTTGTACTGCATTTGAGAAATCCCATAAAATTTTGAAATCAGAATGAAAAAACACAATTACGAAGTAAAAGTTGAATGGACAGGAAACGAAGGAAATGGGACTCTCAATTATAAGTCTTATAGCAGAAACCATAAAATAATAGGTGGCGGAAAATATACCGCAATCAATGGCTCATCTGACCCTGCTTTTTTAGGAGATAAAACAAGATATAATCCGGAAGACCTTTTTTTATCTTCTTTATCTGCTTGTCATATGCTTTTTTATTTACATCTATGTTCAGCACATAAAATTATAGTTACCGAATATGTAGATAAGGCTACGGGAATTATGGAGGAAACTAAAAACGGGAGCGGGAAGTTTAGCGAAGTTACCCTTAATCCGAAAGTAAAAATCACTGACGTAAATATGATAGAACAGGCAAATGAATTACACAAAAAAGCGAATGAACTCTGTTTTATTGCAAATTCTTGTAACTTTAAAATTGGACATAAAGCGGAAACAATCACGTGAAAATTAATTCTTATTTCTCACTACAAAGTCACACACAAACATGTATTATTTGATAATAATAATTTAAATAATGAACCTAAACCAAATAACAGTTCCATCATTAGACTTAACAAAATCAATCCCCTTTTATGAAAAATTAGGTTTGAAATTGATTATAAAAGCACTTCCGCATTATGCAAGGTTTGAATGCCCAAATGGAAACGCAACCTTTTCAATTCATCAAACAAACAAACTACCCAAAGGAGATGGAGTTTATGTGTATTTTGAATGCGAAAATCTTGATGAGCACGTTGAAAACATAAAAAGAAATGGAATTGAGTTTGACCAAGAACCAACGGACCAAAGTTGGTTGTGGAGAGAAGCGAGGCTGAAAGATCTTGACGGAAATCAGCTGATATTATTTTATGGCGGAGAAAACCGACTAAATCCACCTTGGCGAATTAAAAACTGAATCCATAAATGTTGAATTTATCTGACTACGTAAAAAGAAGAAACGGCGTACCCTTAGGGCATCGAGATTCGCTTCGCAATATGTTATATCGCTCTCTAGGTGCAGGGAGGTTTTCCATATTTTGGAAATACTGGAACCCAATTTGGGGATATTATTTAGGGAAATACATTTTTAAACCACTAAAACTGGTTTTACCTAAAGCATTAGCTCTTGTAATTACTTTTGTTGTCTGTGGTTTTATACATGACCTAGCAGTTATATTATTAAAACAAGCGCTTTTCCTGCTACTAACACCTTGGTTCTTATGTATGGGCATCTTTGTGGTTTTAGGAGACTATGCCAAAATTGACTACTCAAAATTGCCATGGATAGCACGTGCTTTCATAAACATATTAATCATATCAATTTGCTTAGTTCTTGCTTACCAAGTAAGATTCTAAAATAAAATCTAGTTATTAAATTGTCTAACAAAAAAACGAATCACACCATCTATAAAAAACATTGTGTTCAGTTTCAAGAAAAAATGCTGTTTTATCTATGTTTCTGAAATTAAGCATAGATGACGTAATAATGTCCTATACATGACGACATCAATGCCTACCCTACTGTTTACTTTTGTTTCAGATATTTAATCATAGTTAATTAATGGAAACAAAAATAAACATTAAACAAAAAACAACATTTCGTCGTGCTCTGCGCCTAGCTAAAACTGCAATACTATTTGCATTAATATTAACACCAATTCGCTTTTCGCTTGAACTTATTGGATTACCTGAAAGGATTATTTTTATTATTGGACTACTCTGGTTAACATTAGCATTTGCGATTTATTGGGGAATTAAATTATACAATGAAGAGAACGCTTTAGGAGTACTCCTTTTAAGTTTATTACTATTTTCCCCAATTTCAAGATTTCCAGTGGCTGTAATTTGGTGGATTGATCACAAATGGGAAATAGGAACTCATTATAGCCTACATTTTGATAACTTTGCCCAAGCTGCATTTCAACAAGTTGTTTATGGTTCTTTAATCCAATTAATACCTGGTTTTTTGTTAGGAACAATAACAATTGCTATAATGCGAAAAAAAAATAATGGAATAAAGAAAATGAACACTATTCATAATGAATAATAACTACTTAGCAATCAGACTAAAAAAATTAAGAAATCAAAGAGGTATGTCTCAAGAGGCTCTTGCCGATGAATCAGGGTTAAGTTTAAGAACTATTCAACGTATTGAAAATAATTCTACAAACCCAACTGGAGAATCGCTGAAAAGATTGTCAAATGCATTGAGCGTAAATCCAGATGAATTAATTGATTGGACTATTAAAGAGGATAAAAAATATTTGGTATTTCTAAATCTTTCCTCACTTACATTTTTGTTTTTTCCAATGCTTGGGATTCTAGTTCCATTTATATTATGGACATCAAAACAGGATAAAATAAAGAACATTAATAAATTAGGTAGAGACTTAATTAACTTCGAAATAACGTGGACAATACTTCTTTTTTTTATTCCTATTTTATTTCTTTTCCTTTCAAAAATTGGAATTTTGGAAAATCTTTCTTTAAATATGATTTTTACTATAACTGGGCTTATGTATAT